>NZ_CAJZIE010000006.1:0-43900 GCF_916049665.1 uncultured Rothia sp. | reverse complement strand
GAGCCGTTGCCCATGTCCATGATGATGCGCCAGGTTCGACCCGCGAAGTCCGTGGCGGTGAGCATGTAGCAACTAGCCGGTGAGACGGGGCCGGGAAAGGAACCCGTGCAACCGATAACGGTTAGACGCATGAGGAGTCGTCCTTAGTGGTGGTGCCGGAAAATTCAGTGCCTGCGGTAGCCTCCGCTACCTGGTCGGATTCTGCCTCGTCATCACCGAGGTTAATGTTGCGGTGTGCCGCGAGCATTTCGGGGGTGATGGCGGCAAGCGAGCCGGTCGGGTAACGTTCAGCCACGGAGCTGGTGTGGCGCACGTTGGTGACCTCGGGGCCGAGGAATCGGCGCGCCAGGTGCGAGAACGTTTCAGATTCGCCGGTGGCGAGGAATTCGTGGTGCGGGTTTGCCTCGGGGACCGGGCTTTCAATGGCGTGGTTGAGCAGTTCGCGGTACACGTCCTTCGCGGTCTCATCAGCGGAGGACACCAGGGTGACGTCCTCACCCATGATGTAGGAAATCACGCCGGTCAGCAGCGGGTAGTGGGTACAACCGAGCACGAGGGTGTCCACGCCGGCGTCCTTGAGCGGCTGCAGGTACTCGCGGGCGGTCTCCAGCAGCTCGGGGCCGGAGGTAATGCCCTTCTCCACGAACTCCACGAAGCGCGGGCACGCCACCGAGTACACCTCAAGGTTCGGGGTAATCGCGAAAGTGTCCTCGTAGGCGCGGGAGGTGACGGTCGCCTCGGTCGCAATCACGCCGATTTTGCGGTTGCGGGTTGCGGCGAGCGCGCGGCGGGCGGCGGGCTGGATCACCTCGATGACGGGGATACCGTACTGGCGGGTGTAGCGTTCGCGGGCGTCGCGGAGCACCGCTGCGGAGGCGGTGTTACAGGCGATGACAAGCATTTTCACGCCAGAGTCGACGAGTTCATCCATAATGCGCAGTGCGTTGGCGCGTACTTCTGCGATTTTGAGGGGGCCGTAGGGGCCGTGCGCGGTGTCGCCGACGTAGATGATGCGTTCGTGAGGCAGCTGGTCCATGATGGCGCGTGCCACGGTGAGTCCGCCGACGCCGGAGTCGAAGACGCCAATGGGCGCTGCGGCGGTGGGGCCTACGGGCGCGGGGCTTCCCCAGGGGGTGCGGGCACGGTAGGGATTTGTTGCGTCGATGCTGTCACTCATGTGTCACCTACACTTCGTTATCGGTTGGGTACCACGTTCTATGCTAACTCGCTAAGGTTACCCTTTTAGTTCGTTCGGCGGTTAGATGAGTCGAGAACCACCATTATGTGGTTGTATATGACGGTAGTTTGAGGGGTAATTCGAAAAATTCGTTCTATTCTTGCTCGTCTGCCCCGCCAGATACCCCGCCGGGCTCCTCGGTCTCTTCATCGTCCAGGCCGTCGAGCATGGCAAGCATGAGCGAGTCCTGAACCCAAGAGACGAAGTTGTACACCACAGCCATGTACTCTTCCTGGGTTTCGATTTCGGAGGGGTCGGTGAACGCCGCAATATCTTCGGCGGTGTCTTCGTCCACGATATAGAGGCGGTCTGCAAGCACCAGTCGAATATCGCCGAGCGCGGCAGCCCAGGCGCGGGCGTGCTCCTCGTTCAGGCGCAGGTCGCTGGATTCAATGTCGAAGGCGAGCATCGCCAGGTTCGCGCGCTTGGTTTCGCGCAGGTCGCGTTCGGTGTAGCGGCGGTACTCGGTGGCAGCCTCGTCGTCACTGCTTGCGGCGGGAAGCAGGCGCGCCACGGCGCTGTCGGCGGGGATGGTGGGGTTTTCGGTGATGCCGACCAGCGCCTCCAGCGGGTCGACGGTGCCGCCGTCGGCGGTGGTATCTGCCGGGCGTAGCAGCGCGCGCACGTCTTCGGCGAGTTCGCGGATCAGGTCGCGTTCGGCGGGTTCGAAGGAGGCGGTGTAGCCTCCGGGGGTGCGGCGGAAGGGCCGTGCCATTAGTTTTCTACTTTCTCGAAGGTTGCCAGCAGACCCCAGGCGTGCATTGCCTGGGTGTGTTTTTCGGCGTCTTCGCGGGAGCCGGTGAAGACGATTGCCTTGCCGTTGTGGTGCACCTGCAACATGAGTTCTTCGGCGCGGGCGCGGGAGTAGCCGAAGTGACTGCGGAAGACGTAGGACACGTAGGTCATGAGGTTGACGGGGTCGTTCCAGACGATGACATTCCAGGGGGTGTCTGTGGCGAGGATGTTCTCCAGGGCGGTGTCGAGGTCGGTGTCCTCGAGGGTTCCGGTGGAGAGGGTCACGGCGGTAGTGTTCATTGGTTTCCTTTGCGGCCGGTTCCCTTTGATTATACGGGCGGGTATGTGTTGCCCCTGTGTTCGTCCTATGCCGCTGCGGTGTTCATCCTGCGTTGCTCCCGCACAGAGTGCTGGTAATTTGTCATACTACAGCACTTAGAGTCAAGAATACTTTATGTAGTGATTGACACGCCGAATTAATAGGAAAAATACCCTAATCCCCCACTACAATAAACACATGGCTACTACCTCCCTTCTCACCGACCACTACGAACTGACCATGCTCCAGGCGGCACTCGCCTCCGGCGCAGCCAACCGTAAGTGCACCTTCGAAGTCTTCACCCGCCGTCTGCCCGCAGGCCGCCGCTACGGCGTCCTCGCAGGCACCGGCCGATTCCTCGAAGGCCTCGCAAACTTCCGATTCAACGACGAAGAACTCTCCTTCCTCTCCTCCCGCAACATCGTCAACAAAGAAACCCTCTCCTACCTCGAATCCTTCACCTTCAGCGGCAACATCCGCGGCTACGCAGAAGGCGAAGCATTCTTCCCCCACTCCCCCGTCTTGCAGGTCGAAGGCACCTTCGCCGAGGCATGCGTCCTCGAAACCTACCTGCTGTCCATCCTGAACTTTGACTCCGCCGTGGCGAGTGCCGCCTCCCGAATGAGCGCCGCCGCAGGCAACCGTCCCTGCCTCGAAATGGGTTCGCGCCGCGCCCACGAACGCGCCGCTGTTTCTGCCGCACGCGCCGCCGTCATTGCGGGCTTCGCGGGCACCTCCAACCTGGAGGCAGGTCTGCGCTACGGTCTGCACACCATCGGCACCAGCGCCCACGCCTTCACCCTGCTGCATGACAGCGAGCGTGAAGCATTCGAGGCGCAGCTGCGTTCCCTCGGTGCCCGCACCACCCTGCTCGTCGACACCTACAACGTGGACGATGCAGTCCGCCTCGGCGTGGAACTCGCCGGCGAAGAGCTCGGCGGCGTGCGCCTGGACTCCGGCGACCTGGTCGCCACCGCGGCTCGCGTGCGTGAACTGCTCGATTCGCTCGGCAACACCCACACCAAGATCACCGTCACCAGCGACCTGGACGAGTACGCTATTGCCTCCCTCGCGGCAGCGCCCGTGGACTCTTACGGCGTGGGTACCAAGCTGGTCACCGGCTCCGGTGCGCCGACCTCCTCCATGGTGTACAAGGTTGTTGAGCGCGAGAACTCCGCCGGCGAAATGCAGCCGGTTGCCAAGGCTTCGGCTGGTAAGGCATCCATCGGTGGTGCGAAGCGTGCCGCCCGCCGCCTCAACGGCATGGGCATCGCTACCGCCGAGGTTCTGGGCACCCACGAGGACCCGAACCTGCTTGAGGACACCCGCCCGCTCATGGTGGACTTCGTCCGCAACGGCGAACTGATCCCTGGCTTCACCGGTGAGGAAGGCGTGCGCCGCGCGACCGCCCGCCACGCAGCCTCCCTGGCGGAGCTTCCCGAAGCTGCCCGCCGCCTCTCGGAGGGTGAGCCGATCATTCCGACCGAGTTCATCTAAACCACCCTTCTGAGATACTGTTTTCACCTGGCGAACCAGAGTGAAAACTCATTCCTACTTGTAAAGGACAGACATGTCTAAGGCACTGATTATTGTTGACGTGCAGAACGATTTCTGCGCCGGCGGCGCCCTCGCCACCGAGCGCGGTGCAGACGTTGCCGCACTGATTAGCGAATACGTGGAGAACAACCACCACCGCTACGACGCGATTGTCGCAACCCAGGACTGGCACATTGAGCCGGGTTCGCACTTCTCGGAAACCCCCGACTACGTTGATTCCTGGCCGGTGCACTGCGTGGCCAAGAGCGAAGGCGCGCAGATTCACGAGAACCTGGACACCGACTACATTGAGGCGTACTTCCGTAAGGGTCGCTTCGAGGCAGCGTACTCGGGTTTTGAGGGTCTTCTCGCCCCCGAGGATGAGGTCGCAACCGGCGAGCACGAGCCTGGTGCGGATGCGTCCGAGGATGGCCCGCAGACTCCCCTGTCGGAGTGGCTGGATGAGCGCGGCATCGAGTTCGTCGATGTTGTCGGTATCGCCACCGATTATTGCGTGTTTGCAACCGCTCGTGATGCGGTCGATGCAGGCTACGAGACTCGCGTGCTCATTGACCTGACCGCACCCGTGCACGAAGACAAGCTCGACGACGTGGTTGCCGAGCTTGAAGATGAGGGCGTTGAGGTGGTTGAGGTTCTCTAACCCCCACCAGTTCTGCCGGTGACTCGCTATCTAGGCGGGCGCTGAATACCGGGCGCTGAATATACAGGGGCGGGGAGCCTGGGATAGTACATCCCAGGCTCCCCGCCTCTTAGCGTGCCCATGCCCTAGCCTGCATTCAACTAGCTGGGCGAAAAGGCCCAAAGGTCAGGCGTATTGGCGACTGAGCCGCTTACTTGAAGCGAACCTCCGCCATACCGTTCACACGCACGTTCGGGCCGACCGGCGCCTCCTTAGTGCCAACGATTGCGCCGTTGCGCACGCTGGGTGCCAGGTATGAGCCGCCAGCGCCACCGGCGCCGCCCTGCTGAACGTAGCCGACCGCACGGCGCGGGTTCTTCGGGTTGTTGCACCACTGCTGCGAAATAATGATTGCCGAAACCGCGTTCGCCGCACCGGAACCGCCACCGCCGTAGCCTGCGCCGCCGCCAGCAGAAACCACGGTCTGGTAGCCGAAGAAGTTCTTGCTGATGGTGATGCTGGTGGTTCGTGCGGTTGCGGTGCCGGTCAGGTTCGCGGGGTCGTTCTTGTCGTACTGGTAGGCGTACGCACCCACGCCGTCCGCACCGTTTGCGTTGAAGCCGTTACCGCCGGTTGCACCCGCGTTGCTGGTGCTGTGGATGACCTGCTTGTTCTGGGAACCGAAGCCGACCAGACCGTGGTCGCCGGTGGGCAGGCTATTGGGGATAGCACCCATGCCACCTCGACCGCCGGAGCCACCCGTGCCGGGGGTTGCGATGATCTGCAGGTTCGCCTCGACGCTGTAGGCGTCGCTTGCGGCGGCGCCCTCGTAGCCCATGGCGGATTCTGCGTTGCCGCCGGAGCCGCCGCGCACCCATTCCAGGCCGCAGACCGGGCTGATGGCGTAGCTTGAGCCGGGCAGCGGTGCGGTGGAGCTGGAGTTACGCACGTGTCCGCCGCCGCCACCTGCTGCGATAGCAACCACGGTGCCGTTGACCAGCAGCGCGGAGGAGCCACCTCCGGATGCGGCGTAGATGCTGCGCTTGAAGTGGGTGTGGGGTGCGCCGTCGCCAGCGGTGGGGTTGCCGTAGGTGCGGGGGTTTGCCGCGTCGATAATAGCCTTCGGACCTGCGGGAACGGTGACCTGAGCGGCGGAGGAGCCGCCCTTGCCGTAGCCTTCACCGCCGGTTGCGGGCTTGGATTCGTTCCAGCTTGCGCCGTTGCGGGTGACGCGCTCGAGCACTCCGATGCCGCCTGCCGCGGCGACGATTTCTACGGTTGCGCCGGGGGTGACGCTGACGGTGCCGGTGACCTTGGCGCCGCATCCGCCCTGACTGCGTGCCATGACGGTGCCGCCCGCGCCGCCGGTGAGGGTGAAGCTGAGTTCGCGTACGCCCGCCGGGACGGTGAAGGTCTTGACGGTCTTGCGGCCGTTTGCCTGGCCCTTGATGGTGTGGGAGGTGCCGGTCTGCGCGTTGTTGGCGGCGTAGGCTGGTACGGCTGCGGAGGCTGCGATGACGGGCAGTGCCCATGCCGCGCCGGTGAGAATGGCGCGGCGGGTGGGGTGTGGGTTGTGAGGCATGAGGTTTTCTTTCATGAGGGTTGAGGATGAAGATTGAGATGAGCGAATAATTTACACCTTTGTGCACTGAGTGCAATATTCATTTTCTAGAGTATAGACACCGAAAAACATTCTCAACTCGCCGCGCTATGACCTCGCTCAACCTCTCAGTAATCGGCTACCCAAGCCTCATGCACCCAGCGTTTCGGGGCGCAAAAACCGGGCGCGAAAAAGCCCGCGAGCACACACGCCCGCGGGCTTCCACCCCTCAATCTTCAGACGGCGCTAAAACTAGCCCTTAGTCTCGCAGAGGTACACCTTGGCCTCGCCATCATGGACGTTAATGCCACCCCTCATTGAGTTCATAGAGTTAGAGATTTCACCCTGAATAACGCGCGGCGACAGGTACGAACCACCCGCGCCACCGGCACCGGAGAACTGCAGGTAGCTCACGCTCTGGCGAATACCATCAGGGTTGTTATTCCACTTCTGAATGGTCGTAATAGCAGACAGCGCCAGCGCAGCACCCGAACCGCCGCCACCGTAGCCGCCACCACCGCCTCCGGACATCGCGAACTGGTAGCCGTTGAATTCAGCAGCGGTTTCCTCGGCGGAGAATTCGATGCGCTCGCCACCGGGCAGAGTCAGCACTTCAAGGTTCTTCGGGTCGTTATTGTCGAGCTGGTAGCTATAAGCGACAGCACCATTACCACCCTTAGCCTTAAAGCCGGAACCGCCAGCATTGCCTGCGGCCGAAGAGCTGTACAGCACCTGGTTATTCTGGCTGTCGTAGCTAAAAATACGGTTGGGGCTACCGGTCGGCACCTCAGGCTTAGCTGCGCCCGCGCCACCTGCACCGTTGTTTCCGCCCTTACCGCCGTCAACAGATACCTTAGTGTTCAGACTGTGGGTGTAGAACTGGGTGCCCGTGGTGGCGTCTCCACCGCGAGTGCTCAAACCGCTACCCGCAAAGCTGCGGATGGGACGAACAGTCGGATGGTAAAAATTCGTCACGCTCGCATCAAGAACAGCGGGGAAATGCTTAGCGTGAGGCGCTGAAGTGTAGGAGTAGGTGACGCCGCCGCCACCGCCACCGCCTGCAACAGCGATGACTTCTCCGTCAATCAGCAGTGCCGAGGCGCCGCCGCCGGGGTGTCCATAAACCTCAACGGTGCCCTTAGGACCGTCTTCAAGTTCCCTCCAGTTGAGGGCGCCCGGGTGGCGCTTGATCACTTCAGCCACCACTTCGGCAGGCATGGTGAATCGGGGTGCGTCGCCGCCGTCGCCGTAGCCACGCCCGCCTCGTCCGGGTCCACCAGTCACAAGATTGCCCCGCCGATGGTAGTTATCTCCAGAACCGCCGCCAGCAATGACACGAACCGTCTGTCCCGGCTTCACTTCAACGATTCCGGTGGTTCGGGCGCCCGAGCCGCTTTCGTGGCCAGTGTCGCTGACTCCGCCACCACCAAAAATATCGAAGCGGATCCTATACACGTTAGCGGGGACGGTGAATTCCTCTTCTACACGATAGTCACTATATCCCCTCAAGAACTTGTGGGGACTGTCAGCAAAGACGCAGTCCAGGGATGCAGCGAACGCGGGAACAGCAGCCGAGGTGGCAATGACGGGGGCAGCCCACGCGGCACCCGCAACGACCCTGCGGCGAGAAATATGAGTAGACATCAATGTCCTTCGGTGTGGTTAGTTCAGGTGCCCGCTCCCCTACCGTGCACAGGGCGGCAGGCTGTGCCGGGCTGATGACTCCCCGGAGGTGGGGCCATCAGGTGCTACGCTACCGCCTCAGCCGTAAAGCGGAAAATGTGGTGCTTCAGGTGTGCGTGGTTGGGAAACGGTGACCTGGTGTTTCTCTATATGTGCACCGCTCATGCACTCAGCACTGCCCTTTTATTCATACTGGCCGGTGTCTAAGAACGGGGAGGTATCCGTGCCGAAGATTGCGTTCGGTGCCGGATATCGTCTCCTCTTCTACCCTACAGGTATAAGGCTCTAGTTGAGGGTCATGTCTGCTTATGCGACCAAATATTACGGGCACGCGAAAAGCCCCGCGAGCGCATACACGCTCGCGGGGCTTCAAGCCAAGAACTGCTACCGGTAGTAGCTAGTTCAATATGCGCTTAAGCAATATCAAATTACTTTCCGGTCTGGCAAAGGAATACCTTCACGATACCATTATGAGAGTACGTTGCCCCACTGAATGCCTCATCGGAAGTGGCGTTATTGGAGTTAGAGATCTCCCCCTCCATCACCTGCGGCGCCAGGTAGGAACCGCCCGCACCACCCGAGCCAGCCAGCTGCACATAGCTGATGCTCTGGCGAATGCCCTTCGGGTTATTATTCCACTTCTGGGCAATCGTAATAGACGATTGCGACAGCGCCGCACCGGATCCGCCGCCTCCGTAGCCACCGCCGCCACCGCCGGAGACGATAATCTGTGCACCATTAAAGTAGGGCGCGACTCCGTAATAGTGGATTTCTTTGCGAGTTCCATCGGGAAATTCAAGAACTTCTACGTCGTCCTGACGCCACCATGCCTTGTTATCATCCAGCTGGTAGCTCACCGACATTACGCCGTCGCCACCATTTCCTTGCAGACCATTGGTACCGGGGTTACCTGCCGTGGAGGAGCTATAAAGCACCTGATTATTCTGACTATCAAAGCTAAAGATGCTGTTGGGAGTACCGGTTAGCACGGTCGGCTTAGCACCACCGGCACCACCGATACCATTACCGCCACCCTTGCCACCTTCAACAGTCAGTTCAAGACTCAAATCCTGAGCATAGTATTCGTGGCCCTCGGTGGCGTCACCGCCACGAGCCCCGCCAGCAACACCAGCAGCGCTGTAAACGGGCGCGTGGGTCGGGTGCTCGGGGTCGGTCATGCGAACGTCCACAATATTGGGGAAATGATAATAATAAGGCTGTGTGGCATACGGTTGTCCGGAGGTAGATACGCCGCCGCCACCACCGGCAACGGCAATGACTTCACCATCGATCAGTAGCGCTGAGGAACCACCTCCAGAACATCCATAGATTTCTTCCATCGGCCAAGGGTTACGGCCATAGGACCATTGACTAGCCCAGACCCAGCGCTCATATACTTTATCCATAACATCGTTAGGGATTCTTACCTCAGGAGTCGAGCCTCCGTCACCGAATCCGTATCCACCCTTTACCGGAGCGGTTCGGTACCCGTCACCGTTGGGGTAGAACTGAGGGCCAAAGCTACCTCCACCCCCAGCAATAATTTTGACGGTCTGATTGGGCTCCACATTGACGATTCCGCTGACCTTGGCGCCGGATCCTCCGTCCAGGCCCTTCTCGTATCTTCCGCCTGCCCCGCCGGTTAGCTCAAAACGTAGCTTATGGGTGCCCGCTGGAATGGAAAATTCTTCCTCTACCCGATAAGAATTACTCTCCCCTCTAAAAGACGCGTAGGCGTTCTCAGCAAACGTACAGTCCAGGGACGAGGCAAAAACCGGCACTACTGATGAAGCCGCAATCACGGGGGTTGCCCAGGCGGCACCCTTCACGACCTTACGGCGAGAAATATGAGACATCACTGTCCTTCAACGGTTGGTGCAATCACTCCCCTGGCACGCTATCGGGGTGCGCGCCTTCCTGGGGTTGGTTGCATGGTGTTTCTTAGAGTTTTGATGACCCAGCATAGACCTACATGCTGCGCATCAATGGAAAGTCCCCTGAGCCCGGCGACCATGCCGTACGTTCTAAAGGCCTTTCCCCCACTAGGCTACACGTTCTGTCCCTGCACTGCCATGATTATGGCGCCTCAGACCAAACATTCTGCAATTTATGCACACAAAGCCCCGCGAGCGCATACACACTCGCGGGGCTTCTCTCTACGTTCTATTCACGTTCTAGCGTCGACCCACGAACCAGTCCGACAGCTTATCGATACGCGCCTGAATCTGCTCGGCAGAAGCCTGTGCGACCGCCGGGCCGCCACAAATCTTACGCAGCTCATTGTGAATCACGCCGTGCGGCTGACCCGAACGAATCGACCACGCCGCCACGTTCTTCGCTAGCTTATTGCGCAGCGCCTTCAGCTGGCGGTGATCCACCACCGAAGGTGCCGCAGTCGCCGGGCGGCGTGCCGCGTGTTCACGCTGATGCGCTCGCAACAGCGTACCGACCTGCTCGGCGTCCAGCAGGCCCGGAATACCCAGGAAGTCCTGCTCCTCCTCACTACCCACGGCAAGGTTGCCGGAGGCAAACTCGGCACCGTCGAAAAGCACGCCGTGGAAGGACGCCTCGGAGCCGAGCGCCTCGAACTTGCCGCGTGCCAGCTGCTCAGAGGCGCGCTCCTCGCGGTTCGCTTCCTCGAGCAGGTGGTCGTCCAGGCCCTCGACCATGGGGTCGATTTCCTGGGGCGCGCCGCGGTCGAGGGCGTGGTCGCGTTCTACTTCCATATCGTTGGCGAGCATCATCAGCTGCGGTACCGACGGCAGGAACACGGATGCGGTTTCGCCGCGCTTGCGGGCACGCACGAAACGGCCGATAGCCTGCGCGAAGAACAGCGGGGTGCTGGTGCTGGTGGCGTACACGCCCACGGCGAGGCGGGGTACGTCTACGCCCTCGGATACCATGCGCACGGCGACCATCCAGCGCTGCATGCCCTCACGGAATTCGTCGATTTTCGCGGAGGCTTCGCGGTCGTCCGAGAGGATCACGGCGGGGTATTCGCCGGTAATCTTCTGCAGCTGCTCGGCGTAGGCTTTGGCGTCCGCGTGGTCGGTTGCGATGACGAGCGCGCCGGCGTCGGGCACGGTGCGGCGCACCTCGGTCAGGCGCTTATCAGCTGCCGCGAGCACGGTCGGGATCCATTCGCCGTTGGGGTCGAGGGCGGTTCGCCACGCCTGGGAGGTGATGTCCTTGGTGAAACCCTCACCGAGGTTTGCCGCCATTTCCTCACCGGCGGAGGTACGCCAACGCATCTGGCCCGAGTACGCCATGAAGATGACGGGGCGCACCACGTGGTCCTTAAGCGCGGGACCGTAACCGTACGAGTAGTCTGCCTTGGAGCGGCGAATACCGTCGTTATCGACCTCGTAGGTGACGAACGGAATCGGGGAGGTATCCGAACGGAACGGGGTACCGGTCAGCGCCACGCGGCGGGTCGCGTCATCAAACGCTTCACGCAGGCCGTCGCCCCAGGAAAGCGAATCGCCGGCGTGGTGAATCTCGTCAAAAATGACGAGGGTCTTCGTCGCCTCGGTGTTGCGCGCGTGCAGCTGCGGTTTATTCGCCACCTGCGCGTAGGTCAGCGCCACGCCCTTGTAGTGGCGGCTGATGGTCACGTCCGCGTTCTTGAAGTTCGGGTCAATCGGAATACCGACCTTCGCGGCGGCGTCCGCCCACTGCTTTTTCAGGTGGTCGGTCGGCGCCACAACAATGAGCTGGCGGACCGTGCCGCGGTTGAACAGTTCCTTAGCGAGGGTCAGCGCGAAGGTGGTTTTACCCGCACCGGGGGTTGCAACTGCCATGAAGTCGCGGGGGTTCGTTTCGAAGTACTTCTGCATGGCTTCTGCCTGCCAGGCGCGCAGGCTGACGGAAGTACCCCAGGGGGCGCGGTCGGGGTATGCCGGGGAGAGCTTCGGCTTCACCATACTGTCGAATAGTGTGGGTTCCTCTGCGGGTGCGCTCATTCTCTCCTTCTTCCTCGTCTGCCTCTGCTGGTTCCCTCTGCCGACTCAGAGCTAGTTGCCTCAGCGCAGGCGCCTCTCCCCCGTTAGGAGGTGGTGCTCTGGTGTTCCTGATGTTCTGGTGTTTCTGGCGCTCTGGCGGTCCGGGCACAGCGAGGTTAAATTCTAGCACCACATCCGCGGGTTGTTGCCGGGCTGTGGTGCAAGAATTTGGCGCTAGTCAGCAAAGTCTCATGAGGCGTTTAGAGCCTTTTGTCTTCGCTGCTGAGCATGTTATTCAGATGTATTTATTCAGACGTATTGCCCAGGTTGTATTGTCTGAGGCGTATTTGTCTGGCGCGTATTATTCGCCGGAGCCGTTGTCGCCGTCGTTGCCGGGTGCGAGGCCTTCGTAGATTTCCTTGCACTGCGGGCAGACGGGGAACTTCTGCGGGTCGCGGCCGGGTACCCACATTTTGCCGCAGAGGGCACGCACGGGTTCACCGGTCAGTGCCGATTCGAGAATCTTTTCCTTGCGTACGTAGTGGGAGAAGCGCTCGTGGTCGCCGGGCTCGGACAGCTGGGTTTCTTCGCGTTCAAGCAGTGCGGTGCCGCCTGCGGTTCCGGGGCCAAAGGGGTCTTCGATGCCTTCGATCGAGCTCATGTTTCTCCTTGGTGATGAGGTGGGATACATAGGGTGCCGCCGCATGGGTGGGCGGTCGGTGCCTTATCTATTTTAGTAGCTATTGGGAGGTGCTGGACCCACGGGCGGTCAATACGGAGGCAGACCACAGCTCAGCCATAGACTCTTAGGTATTGCGGTGACCTTCTTTCCGCTAGAAGTCCGGGCGGCGCAGAAAAGGGGTTCCGCGCCAGGCTTAGTACCTAACACGGAACCCTTCTCTTTTATTCCTGATGCGCTGGAGCTTCGACTCTTGTTAGTTCGCCTGGAAGCGTGCCACGCGCTCCAGCATCTTGGAGCTGACCTTGTCGTAGCGGTGACCGCCCCACGCCACGCCGCCCACGAGTAGTGCGGCACCAATCAGTAGCTGAATCAAGCCACCGTAGACGAGGGTCAGCACATCCTGTGTGACGAAAATATACACGACAACGGAGATACCGCCGGGCAGGGCACTGAGCATCACCAGAATTATAGAGAGCATCAGCAGCAGCTGCTTAGCAAAGCCGTCAGTGTTCTTCGGGTTCTTGAACGGGTTAGCACCGGGAGGCGCCACAGGCGGACTAATGAAGGTATCCAGCACGCATCCCATACCGGCGGCCGCCGCGAACACGCCCAGCTGGTGCATCAGCACAATGGGGAAGAGTTCCAGGTGCCCGTTGGCTACACAGGCAACAAACACCATCACCACCACGACCGGAAGAGTCAGAATACTGTAGCCCCAGAGACGGCCAATACGGTCGTCAATACCGCGTAGCGGGGAAAGCACGTGCAGGCTAAATGCGGTGTTGTCGTAGGAGACGAGGTAGCACATGTAGTAGCCGGTGAAAATGGTGCAGAAGTACATCCAGAATCCGAAGAGATGCATCACGCCGCTATTGATAATCTGGTTGGCTTCAGCCGCATTACCGCCGTTGAAATTGACCTGACTTTCGAAGGAGCCTACCGAGCTCAGGAACAGCGGCATGGCCACCGTCAGCATCAGGTAAATCATGGCGGTGCTTGCGGTCAGCATCTGCAGACGGTTGTCTTTCAGGAATGAGTGCAGGGTTCGTGCCGCCACGGCGCCGCGCGGGGTTGCCGGGAACCGTGCGAACAGGCCCAAATCACCTGCGGCGACTTCCGCTGCGCTCGCGTGGTGGGCGCCACCGCCCACGTTCGACATGGAGCGTGCGAGGTTCTTACCCCACAGCCACCAGCCACCAACCAGGTAGACGAGGGTCAGAGCCAGGCATCCAAGAGCCGCACCCATATTGCCGGTCGCCATAAAGTAGGGCACGGCGAACGCGGAACCGAAGGGGGTTACGCCCAGCCACGGCAGGTAGGGCAGCACCTCTTCCCAGTGTTCGGTCAGGTAAATCATCGTTCCACCGAAGATGAAGCCGGCACTCATCATCAGGAGCGCGGCAACGATCATGAGGGTGTTGGCGATGCGCGGGTTATCGTTCAGCACCATGCCCAGTCGGTTGGCGAGACGCGCCCACACCATGAGGTTCGCAAGGCCGAGTACGCAGCAGATAAGGTACACGACCAGCGCGAGCGGCTGCGATATAAACGCGATAGCGCCCAGCAACACGGCAATGATGCTGGCAATGCCGGGGATACCCACGAACCCGCCGAGGAACTGGCCCTTCTGCAGGGTGGAGGGCTTGATGGGGAAGAGCACGAATCGGCTCTCGTCCAGGGTGCCGTCAAGTCCGCTGAAGAAGATGGGGACAATAGCCCAGGCGAGCGCCACAACGGTGCCCACAAGGAGGGTTCCGAGCTGAGCGTATTCGGGGACCTTCGAATTAGCAACCACATATGCGGAGCCGAGGCCGAAGAGCATACCGCCCGCGTAGAGCGCCGCAAAAATCAGACCGATAAGCGCCCACACGCTGCGGCGGAAGGCGGCGAGCACATACTGCCACTTTAGTGAGACGAGGTGCCCAACCATGACAATCCTTCCGAGGAGGTGCGGCCGCCGACCAGCTGCACGAATCGTTCTTCAAGGCTCGTGCCGGCGCGTACTTCGTCGACGGTTCCGGCGGCAAGGATTCGGCCGGAGTCCATGACGGCAACGTGGTCACACAGGCGCTGAACAAGGTCCATCACGTGGGAGGAGATGATGACGGTACCGCCGGAGGCGACAAAGCCGCGCAGAATGTCCTGAATATTGGCGGCAGAAACCGGGTCAACCGCTTCGAAAGGCTCATCCAGAATCAGCACGGAGGGTGCGTGGACGAGGGCGGCGGCGAGCGCAATCTTCTTGGTCATACCGGCGGAGTAATCGGCAACGGCGCGACCCGCGGCGTCAGTCAGGTCCATTGCGGTGAGCAAATCCTTGACGCGGGAGGCGACGGTTTCCTTATCGATGCCGTGCAGGTAGCCGGAGTAGGTGATGAGCTGCTCGCCGGTGAGCTTGTCGAAGAGGTGCACGCCGTCGGGCAGCACGCCCAGGTGTGCTTTCGCCTTAAGCGGGTCGGTCCACATGTCGATGCCGCGCACGTACGCGGTGCCTTCGCTGGGCATCAGCATGCCGGTGACCATGGAGATGGTCGTGGTTTTACCCGCACCATTGCGGCCCACCAGCCCGTAGAACGATCCGGAGGGGATATCGAGGTTGATGCGGTCGACGGCGACCTTCTGACCGAACGCCTTGGTGAGGCCGCGGATTTCAATGGCGGGGCGGACGCCAGCCGCCGGTGCGCTCTGCGGGGTGACGGGTAGCTGCGGTGCCACCGATGCGGGTACGGAAGCTTCCGGGGCTACAGGTTCAGAAGCTACAGCCTCGGGTACTGCCGCGGCAGGGGTTGCCACGGTGGGGTTTGCGGGTGCCTCTACTGCGGTCTCTTGTACCGGGTTCTGCGGTGAACCTGGCTCGTTCAGATTGGGGTCCTGGGAAAAGTGACTAGTGTTCATATTGTCACCCTATCACCCCTTGTAGAAAGGTCTATAGGGTTTGGCGATAAAACCCGCATATTACGCATCTGTCATGCAGTATATGGACATTCCGGAGCTCTATACGTAGCGCCCTAACGCGTTATCTGTCAGGTTGGGTTGGCCGCTCTCCCCCACCCCGAACCGGCTCTAACCAGCAGACACAAATCGGGCTACCGCCCACCCCGCGGCATGAGTGCCGGGGTAGACGATAGCCCGTCAAAGTTTTAGCCGGTTAGACCGGCTCAGCTCTCTTGACTAGATGACAGCGAGAGCAGGTAACAGCCTTTTAGAACAGCGCCATGGTCAGCGCCGCACGCGCCTTCACGGTACGAGGGTCAGATGCACCCACCACGTCGAAGAGCTGCACGAGGCGCTCGCGCACGCGCGCCTTATCGTCGGGGCCGACCGCGCTGAACAGGCGCAGCAGACGGTTGTAGGCGTCCTCCACGTGGCCACCGACCAGGTCCAGGTCGGCTACGTTGAAGGCGGCGTCAATGTTCATGGGGTCTGCCGCGGCCGCCGCGCGTTCGGTTGCCATGTTCAGGTCCTTCACGCGGGCGAGCAGTTCAACCTGTTCCAGGCCGAGCTTCGCTTCCTTATCGCCGGGGTTCTCGGCAATTGCCTTGCGGTATGCGGCGCGTGCACCCTCCAGGTCGCCGCGGTCGAGGGCGGCGACGGCTTCTGCGTGCAGGGGCGGCAGGGGCTTTTCGTCTTCGGGAACGACCGGGTCGAAGCCGCCGGGCAGCTGGTACTGTGCCGCGAGCTGCAGAACTTGGGAGAGCACGTCGCCGAGGTCTTCTGCGCTGACCGGGCCGGTGTAAATCGGTGCCGGGCGACCCGCCAGAACGGCAACACCTGCGGGCACGCCGCTCACGCCGAATGCCTGGGCGGCTTCGGGGAGCTTGGTAACATCCACGGCGGCGCAAATCATGCTACCCGCGGCGGAGTCGACGAGCTTCTGCACGCCCTCAAGCATCTGCAGGGAGGAGGGCGAGTGCGGCGCGTAGAGCGCAAAAATCACGGCGCCTTGGCTGGAGAGCTGCACGAACTTCTGGAACTCTTCGGGGGTGTTGACCTCGTAGCGCCAGGTGGGTGCGGAGGGGGTCTGCTCGCCGGTCTGGGCGTTGCCCTGTGCTGCAGTGTTCTGTGCCCCGGCGTTGGGGTTCAGTTCCATGGCGTTGCGTACGGAGGCGGGAATCTCCTGCGCTGCACCGTTCTGTGCAGCACCGCCCTGCGCACCATTACCCTGTGCCGCGTTCTGGGATGCGCCGCGGTCTGCCGGATCAAAAATAATGCTCATCCTGGGCTCCTTCTTGTAGCGTTCTTTATCTGTTCTTGCGTGCGGGCTAGACCCTTTACGCGTTCCTTCCTCTATTATCCCCGCTATGCGCCGTTGCGAGCGTACGTTCTATGGCGCCTACGCTCTGAGCTCATGCCGAGGATCGTGTTTAGGCCGGTGCCCGGACCGCCCCGCAGATACCTCTCCCACATGCGCTCCCCTGCCCTTGGGATTCACCGTTGACGCCATAACAAAGTAAACCAGCCGGTAGAATGGCACAGTAGAGAAAAAATACCCGGAATGATCCGGAAAGGAAGAGCATGAGCGAGAAGAAATCCTCAGCAGCTCCTGAAGAGACGTCATCGTCTGACGAGCCACGCAAGAAGGAATCCCTCACCGACCAGATTACGGAGACCTTCAGTGAGCTGACCGAAAGCATTAGCCAGGTGCGTTCCAACCGTCGCCGTGCTTCCATGCCTCCTACGGATACCATTCCGGTGGTTCCCGCCGCTTCTGAGGATGCTCCCCCGGCGCCGAAGGTTGTCGGTAACGGCAAGACCTCCATGATGCACAACCCGGTTGCGTTCGGCTTCCTCATGACCGTTGGCGTGGGTTTGGCGCTTTTCGCCTACTACATTTTCAATAATGTGGGTGCCTTGGTGGGTTGGGTGACCGGTGCTATTTTCATTGCTTTGGGTCTGGACCCGATTGTGCGCCGTCTGGAGTCCTGGGGCATTAAGCGCGGTATCGGTGTGATTGCTGTGCTTGCTGGTTTTGCTGGCGCCGTGACCGGTCTGGTCATGACCATTGGCCCGATTATTAGCGAGCAGGCTTCTAAGTTTGTTCAGTACGCGCCGGGTATCTATCAGAACACGATTGATTCTGATTGGTACCACGAGCTTGATCAGCGCTTTAACATCAGCAGCTGGGTGAATGAGAACGTCCCGAAGTTCTTGGAGTCGACTTTCTCTTCGTCTCAGGTCAATAGCTTCATGTCGAGCCTGGTTTCTGCGGGTTCTACTCTGGCGCAGAGCGTGACCGGCGTAATTATTGTCTTGTTCCTGTCCCTGTACTTCCTCACCTCGATGGACACCATCAAGGCATGGGGTGTGCGTCTGGCGCCGGCTTCTAAGCGTGTGCGCGTCAAGTACATTACCGACAAGATTACTGAGTCGGTGGGTAACTACGTGATGGGTCAGGCTCTGGTTGCTGTTCTGAATGCTTTTGTGGCGTTCTTTATTATGCTGTTTCTGGGCTTCAGCTTCCCGCAGTTGATGGCTTTGGTGGTCATGATTCTGGCGTTCATTCCGCTGGTTGGTGGCGTGATTGCGCTGATTTTGACCTCGCTGATCCTGCTGACTCAGGGCTGGAGCCTGGCGCTGTGGTTTGCGGTGGCGTACTTCTTGTATCTGCAGGTGGAGGCGTACCTGATTTCTCCGCGTATTATGGCTCGTGCGGTGTCGGTTCCTGCCGGTGTTGCGATTATTTCGGTGGCTGCCGGTGGCGCTCTCTGGGGCGTGCTGGGTGCGCTGATTGCTATTCCGGTGGCGGCTTCGATGCTGATTCTGGTGCGTGAGGTGTTCATTCCTCGCCAGGATCAGCTGTAATCAGCTCTAGATTCTCTACGCGCTCGCTCTTCTTCCCTCGGGCGGGCATTGCATATAACGCAGAAGGCGGCGGCTTTGGATGTTCTATCCAAAGCCGCCGCCTTTACGTTTTATACCGAGCCTTTAGAGCTCAGTGATTTCTTCTGCCACCGGGCCGTTGTACTCGGTGGGCAGTTCGGTGGGCGCACCGGTCACGATGCTGACAATAGTGTTCAGGACCTGCTGCACGGACTTTTCGCCCACCCACAGGTGCTTGCAACCCTCGAAGGGAATTACCTGGGTGCGCGGTACCGCCGCGAAACGCTCACGCGCTGCCGGAGGCTGCAGGTAGTCGTCGTGCTCGGGCACCAGCGCGTACAGCGGGTTCGAGATCTTGTTCCACTCGTCCAGCTCAGCCGGGTGTACGCGGTGCAGCGGCGGGGAGAGCAGAATAGCGCCGATGAACTCGTTCGCATATTCGGGACCGTACTTGAGCACCAGCTCGGTACCGAAGGACCAGCCGACCAGCCAGGGATTCGGCAGGGCGCGCTCGCGCACGAACTTCAGGATTGCGTCGAAGTCCTTCTTCTCGGCAAAGCCGCCGTCAAAAACACCTTCGCTGGTGCCGCGAATCGAGGAGGTGCCGCGAGTGTTGAAACGCAGCACAGCGATGTTCGACAGCGCCGGCAAGCGGAAAGACGCTTTCTTGTACACGTGCGAGTCCATGTAGCCGCCGTGGGTGGGCAGCGGGTGGAAGGTCACCAGGGTTGCCTTGATTTCGCCTTCGGGCAGGGCGAGTTCACCGACGAGGCGCTTGCCGTCCGCGGTAGTGACGGTGAAGTTCTCACGGCGCGCCGGCAGAACGGTGCGTGCCTTAATGGGGGTGGGTTCAGCGGCGGTGCTGAAGACGTAGCGGGCGGGGTCGAATTCCTGCTCGCGGGTGATATCGGCGGTGTTGCTCATTGCGTTCCTTCAAGAATTGGATTCGAGAATGTGGGCTAGGATCTTGGGTCTTGGGCTGCACCTAAAGTGCAGTATTCAGCTTATTTGCGGCGGGTGCGCCAGCAGTGCTGATGCCAGTGCCTGCGCTCATCAATGGCGCGACTACGGCCCATCGTGTGGCTTTCCTGCCACACCACCAGGTGCGCGGTTCTGGGCGGAATCGGGCGGTAGCATTCGGGGCAGGTGTAGGTTTTTTGGGCGTTGACGGCGGGAATGTATTGCACCAGCCAATCACCGTATCGGTCACGTTCCAGTCGAGGTGCAGGGTCCAGAATCCTGCTGATATCACGCCCTGCGGGTGCTTGACGGTGCCACTTATCGCTGGTGGTGCCGGATGCTCGCCTGCCGGGATGATTCTTACGTGCCATGAGCCCTATTCTACCGCGCCGCTCAGCTATCTCTACCTACCGGCCCTGCCGCTGTTCGCTCTACGCTCTTTCTCATACTGGCGTGGTACTCATGCTGAGGCGGTACTCCCCCGCCCTGTGCCGCACCTCCCTACTGTGCCCCGCACCGCACTCCGTACCGCGACCTGTTCCAAGCTCAGGTTCCCTAGCTCATACCCTCACCTGCTAGAGCCAAACACTTGTACCTGCTAGAGTGGACGGATGCGTATTGTCATTGCTGAATGCTCCGTAGATTATGAGGGCCGCCTCCGCGCCCACCTGCCCCGCGCTACCCGCCTGCTGATGGTCAAGAATGACGGCTCCGTCCTCATTCACTCCGACGGCGGCTCCTACAAGCCCCTGAACTGGATGAGCCCTCCCTGCTCCCTGCTGGTGGCTGAGCGTGAGGACGTTCCGCAGAGCATCCGTGAGGACCTGGAGTCCGATGTTCAGCAGCTGTGGACCGTTCAGGCGGCTAAGAGCGATGACCGCCTCATGATTCGTATCTACAAGATTGAGCACGAGCACGCCACCGACCTGGGTGTCGACCCCGGCCTCATCAAGGATGGTGTGGAGGCTGACCTGCAGCGCCTGCTCGCCGAGCAGATCCACACTCTCGGTGAGGGCTATTCGCTGGTACGCCGCGAGTACCCGACCGCTATCGGTCCGGTCGACATCATGGCGAAGGATGCACACGGCGTCTCCGTGGCGGTCGAGCTCAAACGTGTGGGCGATATCGACGGCGTGGAACAGCTGACCCGTTACCTGGAGCTGCTCAACCGTGACCCGCTGCTGGCACCGGTGCGCGGCGTATTTGCGGCGCAGACGATTAAGCCGCAGGCTCGTACCCTGGCAGAGGACCGCGGCATCCGCTGCGTGAGCCTGGACTACGACGCGATGCGCGGCGTGGACGACTCTGCTGACCGCCTGTTCTAAACGACTCTAGATAAACCGGCTCTAGCTAGGCGGCTACATATAGATCGAGGGGCGCCTCCCATATTGTGGGAGGCGCCCCTTATTCTATGCTCGCTGTCGGCCTGTGCACACAATCTTTCTGCGCACATAATCTAGCCCAGATGCACCGCCCCGGATACACCAATCGCCGGTGCCCCTGCCCTTTCGGGGAGGAACACCGGCGAGGTGTACACAGTGGTCAATTCCCCTGACGGGGAACCGGCTTTAGATCTCTGCGTGCTTTGCAGCGATGGTCACGTGATCGTTCGAGACGGTCAAGAAACCTGCGTTGAGGATGGTCTTAATGGTCTCACCCTCAACAGGTTCAATGAGCAGCTCGCCATCCTGTGCCAGCAGCGTGCAGGTGGGGATCATACCCGGCAGGATGCCGAGGTCACCGCTGACGGAGCGTGCACGAACGTAGTTCGCTTCGCCAGTCCACACGACGCGTTCGCGGGAAACAACTTCAACTTTCAGAGCCATGATTACTTAGCTCCAGTCTGTGCCTTGATTTCCTCGTAGCGGCGCATAACGTCGTCCATACCACCAATGTTGTAGAACGCCTGCTCGGGGATGTGGTCCACATCGCCGTTGCAGATCATCTGGAAGGACTCGATGGTGTCCTTCAGCGGAACGGTCGACCCCTCGACACCGGTGAACTGCTTTGCAGTGTAGGTGTTCTGGGAGAGGAACTGCTCGATACGACGTGCACGTGCCACGACGATCTTCTGCTCCTCGGAGAGCTCGTCCACACCCAGAATCGCGATGATGTCCTGCAGTTCCTTGTTTTCCTGCAGAATAGCCTTCACGCGAATTGCGGTGTCGTAGTGCTCCTGACCGATGTACTGTGCGTCCAGAATTCGGGAGGTGGAGGACAGCGGGTCAATTGCCGGGTACAGACCGCGCGATGCGATTTCACGAGAGAGCTCGGTGGTCGCATCCAGGTGCGCGAAGGTGGTTGCCGGCGCCGGGTCGGTGTAGTCATCCGCAGGCACGTAAATTGCCTGCATGGAGGTGATGGAGTGACCGCGGGTGGAGGTAATACGCTCCTGCAGCAGACCCATTTCGTCCGCCAGGTTCGGCTGGTAACCCACTGCGGAGGGCATGCGGCCCAGCAGGGTGGAAACCTCAGAACCTGCCTGAGTGAAACGGAAGATGTTGTCGATGAACAGCAGCACGTCCTGGTTCTGAACATCGCGGAAGTACTCCGCCATGGTCAGACCGGTCAGTGCCACGCGCAGACGGGTTCCCGGGGGCTCATCCATCTGGCCGAACACAAGAGCGGTGTCCTTCAGAACGCCTGCTTCTTCCATTTCGACCCACAGGTCGTTACCCTCACGGGTACGCTCGCCAACACCGGTGAACACGGAGGTACCACCGAAGTTACGAGCCACACGGGTAATCATTTCCTGGATCAGCACGGTCTTACCCACGCCTGCACCACCGAACAGACCGATCTTACCGCCCTTGATGTAGGGGGTCAGAAGGTCGATGGACTTAATACCGGTCTCCAGCATTTCGGTGGAGCCTTCCAGCTCTGCGAAGCCGGGAGCGGCACGGTGGATCGGCCAGTAGGTGTCAGCCTTGATCTCGGAGTTCGGCACGTCGAGTGCGTCACCGAGAACGTTGAAGATGTGGCCCTTCACGCCGTCACCAACGGGGACGGAGATCGGTGCGCCGGTGTCGACTACAGCCTGACCGCGGACCAGGCCGTCAGTCTGCTGCAGGGAGATAGCGCGAACAATCGAGTCGCCCAGGTGCTGTGCGGTCTCGAAGGTGATGGTGCGGGTGCGACCGTCGAGGGTCAGCTCGGTGGTCAGAGCGTTGTAAATCTCGGGGACCTGACCGGCGGGGAACTCGACGTCGACCACGGGGCCGATGACGCGGGCAATACGACCCGTTGCGCCCTGAGTCGGTGCGGAGACCGATTCGTTGTAGGTGGCAGTCATATTTCTCACTTACTTAGAAAGTTTGGACAGTTGATGGCTTCGTTGGCGTACCAATACTAGGAGCCGAGGGCGTCTGCGCCGCCCACGATTTCGGAGAGCTCCTGAGTAATTTCCGCCTGACGTGCGTTGTTCATCAAACGGGTGTACTTGGTAATCAGCGTCTCAGCGTTGTCACCTGCGGTCTTCATTGCGCGCTGGCGGGATGCCAGCTCACTTGCTGCTGCCTGCAGGAGGCAGGAGAAGATACGGGATGCAACGTAGCGCGGCAGCAGCTCGTTGAGCACTTCCTCGGCGGAGGGCTCGAACTCGAAGGATGCCGCCTGCTCGTACTCAGCCTTGGTCAGTTCCTGGTCGGGAACGATTTCCTCGCCCATAGCCTTTGCGTCACCCACGTGGATGGGCAGCAGGCGCAGGATCTTGGGTTCCTGAACAACCATCGACTTGAACTCGGTGTACACGATGTGCAGTTCGTCCACGCCGCCCTCTTCGAAGGGCAGATCGTAGGCTTCGAGCAGCGCGTCACGGATCTCGACGGCGGTTTCAACGCGAGGTGCATCGGTGTGGCCCTCCCACGCACGGGCGTAGGGGCGCTCACGGAACTCGAAGTAAGCCTTTGCCTTACGGCCAACCAGGTACAGCTGTACCTCCTGGCCGTTAGAGCGCAGCCTCTCAATCAGAGATTCGGTACGACGCAGGATAGCGGAGGAGTACGAACCTGCCAGGCCGCGGTCACTGGTGACAACCAGGATTGCGGAGCGGCGGTGTTCGTAGGTTCCGAACTCGTGCGGCTTGTGAATCAGCGGGTGCTTGATGCCGTGCTGAGTCGCAACCGCGGTCACCACGCGGGTCAGAGCGTTCGCGTAAGGGCCGGCTGCCTGAGCAGCGTTACGAGCCTTGTTAATGCGGGAGGTCGCGATCATCTCCATCGCCTTGAAGATCTTCTTCATAGACGACGTCGAAGCAATCTTCTGTCGGTAAACCCTAATCTGGGCTCCCATAGAGCTTCCTTTCTCCTTGCTTTCTGCCCCGCCCCAGCCTCATAGCTGAGGCGGGGAGAAGGCGAGGACTAATCGCTAACCGATGGTTTCCTGAGTGATGTCGCTATCGCGAGCTGCCTTGTGCTCCTCGTGACCTGCGTCGACGAGGTGGCTGCTGCCCTCAGACTTGAAACCCTGCTTGAAGTCAGCAACTGCGGTCTTCAGCGCGGCAACGGTGTCATCCTCAAGCTTGCCGGAGGAAGCGATATCGGTCAGTACCGAGGTCTTGTGACGCAGATACTCGATGAAGCCTTCCTCGAAGCGCAGCACGTCGGAAACCTCGATGTCGTCGAGGTGACCGGAGGTACCAGCCCAAATGGAGACAACCTGCTCTTCAACTGCGTACGGGGTGTACTGCGGCTGACGCAGCAGCTCGGTCAGGCGAGAACCGCGGGTCAGCTGTGCCTTGGTAGCGTCGTCCAGGTCGGATGCGAACATTGCGAACGCTTCCATTGCACGGTACTGTGCCAGCTCCAGCTTCAGGGTACCGGAGACCTTCTTCATAGCCTTGGTCTGTGCGGCACCACCAACACGGGAGACGGAGATACCGACGTCGACTGCCGGACGCTGGTTAGCGTTGAACAGGTCGGACTGCAGGAAGATCTGGCCGTCAGTAATGGAGATGACGTTGGTCGGGATGAAGGCGGAAACGTCGTTTGCCTTGGTTTCAATGATCGGGAAGCCGGTCATCGAACCTGCGCCGAGGTCGTCAGAGAGCTTAGCGCAACGCTCCAGCAGGCGGGAGTGCAGGTAGAAGACGTCACCGGGGTATGCTTCACGTCCCGGCGGGCGGCGCAGCAGCAGGGACACAGCGCGGTATGCTTCTGCCTGCTTCGACAGGTCGTCGAAGATGATGAGGACGTGCTTGCCACCGTACATCCAGTGCTGGCCGATAGCCGAACCGGTGTAGGGTGCCAGGTACTTGAAGCCTGCTGCGTCGGATGCGGGAGATGCCACGATGGTGGTGTAGTCCAGAGCGCCGCGAGTCTCAAGGGTGTGGCGGACAGCTGCAATGGTGGATGCCTTCTGGCCGACAGCCACGTAGATGCATCGAACCTGCTTCTCGGGGTCGCCGGAAGCCCAGTTGTCCTTCTGGTTCAGAATGGTGTCGATTGCGATAGCGGTCTTACCGGTCTGGCGGTCACCAATGATCAGCTGACGCTGACCGCGACCAATCGGAATCATCGAGTCGATTGCCTTCAGACCGGTCTGCAGCGGCTCGTGAACCGACTTACGCTGGGTCACGCCGGGAGCCTGCAGCTCCAGTGCGCGGCGACCTTCGGCCTCGATGGGGCCCAGGTCATCGATCGGGTTACCGAGGGGGTCAACAACGCGACCGAGGTACGCGTCGCCAACGGGCACCGAGAGAACCTCACCGGTGCGGTGTACGACCTGGCCCTCTTCAATACCGGTGAAGTCACCCAGGACAATCACACCAATATTGCGGGTATCCAGGTTCTGTGCGAGGCCGAGGGTGCCGTCTTCAAAACGAAGCAGCTCATTCGCCATAACCGAGGGAAGACCCTCGACACGAGCGATACCGTCGGAGGCCGATACAACTCGACCCACCTCAACACGTTCTGCATTGCCGGGTTCGTAAGACGCTGCAAACTCGTTCAGCGCATTACGGACATCGTCGGCATTGATGGTCAGTTCGGCCATCTTGTGTCCCTGCTCTCTCATTGTGGTTGCGTTCCGTCAACGGAACCAACCGAAACTTGCAATTCGGGTTGAACGGGCGGGCAATGCCGCCGCTTCTGCGAAGGAGGCATCAGCCACGCACCCGCTACCCGAGGTATCTTCTAAATCACCGTTGCGACGAACGGTTCAGCGTCGCTAGCTTGAGCCGCTAGCCGATGGAACGAGTCAGATCGGACATGCGGGTCTCGACGGTACCGTCGATCACCTCGTCGCCCACCTGAACACGCAGACCGCCCAGAACGGCGGGGTCCACCGAAACGTCGAGCTTCAGCTCACGGCCGTACACGGCGTTGAGCGCGCGACCGAGACGTTCAAGCTGTGCCTGCGACAGCGCAATCGCGCTAGTTACTCGCGCAATGTAACGGTTCTGTCGCGTGACGATGATTTCTGCGAACTCATCGGCTACCCGTGCAGCGTGACGGCCGCGGGGGTTGGAGCCAACTCGTTCGAGCAGAAGCACACCTTCGGCGGTGGTGGCGGGGCCACCGAGCGCCACGGCGAGCTTCTTCTTTGCTTCTTTGCTTGCCTGATGGTCGGACAGCGCTTCCTGCGCCTGAGCGTTGGAATCAACGGTACGCACAAAGGTGAGTAGTTCGTTGAGAACCTCGTCCAGGGCGTCCACGCCACCGCGAGACTGAGCCGATGCGGTCACGGCGAGCACTGCTGCACGCTCCAGGGCGTTCGCCAGATCAGCGTCATCAGACCAGCGCTGAGCCACCGCGTTGGTGAGAACAGCCATAGCCTGAGAAGAGATCTTGCCGCCGAAGACGGTGTTAGCGATACCCTGACGTGCTGCTGCATCACGCGAAGAATCGGTGACAGCACGGCGCAGGGTGCCGTTGTGGTCGAGAACATCAACCACAGCGAAAAGCTCGCTCGCCAGGTTCAGGGGCTGCAGGGAAGCGTGAGCTTCCAGCACCTCTTCCACCTTGCTCAGTGATTCAGTAGATACTCCTGCCATTACCGAGCCGCACCTGCGTTCTGCTTCTCGGTTTCAAGGTCAGCAAGAAAACGATCTACCACACGGGCCGATCGCTCATCATCGTTGAGGGCTTCGCCCACAATCTTGCCGGCAAGGGTGGTAGCAAGAGTGCCAACCTCGGAACGGAGGGACACTGCTGCTGCCGCACGCTCTGCCTCGATAGCCTTTGCTGCATTATCGCTAATGCGCTGAGCCTCAGCGGTTGCACGCTCACGAGCATCGGCAATGATTGCCTCGCCCTCTGCGCGTGCCTCTTCACGAATCTTCTGAGCCTCCAGTCGAGCGCTTTCGAGCTGCTGGTTGTACTCATCGCGAGCCGCTGCAGCCTCTGCCTGTGCCTTCTCGGCCTTGGCAAGGCCACCTTCGATTGCTTCCTTACGGTCCTGGTAGATCTTCTCGAACGCCGGGACAACGTACTTAGCAACGATGTAGTAGAGGATCAGGAATCCGATGAGGGTAATGACAATTTCCCCGACGTCGGGAATCAGGGGGTTCGAAGTTGCCTCCGCTCCCCCTTCGCTTGCCAGATAAATCATGGAGGGAATCCTGTTCTATGGGATGGGTCGTTTAGGATGTGGCAGAGCCGGTTACTTGATGAAGACGAGAACCAGGCCCAGAATTGCCAGTGCCTCGACCAGTGCGAAGCCCAGGAACAGCATGGGCTGCAGGGTCTTCTGGGACTCGGGCTGACGAGCAACGCTGGTCATGTATGCCGCGAAGATCAGACCCACGCCGATGCCGCCGCCGATAGCTGCCAGACCGTAGCCAACCGCAGTGATGGAACCAACCATTATTTTTCCTTTCAACAGTGCTCGACCGGGAACATACCCGGACCGAACAGAGTTTGATTTGAGTTAATAGCCCGCACAGTGAACGTGTGGGTTGCTTTATTCACGCCCAATGACGAACGCGAAAACCTAAAAAACTAGAGAGTTTAGTGTCCCTCGGAAACCGAGCCCTGCAGGTACACAGCCAGCAGCAGAGCGAACACATAAGCCTGGATGCACTGAATCATGAATTCCAGGAAGTACAGGAACATGCCCAGAGCGCCGGGAGCAATAGCAGCCAGGTAGCCGATGCCGCCCAGGGTCTCAACCATGTAGGTCACCATGCTGGATGCAACCATCAGCGCCAGGTGACCACCGAACATGGTCGCGAAGAGACGCAGTGCGTGAGTTGCGGGACGAATCAGCAGGTTCGAGAAGAACTCGATCGGGATCAGGATGGGGTAGATCCAGACCGGCAGGCCCGAAGGCATGGTGATGTCCTTGAAGAAGCCGCCCAGGCCCTTGCGCTTGATACCAACACCAACCCAGGTCAGGTATGCGACGCCAGCCAGTGCGTAGGCGCTACCGGGGTGGGAGAAGGAGGGCAGCTGAACGAACGGAATCGAACCGAAGAGGTTGTTCACCAGAACGAAGAAGAAGGAGGCGAACAGAATCGGCACGAAAGGCTTGTAGTGCTGAACGCCCAGGGTTTCCTTGCCGAGGGAGTTACGAGCAAACATGTAGCCGGATTCAGCGATGAACTGAGTCTTGCCGGGAACCATGGCACGCTTGCGTGCTGCGGTGAGGAAGAAGACCGCAATAATCACCACGGACAGCAGAATCAGTACGTTCTGCTTACCGAAAGCGAAATCACCAATGGTGAAGAAGGGGGGCAGATGCATGTCTTCAGGGGTCGGCGGCACATAGGCTTCCGCGAGGATCAACCCGTTCTCGATCAAAGCAAGTCCTTTCTTGCTGCTAGTGGCTATCAAGAGCCCATGTCTGCCTATAAACGACTGACATGCTAACTACATGGATGAATGTGTGACCTGGCGGTCCGCGTTCAATGACCTAGCGGTCTTTATTCTGCCTGGTCATGTGGGTAAAGACGAGGGTCAAACCTCCGACGGCGCCAATCAAGACGCCAACCCACACCAGCCAGGTGGTGGAGAAGACCAGGTCACCGAGGTAACCGATGCCTCCCCACACTGCTACACCGATGATCAGATAGAGAATCGACATGACGGCGCCGGAGAGACCTCCGTCAGATACCAATTCTCCGGTGGTGCGGAGCTTTTTATCTCCGTCCCACCATTTCTTCTCTTCGGCCAAACGTTTTTCCTTTCAAACACCAATCGTGTTACCGACCATGGTCTTCCGAGTCGGTGTCGAAGTACAAAATTCTCAGTCGTGCGATGCTGACTGTTTCAATAACAATCCACAGAATCACGCCGGTACATGCGCCTGCGAGAGTCCAACCGTGCCTCAGATTCTCGGGGAACGGCACAAACATCAATACCAGACCGAGCAGAGCAATCTTCACAAGGTAGCTCACCACCAGCGATTTGGGTACACCCCAGTCGAAAATGGGAGCAACCAACATAACTAATACGCCCAGAGTGAAGCATATATAGATTATCAGAAAGCCCAATGTTATTCCTAGCGCGCCCACAGGGCCCGCAAACAGGTACGCACTCATCATACCGCCCAACCAAGCCAGCAGAGAGTAAGCCGATACCCTGTAGAACAAAAATTTCCAGGAAAGCTCTTGACTCTCGAAGGAAGATGCCTTCAAACCTGCTTGAGCACGCTCTCGGCGGCGTTTCTGCTGCCTCTTACGTTCCGCCGGCGGATACCACAGAACGTCGACCACGCGCCTCCAGAGAGGCTCTACGGGAGCCTCAACCGAAGGTTTAGAGTGTTCAGAAACCATTAGTGTTTCTCCCCACGATTCTGAGTCGACTGAGCCGAACTAGGCTGCGTCGAAGAAGGGGAAGCAGAAGAAGGACGACCCGCACGATCCTTCACGGAATCCGGCATGATCGGCTCCGGATGCAGCGAGGTCGGCTCCACGTTCTCAGGAGTCGCCGGAACGCCAGTCGCCGAGGTCAACGAGCCGGTAACAGGTTCCGAAACAGTCTTCTTCTCCTTAGGTGCCGCAGCAAAACGCTTCGACAGGTCAATCGTGGAGGTAGGAGCCTCGCCACCAAAGAGCTGCGGCATGCGGAGGTACACGGCGAGCACAGCAAGAGCCACCAGAACCACGCCCACGGTCGCCAGCACGGCACCCGAAGCATACAAATCAGATGCAAACGCCAACAGCACCCACACCAGAATGGTCGTACCCGTCACCACGGCGGTCGAGCCCAGGTGGCTGAAACCCACATCCGTCAGACGCTGATACGTGTGAGTACGGTGCGGCTTGTACCACTGCTCCCCCGCCATGAAACGACGGAACAGAGTCGTACCCGCATCCGCAAGGTAGGTCATCAGCGGAGCAAAAGCCAACAAGAACGGAACATCCGCAAACCACGCACCCACAGCCAACGTGCCCAGTGCCGCGCCCAAAACATAAGAACCAGCATCGCCCAAAAACACGTTCTTACCCGGGCGCACATTCCACGGCAAGAACGCCGCAAAAGCACCGGCAACAGCCACACCAGCCAGAGCCAGCCACGGCAGGTTTACCATCCAACCGGTCAGCGCATACGCCAAACCGGCAACCAGACCGTGAGCACCAGAAATGCCGTTAATACCGTCCATAAAGTTCGCCACGTTAATGTAGCCGGCAATAAAAATCGCACCCAGAATCAGCAGCAGAACATTCGTGCCCTGCACCGTCGCGAAGCTCACGCTCACCAGCACACCAATCACCAGCTGCAGACCCGCACGACGCACAATGCTCACGCCACGAATATCCTCAAGCCAACCCAGGGCAAGAGCGCACAGAATCGCCGCAGCAATCGTCACCGCCAGCTGCAAAGACTCAGGAGAACGGTACGTCCAGCCGAACAGGGTAGCAGCAACAAACGCCACAAAGGTCGCCGCCGCAGTCGCCAAACCCATACCGCGGTACGTCGGAGCGGTATGCGAAGAACGCTCATTAGGAACGTCCACCATGTCGTAGCGGTGCAAAATTGGGCGCACCGCAAACGGCAAAAGGGCGCCCAAAACAAAAGCAAGAGCAAAAATACTCAACAGCTCAGAAAAGGAGGTCATACCAGCTCCAAGGCATTGGCGCCGGCGAAGCTGGAACCAAGCTCCAAAATCGCGGCTAAGGGACGATGTGTGTGTAGTGTGTGGTTACTTCGTATTCTATAAAACTATTCACCGACGCGGGGCTAACCTTCACAGAATCCAGTACCGCACACAGAGTCTAGTGCCGTACAAAGAGAAAAACACCGGATACCGCACCCGCCACGCAAGTGCAGCATCCGGTGTCTTTCCGCAAAGATTAGAACGTCTGTGCATCCGCCAGAGTACGCGGATCCGGGGCACGCTCCAGGCCATGACGCTCATAGCCACTATGCTCCCGATAGTTCTGAATCCACCGCTCATAATCGAGCTCATCAGGGTCAAGTGCCGGGGCACTCGACCGGGAAATATACCGGTTCTCCTCGCTAGGTACCAGCTTCTCGGTACCGCCGAAGAGAGTCTCATCCAGCTTCTCACCCTTGCGAAGACCAATCTCCTTGATCTCCACGTCATACCGCTCATACGCCTGGCGCATCGCCTTGGCAACGTCCAGAATCTTGACCGGCTGACCCATATCCAACACCATGACCTCACCGGGGCGACCAATCGCACCGGCAAGCATCACCAGCAGGCAAGCATCGGTAATCAGCATGAAGTAACGGGTCGCACGCTTATCCGTCAGGGTAATCGGACCACCCGAGAGGATCTGCTTCGTAAAGAGCGGCTTAATCGAACCGCGCGAACCAAAGACGTTACCGAAACGAACCGACACGTACGTGTTGCCGGTCTTCTCGCCAAAGTACGCGGTCAAACGCTCCGCCACACGCTTGGACTGGCCCAGCGCAGTCTTCGGATCGGCAGCCTTATCGGTCGAAACGTTCACGAAGGTCTTCACGCCCACCGCCTCCGCGGCACGCAGCACGTTTAGAGTACCCAAGGAGTTCGTCTTCCACGCCTCCTGCGGGTACGCCTCCAGCGCCGACACATGCTTCAGCGCAGCAGCGTGGAACACCACCTCGGGGCGACGGTCACGGAAAATCTCCAGCAGATTATCGCCCTCACGAATATCAGCCAGAATAATGCGGTCATCGTCCAGGCTCGACTCGTGAGTAATCGAAACCTTCGTCTCCATCAGCAGAGTCTCATCATGATCAAGCATCATGAGGGTCTCCGGCTCAAACTCGCTAATCTGACGGCACAGCTCCGAACCAATCGAACCGCCCGCGCCCGTAACCAGCACGCGCTTACCGTGCAGGTACGAACGCAGAATATCGCGGTCAATATCGTAGTTAATCTCGCCACGAATCACGCGCATCAGGTCGTTATCGCTCGCGGTAATCAGACGCTCACCCATCAGTCGAGCATTCGCACTACTAATACGCTGAACCTCAACCTTAAGCTTACGCATGCGGTTGCAGAAGGACTCGAAGTAATCCTCCGACATATCCGAAATCGTCACCAGAATCTTACGGGTACCCGACTCACGAATCACCTGCTCCAGCTCACGGTAAGTCGTAATCACCGAAATGCCGTGGAACTTCGTACCAGCCTTCAGCTGGTCATCATCGAAGACTGCAACCGGGCGGAGCTTCGCTTCCTCATCGTGCAGCATCGAATCCATAACCATGCCGCCGATAAAACCGGCACCGTACACAATCACGGGCTCGCCGGTCAGCTCACGCACCGCACCGCGCTCAGTGTACACACGCTTCGCCATGCGAGCGCCAGCCATCATAATCAGGCTAAACGCCGCCGCAATCGCAGGCACACTATGCGGAATATGAGGCAGGCCCAGCAACTCATCCACAAAGGAGAAAATGGTCAACGCCGCGCCCGCACTCAAAGCAGCCGCACCGGCACGCCACGACTCGTCAAACGAGCCATAAGAGTATACGCCGTTATAAATCTTCACGCCCGCCAAACCAATGACCAGGTGCAACACCACAGCCAAAGTAGCGGTCATCGTCAACGACGCCGGGTGAATAATATCGAACACCGAACCGTTGCTGAGCAGCACACTATAGCGGAGCATGTACGCGAACAAAACCGCCAGCAGCCACGCGCTCGAATCAATCAGAGCCTGCGCAATCAGCCACCACGGCTTACGCTCGTAGAGGCGGTTCACCAGCATTGTGCCGGAGTCGCCCTCCGTCACCAGCGTGCCGCGCTGAGCCGCCTTCTTCATCACCACATGAGCGTGAGGTTTCAACTGAGCCACTACATGCCTCCTTCAGATGCGGTACCAGAAGAACGAGAAGAAGCACGAGCCGTCAACGACGACAACGCACGGAACGCCGAACGGCGCGCCTGCTCAGGCACAAAACGGTACACGCTACGCACCGCCATGTTCTGAGCCCACTGAAGCTTAGAAATACCGTGACCGGTGTACAGGCGACGCTGAATCGCCACATCCTGCAACCATGCGTCCACTCCCCCGCGCTTCGTGTACGCGCCCGCACCCACGCGGTAACGCACCAGCGCATCGGGGATATTACCCAGACGGTAGCCGGCATCGCGCAGACGCATCCACAGCCACCAATCCTCAGCGCCGGGCACGAACTCGTAACCGCCCAGCTGTTGCACGGCGCTCTTCACGAACGCCACCGACGGGTGATAAATCGGGTTGCGCGAATCCATCGCGCTAAGCAGACGCTCGGAATCAACAATCGCCTCGCGGGTCGACTCCACCGCAGTATTGCTTTCGTTCACCTCAAGCATGGCAGAGCCCAGCACCGTGTAGCCGCCCTGCACCAGGGCAGGAATCAGACGGGCAAAACGAGTCGGCTCGGATAGGTCATCAGAATCAGCGCGGGCCACCAGCTCGTAGGAGCACGCCTGCAGACCGGCATTCAGCGCCTCCGCCAAACCAACGTTCTGAGCCAGCTCCACCACCTGAATCGGCGGGCAATCCAGATCCTCGGCACGCTGAACCCAGCGGTCCACCACGGCATCCAGCTCGGGGGTCAGCGGACCGTCCTTCACCAAAACCAGTTCCGAAGGGCGCAGAGTCTGGTTCAGCAGATTCGACTCCAACGCCTGCTCCAAGTAGGCGGGGTTCTCCTTCGCATACACGCTCATCAACACCGAGAAATCGGGTGCGGAGCTCACGCAACCGCGCGCCTTCACAGAGTCAATGGCGTTAGCAGTAGCCGGTACGCCGTAGCGGCCGGGGAAAGTCAGCGGGTAAATACCCTCAAGCACCTGGCGGTTCGGGGTGGGTGCCCGCAAACCGTCACGCACACCGTTGAGGAAATATCCCAGGTAGGTGCGACGGTCATCGGTACGCAGAACAGTAGAAATCCACAGACGCGCCGACGAGCCACCATAGAGCAGCTTCTCCAGCGGGTTCAAGGTACGCGAACGGGTGAAAACCCACAGCTTATTGCGCACATCGTTATAGAAACGCGGGCCGGGGTTGGCGTTCGTCGTACCAAAAGTCTTCGTGTGATGCTTTGCCACAGAGGACGGCACCGCGATGCCGTCGCGGTGATGAATCAGGCGGGTCGAAAACTCGAAATCGTCATTCCAGATGAAGAACTCAGCAATGGGCAGGCCACCGTTGCGGCGAATCGCTTGCGCATCCATCAGAATCGACACGAACGAGGCGCTACGAATCGGGCGGGCACCCACAGCCTGCGCACGAGCATGACGCTGCTCCCCCGCCGCAAACATCGTGCGCGGAGTATTCATCGGGTGGTCCTCGCCGTTCGTCCACACCACGCGAGACGCCACCACCGCGGGGCGTTGCGAAGGCACCGGCGAATAGTTCAGCCAGGCGGCAACCGCCTCCGACAGGGTGTTCTCGGTCGGCTCGGTGTCATCATCCATCACCCACACCAGGTCCGGGTTGTGGCGCTCCAGGGCACGGTCAATGCCCACCGCAAAGCCGCCAGCGCCACCCATGTTCTTCTCCAGGCGGATGCAATCCACCGGCAGCTCATAGTCCAGGGTGCGCAGGTACTCGGCGGTGCCATCCGTGGAGGCGTTATCAACAATCACCACCGCCGCAGGCACACGCTCACCAGAAGCGATACCAGCGAGGGTCTTCGGCAGCAGATCCTCGCGGTTATAGGTCACCACCACGGCAACCGTGCGCGGGTACTCATTCGAAGAATTATGAGAAGAAAGCTGTTCGGAAGAAGGCTGGGCAAAAGCGGTCACGTCGCTGTACTTTTCTGCCATAAGTTCTCCCTCCACGGCGCGATGCGCCTGAATCAGCCGGTACGCGATATACCCATGCCGATCTGGGCGCTTGTGGTGTTTCTCGCGCCCGCGGTATTCAACCGCGCGGATATATCACTCAAAGAAAACATTCTACCTGCGGTCTCCACTAGAGAGTGAACCACCACTCCAAAAGACGCCTTATATGACAAATAAACAACCGAATTCAGTTGATTTATCCGCATAGCGGACGTACCCGCACACCCACTTTTGGGCATCCATCAAGCTACCCGCTTCACAGCCTGTGTTTGCGCTGTGCACCCCGTGCGAAAAAACGACCAGAGACCGAATAAAACCCCACAAATTCCCCATAAACTGTTCAAATATGGGAAAGTTGAACTGACCCCATTTTTCCCCGCAACGTACGCGGGCTCATGAGAGGTAAAAGAGATGTCTGAATCCAAGTGGAAAGTCATTGGCGCCAGCGGCTTCGTTGGTTCCTCCATCGTCGCGCGACTGAACGCAGAAGGTATCAGCGTCGACCCCATTGAGGCACCTCGACTCGCAACCCGCGCCCTCGACGTAGACAGCATCATCGACGAAGCAGACCAGCTTGAAGGCATCATCGACTCCCTCGCAGAAGCCTTCGCGGGCGCACAGGTTGTCGTCAACGCAGCGGGCCTCGCAGCACCCAACATGCAGGACCTACCCCCGCTCGTCGGCGCAAACGCACTGCTACCCGCAGTGATCGCAATCGCCGCACAGCGCACCGGTGTGCGCCGCGTCATCCATCTCTCCTCCGCAGCGGTACAGGGCCCGCGCCCCGTACTCGACGCTTCCGAAGAGACCAACCCGTTCAGCGCGTATTCCTTCTCCAAGGCGCTCGGTGAAGAAGCGCTGCTCGACCTGCAGGACTACTTCCTCGAAGAGCACCCCGACAGCGCACCCGAACTGTGCATCCTGCGCGCAACCAGTGTGCAGGGCCGCGGCCGCCGCACCACCGAACTCTTCGCCAAGATGGCGTCCTCGCCCTTCGCATCCGTTGCGGGTGCAGGCACCGGCAAGTCGCCCGTCTCTAGCGTGCACGCCCTCGCGGAATTCGTGGTCATGCTCGGCACCTTCCCCGGCGAGCTACCCGCCATCGTCCTACAGCCTTGGGAAGGCGCAACCGTCGCCTCCGCAACGCTGGATGCAGGCCGCCGCAAGCCGATTCACCTGCCCGAATGGCTCTGCCGCGCAGCCGTCAAGGCAGGCTACACCGTCTCCGAGCTGATGAACGACAAGTTCGCAGGCTCCGTGCGTAAGGTCGAGGTTATGTGGTTCGGCCAGGGCATTGACGACTCCTGGGCACGCGACAACAACCTTCTGCCGACCCCGCGCGTACGCGAAGTACTGCGCAACGCCCACACCGCGCTGGGCAAGAAGAAGGACCGCCGCTTCGACAAGAAGTAGATTGCGCACGTGCCCCTTATAGGAACACAACCATAGGGGCGCACAGCTTATAGGACTCATAGTAGAAGGGAACCCCCGATATATCTGAACGATATATCGGGGGTTCCCTATACGTTTTTATCAGCCGGGTTTTTATGCTCCGGGTTCATACACGCGCAGAGGTTTAGAGGTGGTCCTCCGGGGCGTCCTTCTGCTCGGTCTTTGCCTCAGCCTCGGTCGTAGCAGCTTCAGTCTTAGCTTCTTCAGCCTTAGCTTCTTCCTTGGCAGGCTTGCTCTTAGCGGCAACCTCAATCTTCGACTCGCCAAAGACCAGAGCACGAGCAGTGTCAGCAGGAACCGGGTGGGTCTGCGGTTCATCCGCACGAACCGGCTTCGGAGTGTTATCGCGGTAACCGCGTGCACGCTCCTGATCCACGCCAGTGCTGAAAGCAGAAGACAGAGCCGACGTAGCGCCCAGCAGGGACGCCGCAACAGAACCAGCAGCCGGTGCAGAAGCGCGACGAGCAGGCTCACCGCTCACAGTGTGGGTGCTGTCCCACTGCTCGTACGCCTCATCCAGGTCAGCCTGATCGTCCAGAGCACGCTCAGAAGGAGCCTGCTCAGACGACACGGAAGAAGCAGCCTCAGCTTCCTCAACCTTACGAGCCGCCTGCTCGTCAGCCTCCGCACGAGTCAGAATGGTCGGAACAACCTCACGCAGTTCCTCCACCGAAATTGCGCCCTCACGAACCACCACATACGGGAAGGAGGTGCAATCCAGAATCGTAGACGGTGCCGGGTCACGCTCAGTCACCACAACCACGCCGTCCTCATTCGGCTCAGACTCAAGCGGCTTCGGGCGAGTGCCACCGTCAATCACCACGGCGACATCCTCGCCCAGGGATTCCATGGCGGTCTGCGCGTCCAGTGCGGCCTCCTGACCGGTCTTGTTCGCGCTCGAAACCGCCAGCGGACCGTGCTCGGTCAGCAGCTTCAGGGCGAACTCGTCATCGGGAACACGCACGGCGACGGTACCGCGGGTCTCGCCCAGATCCCAGCTCAGCGACGGGTACGCGTGAAGAATAAGAGTCAGCGCGCCGGGCCAGAAGCGGCCACCCAGGTCGTAAATATCGTCCGGAACGTCGTCGACCACACCGGCGAGCGCAGCAAGATCAAAGATCAGCACGGGCGGCGGCATGGTGCGGTCACGGCCCTTATCTGCCAGCAGCTTGGCAACGCCCTGATGCGAGAAAGCATCGGCGGCAATACCGTAGACGGTATCGGTGGGCATCACAATCGTGTCGTGCGCCTTCAGCGCCTCGCGGGCAACCTCGATGGCCTCGCGGGTCTCAGTTTCAGTCGTTACGGGGTACAGCTTTGCAGTCACGGGTCTTATTCTCTCATGTTTTTCTGGATGCGGCGAGGCGCCGGCACCCACAACGCGCCATGCGGAAGCACTCTTCCGAGCATTCACCATATTTTGCCGGCTCTGAGCTGGTTGCTGAGGCGGACGCGTTGCCTTCATGCAGCCCGGCGCGGGCTAGGTGGTGCATCTACTAGTCTAAAGGCTCTAGTGGACGCGGTTTATATCCGACGCTATGCCGCGGGCGATTATTCAGGTCACGCACCGGGTAGCAGCCCTCAAAGCCGAGACGTGCCAAGAGTTCGGCAACGGCTTCTTCCTGGGTGTCGTCGTGCTCCATCATGAAGAAGCCGCCGGGGGCAAGAAGCTCGAAGGCGCGGGCGGCAATAGCGGAGGGCATCTGCATGCCGTCCTCTCCCCCGCCGTACAGCGCCATGTCCGGGTCGTGTACGGCGGCTTCTGGGTCGGCGGGCACGTTCGCCGGCGGAATGTACGGAGGGTTGGAGAGTACCGCGTCGAAGGTTCCAGCGAGCTCGGACAGTGCGGTGAGGGCGTCCCCCGGAACCAGGTGCACGCCGAGCGGCTCCAGGTTCTTGCGGGTGTATGGGATGGCCTCTTCGGAGAGCTCCACCGCGAACACCTGCGCATTCGGCAGCTCGCTCTTAACCGCCGCGGCGATAGCACCGGAGCCGGTGCACAGGTCGACGATGCGCAACCCACTGGGTGCAGTGTCAGCGCGTGCGCTCAGCACTTTGAGGGCTTCTTCGACGAGCAGTTCCGTCTCGGGGCGGGGTACGAATACGCCCGGTCCGACTGCCAGTTCTAGACGGTAGAAGGGAGCGGAGCCGGTGATGTGCTGTAGCGGTTCGCGGCGGGCGCGGCGGGCGATCAGCGCCTCGTACTCTGCGACCTGTGCGGGGGTGAGCCGCTCCCCCATGAGTGCGGCGTGCTGTAGGCGTGAGCGTGAGCCGTCGTAGAGCAAGTGCGCGGCGAGTAGCTCGGCGTCGACTCGGGGGCTGGGCACCTGCGCCAGTGCTGCGGTGGCGCGCGTGATTACCTGCGCGAGCTCTTCTCCGCGCGGGTCGTGCACATTCACCTTCATGAGCTCTCCTTGCACTCTCTTCTGTCCTGAGAAGTCTCATCAGAGGAACTACTATCAAACAGCCTAAATGGCAGCTACGCGGGCTCGTATTGTTTGCTTTCACAACCAATATTTCCTCACTAAGTAGCACCTCACAGAGTACCACTCCTCCGATCCCCTCATTCGTCGATGCGGTTAGCTAGTTTCTCAGACCGGACTATCCGTCCTCTCAAAAGAAGACAATAGTACCCAGCTAAATTCACCTCTGTCGAGGATGGAGGGGTAGCCGCAACAGCCTGTCACAGCCGCCCCTCCCCTACGCTATGCGTCTACGCGAATATCCCGCAGACACTCTGCTCTAGTACCAGAGGCTCTCACCCCGATAGTTTGGGTCACCTCCACCGCAGTACTCACACTCACTATCGCAATAAACTTCACCGCATGTTTCGCCGGGAATTCCGGTAGACAGGTACTCGTATGTTCCCTTTAGGTAGGATGCTTCCTTCCAAAGAAGAACCTCGAACGGCGTAGTCTCTTTCGTTTCCCGACCCAAAAGCTCCGCGAGTGACTCCAACCGGTCGACAACCGCACGGGTAACGGTGCGCATTAGCCAGCTCCGATCGTACAATTCCTGATACCACGAGGGGTAAACCTTGAACGGATCGGACGGGCTAATCCCTTCTGGAGGGGAAACGTCGGTGGACCTGCTAAAGAAGTACCCCGAATCCACCAGCGCCAGCACCATCTGAGGAGCCGTAGCATTCAGCAATTCAGAAGGATACGGCTCATTAGCCAGCGGCGGAAAACACCAACCGAACCAGTAACTCCTAGCGCTATTCGCCCATTCAAAGAACTCCGAATGGTCCTCTTGAAGCTCCGCATATTCTTTTGAATATTTGAGATTATTCAGAGACTCCGCCAATTCAGAGGTAATAGGTACGATGTACGCCACCGCACCACCAAAGTTCCACGTCTGCCTGTGCCTAGAATCCGGCCAGTGGTCAGAACCCAGCTTCTTCTGCAGATACCTACCGAGATAAACATAGTTGTGGTCCTTCACCACAACCACGTTCTCGTAGACCGCCTTCACAGTGCGTGGACCGTCAGAGGTCAGCACATGGTCACCGATACGGCACACGATTTCTCGACCTTTGCCATCTCTCGTCATCATTGTGACGGAGGTATGGTCGACGGGCGCACCCAGGTAAAAAGCGTACATGCAGCTAACGGGGTACCTAAATTTCTCACCCTCCCAGTTGTAGCAGGTCAGGCTGATAACAAGGGGTTCGTCTTCCTTTACCTCCCCGGTAAAGACGTACCGGTCGTCCCAATACTCATAGGTTTGGCCAACACGAGAACGGTTCAGCAATCGTGCCGAGAACTTTGAGCCCTCCACTCCCACAACTTCAAGAACAAGCAGCTCGCGTCCATCTTTACCGTCATCCCAATCAATAATTTCGACAAGGATTCCATCACCCGGTTGAAGGTCAACAATAACGCCCATATTCTCTGCCTTTCGCTCATTAGCTACCCAAAAATAGCTATCCAAAAATCATCAGTCTCGAAATATCAAAAATTACCGGTGCCGGGCTACACTGCCCGACACCCCTAAAGCGGCTTCCATCTTTTCTCTATTCATTTTTCAAAGAACACCGCTACCGGGGGGCTATCACCCGCGATCAACCTCGCCACAACACCGGTTGTATCTCAAGTCTAGGGTGAAGCTTTCAAACGCGCGCGGCGTTTGGTCATTCACCGCTCGGCACCCGACGACAGACGCAAAAAAGGCGCGTGAGTTCAGCAATCAAGCTAAACTCACGCGCCTATGACGGTCTGCTAACGCAAACCCAAAGACACAAGTAAGAGTGGCACAGAACCTACGTCTGTACAGCGTTACCTCTGCGCGGAACTACTTCTACGCAGCGTTACCTCTGTACGGAACTACTTCTGCTCCTGGCCCACCTGAGCGAGGCGGTGCGCCTCGTCCATTTCAATAGCGGACTGAACCACCGGCTCCAGGTCACCGTTCAGCACGGCGTCCAGGTTGTACGCCTTGTAACCGGTACGGTGATCGGCAATGCGGTTCTCCGGGAAGTTGTAGGTACGGATGCGCTCCGAGCGGTCCATGGTGCGCACCTGCGAAGCACGGTGTGCCGCGTTCTCAGCGTCAATCTGCTCCTGCTGGTGAGCCAGCAGTCGCGCACGCAGCACGCGCATCGCAGCTTCACGGTTCTGCAGCTGAGACTTCTCGTTCTGCATCGCCACGACAATACCGGTCGGCAGGTGGGTAATACGCACCGCCGAGTCGGTGGTGTTCACCGACTGACCGCCGGGTCCCGAAGAACGGTACACGTCAATCTTCAGGTCGTTCTGGTTAATCTCGATTTCCTCGGGCTCGTCCACCTCGGGGAACACCAGCACGCCGGCGGCGGAAGTGTGAATACGGCCCTGAGACTCAGTCGCCGGAACACGCTGCACGCGGTGCACGCCACCCTCGTACTTCAGGTGCGCCCACACGCCCTCAGCAGGCTCGTTCGAGGAACCCTTAATAGCAATCTGGGCGTCCTTGTAACCGCCAACATCGGTGCTGGTCGAGGAAATAATCTCAGTCTTCCAGCCCTTGTGCTCGGCATAACGCATGTACATGCGCAGCAGGTCACCAGCGAACAGGGCCGCCTCGTCACCACCGGCACCAGCCTTCACCTCAAGAATGACGTTACGACCATCATCCGGGTCACGCGGAATCAGCAGGCGGCGTAGCTTCTCCTGAGCAACCTCCAGCTCCTCCTCCAGACCGGGAATCTCAGCCGCGAAGTCCGGATCCTCATCAGCCATCTCGCGAGCAGCCTCAAGGTCATCCTTCAGCGAAGTGTACTTGTTGTACGCAGTCACAATACCGGTCAGCTCCGCGTATCGGCGGCCCACACGGCGTGCCTTACCCTGATTCGCCTGCACGGCGGGGTCAGCCAGCTGATTCTGCAGGTCAGCGTGCTCATCCAGCAGAACCTGAATAGATTCAAACATTCTGTTCTCTCTTCCATCTCCCGCACTTTACGCCGCACGGGCAGGCACTAGATTTCTCATCCCTCACAGCGGGATGCACAAAACGAACGGCTCACGCGCCCCACCCACAATGAGGAGGTGGGGCGCGTGAGATACGAGCCTTAGTCGACCAGACGCAGACCGTTCTTCTGAACCGTCAGAAGGAACTCCACGTTGCTTTCAGTCTTACGCAGCTGGTTGGTCAGAACGCCCAGAGCCTGCTCGGGCTCCATACCCGCCAGGGCACGGCGCAGACCCCACATAATCTTGATCTCATCCGGGGAGAGCAGGTTCTCCTCGCGGCGAGTGCCAGAAGCATTAATATCAACCGCCGGGAAGATACGCTTATCCGCCAGCTGGCGAGACAGGCGCAGCTCCATGTTACCGGTGCCCTTGAACTCTTCGAAGATCACTTCGTCCATCTTCGAGCCGGTCTCAACCAGGGCGGTAGCCAGAATGGTCAACGAGCCGCCCTCTTCAATGTTGCGGGCAGCGCCGAAGAACTTCTTCGGCGGGTACAGCGCGGCAGAATCCACACCACCGGACAGGATACGACCGGACGCGGGAGCAGCCAGGTTGTATGCGCGACCCAGGCGGGTCATGGAGTCCAGCAGCACGACCACATCGTAGCCGAGCTCCACCATACGCTTTGCACGCTCAATAGCCAGCTCAGCAACAGTGGTGTGATCCTCAGCGGGGCGGTCGAAGGTCGAGGCAATAACCTCACCCTTGACGGTGCGCTGCATATCGGTCACTTCTTCAGGACGCTCGTCCACCAGGACCATCATCAGGTACACGTCCGGGTTGTTCACGGTAATCGCGTTCGCAATAGACTGCAACATGAGGGTCTTACCCGCCTTCGGCGGGGACACAATCAGACCACGCTGGCCCTTACCGATCGGGGACACCAGGTCAACCACGCGGGTACCCAGCTTCTTGGGAGTGGTCTCCAGGCGCAGACGCTCCTTGGGGTACAGCGGGGTCAGCTTGGAGAAGACACGGCGGTTAGCTGCCTCTTCAACGCTCTGACCGTTAATCGCCTCAACCTGAACCAGGGCGTTGAAACGCTGGCGGTTGTTCGACTCACCCTCGCGCGGCACGCGAATCGCACCGAGCACGTGGTCACCCTTACGCAGGTTGTACTTCTTCACCTGAGCCAGGGAAACGTACACATCGTTGGTGCCGGGCAGGTAGCCGGTGGTACGCACGAAAGCGTAGTTATCGAGGATGTCCAGCACACCCGAAATCGGTGCCAGCACATCGTCTTCGCTCAGGCGAGGCTCGTTCTCCTCGCGGCGACGAGCCTGCTTCTCAGCGCGCTCAGCCTGGCGGTCACGCTTGGAACGGCGCTCAGTACGCTCGGCACGCTCTGCGCGTTCTGCACGCTCAGCAGCCTTACGCTCGGCACGTTCGCTACGCTCAGCATTGCGCTCTGCACGCTCCGCCTGGCGGTCACGCTTAGTGCGGCGCTCGGTACGCTCACCATCCTGGTCGCGGCGACGCTCACGGGTGCGGGTACGCTTCGAGCTCTTCTCACCATCGGGGGTGCCAAAAGTCATGTCCAGGGCAGCGTTCAGGCTGTCCAGGCTAGCGGTGCCATCAGCGGTAGCAGCCTTCAACTCAGCAGAGTTACCGGGCAGGTCAACCTGCTCCGAACGCTCACCAATACGCTCAGCAGCCAGCTCAGCGCGCACATCCAGCGGAGGAAGCTCAGCGGGCTTCTCATCCTTACGGGTGCGGGTGCGGCGGGTACGCTTCTCAGCCTTCTCGCCCTTCTCAGACTTTTCAGCCTTCTCGGACTTCTCAGCCGATGCGTCCTCACCCTCAGCGGCACGGCGAGCGCGCGCACGCTTCTGAGCGGGAGTCTCGTAACGGGAAGAGCGGGTGCGCTTCTCAGCCTTTTCAGCCTTCTCAGCGTCCTCAGCGGGGGCTTCAGCAACCTCAGCGTTTTCGGTCTTCTCAGCCTTCTCTGCCTTCGCCTCGGCGTCCTTCTGGGCGCGAGTACGGCGGGTACGGCGAGGCTTAGACTCCTCAGCCTTCTCAGCAGCGGGGGTATCAGCAGATTCAGCAGCAGCCTCAGCGGGCACTTCAGACTTAGGTGCCTCAGACTTGGGCGCAGCAGGAGCGGCTACGGCGCCACCACGCTGATGCTCCTCAAGAGCCTGAACCAGCTCAGCCTTCTTCAGCTTCAGATACCCTCGGATACCAAGCTGCTGGGCGAGGACACGCAACTGCGCGACCTTCAAGTTTGCAAGTTCCGGTGCGGCAGCTGCCGTACCGTACTCATCGGTGACAACAATATTCTTTGCCAACTACAATTCCTTTGGTTATAAGCCCTGAAAATCTTCAGAATAAAAATCGGGCGGGCGCTATAGCGCGGTCAAAGGTTTAGACACTGCCGAAAGAAAACAGCAGTCTGCACCTTCGACTCCCTCGAACCGCGCTGGAGGCGGTTCGCGTCTCTTACCGTACCCGCTGATTCAGACACAGCGAGCACACACGGAAGATAAGGCGCTCTATCACAAATGTGGGCAAGCCCAAACCATCATCTCTAAGAACCATCTACGCGAGGTGAAGAGGATGGAATGGTCACTTTGAAAGGGCACCCGCCGCGAAACCGAACCCCCAGAAAAGTCTTCCCCTATGCGTCAGAAACAAAGAAAGACGTGAATCCCAAAGGCACTCCCCCGAACCC
>NZ_CAJZIE010000005.1:0-44878 GCF_916049665.1 uncultured Rothia sp. | reverse complement strand
GGTGGTGCTCTACCAACTGAGCTACAACCGCATATCAGCGTATTCAATTTGAATCATTCCGAGGAGTTTTTCGCTCCGTCGTGCTGACAGGTAAATACTATACGGGGTTTTTGAGTGTTTGCCAAATCCCCTGTTAGACACCCAGTGTTCCGCGTGTTTCCGGGGCAAAACGGGGTATTTTATCTCTTTTTTGGGACATGTTGGCAAAATTTATTTTCATGGTGCCGGTCACATTTTCGGGTTTTTAGGCGAATACTGTTCTGGTTGCCGCAAGAGTTGGGAGAGTAAAGTCCGCAGAAAAATTTCAGAGAACACAGAAAAACGTAGAAAGAGGGGCGGGAGCCACAATTGGTTCCCCGCCCCTCCCCCCCCCCCGTGAATTCCGCGCCTGCGAATTTTTTAGAGTTCTTCGAAGAAGAGTCGCTCGTAGACCTTGCGGGCGTTGCGGGTTTGGCGCAGGTAGTCCTCTTCGAGGGCGCGCGCACTGCCGGCGGGGTATCCGCACCAGCGCGCGATGGCCTCAAGGTCGGCACGACCCGAGGGCAGGGTGTCGGACTGGCGCACGCCGCGCAGTACGTTGCCGCCGCGAATCTTGGTGGCGAGCAACCAGGCACCGCTGAGGATTTCCGCATCCGCAGCTTCGACGAGTCCCGCCTCGACTGCCGCATTCAGCGCCTTCAGGGTAGAGGTAGTGCGCAGCCCGGGCACAGTGTGCGCGTGGCGCAGCTGCACGAGCTGGACCAACCATTCCACGTCGGAGAGTCCACCGCGGCCGAGCTTGAGCTGGCGGGTGCGGTCGGCACCGTGAGGCATACGTTCGTTCTCCACGCGCGCCTTCATGCGGCGAATCTGCTGCACCTGCTCGGGCGTGAAAGCTGCCGGGTAACGATACGGGTCGATGAGCTCCACGAAAGCCTCGCCGAGCTCTTCGTCGCCGGCGATGGGGCGGGCGCGGGTGAGCGCCTGGAATTCCCAGGTTTCCGCCCAGCGCTCGTAGTAGGAGCGGTAGGAGTCGAGCGAGCGCACGATAGCACCTTGCTTGCCTTCGGGGCGCAGATCGGCGTCCACTTCGAGGGGGCGTTCGGCGCGAATCGGGGGCTTGACGGGCTGCTTGAGCAGGGCGAGGGTGCGGTTGACGATGCGCGCGGCCTGTTCCTGCGCGGCGTCTTCGTCTGCGCCGTCGAGGGGTTCGTGGACGAACATGACGTCCGCGTCGGAGCCGAAGCCGTTCTCGGCACCGCCAAGGCGGCCCATACCGATGACGGCGATGCGGGTGAGTAGCTTCTCTCCCGTTGCTTCCTCAGCCTCCGCACCCTCGGCGCCTTCTGTCGGCCCCTGGAGTTCACGTAGGGCAATCTGCAGCGCCGCACCGATCGTGCACTCGTCAATGGCGGCTAGACCGGCGCAGGTGTCTTCAATGTTGACGATACCCAGGGTCCAGCCCATGGCGGTGCGCAGGGTTTCGCGGCGGCGCAGGTAGCGCACGGCGCGCATCGCCTCGGCGGCGTCATCGTGGCGTGCCAGCAGCGAGGAAACTTCGGAGGCGAGCGCCTCCTCCCCCAGCGGTTTGAGGTCGGCGACCTTGTCCAGCCAGGCGATGGAGGCGGAGGCGTCCTCCAGCAGGTCGGTCATGGGGCGTGAGCTGGAGAGCAGCTGGCTCAGGCGCTCGGCGGCTGCGGGCGAGTCGCGGAGCATGCGCAGGTACCAGCTGGTGCTGCCGAGCGATTCGGAGACGATGCGGAATCCGAGCAGGCCGGCGTCCGCGTCCACGCCTCGGGCGAACCAGCCCAGCAGCACGGGCATGAGGTGACGCTGAATGTCCGCGCTGCGGGAAAGGCCCGTGGTGAGTGCCTTGATGTGGCGCATGGCGCCGCGCGGGTCGCGGTAGCCGAGGGCGGCAAGACGGTCCTGTGCCGCCTGTTCGCTGAGCACCACTTCGTCGCGGCTGAGCGTGGAGACGGCGGCAAGCAGCGGGCGGAAGAAGATCCGCTCGTGCAGTGAACGGACGTTTCGTTTAATTTTCTGCCATGCCTTGAGCATCTGCTCGGCGGAGAGCGTGCCATTACGTTCCGGGGAGAGAATCGAGCGAGCCAGGGCGCGCTGTTCGGCGTCCTTCTCGGGCATCAGGTGGGTGCGGCGCAACTGCTGCAACTGGATGCGGTGCTCCAGCACGCGCAACTTCTTGTAGTCGCGACTGAACGCCTCGGCGTCGGTGCGGCTGATGTAGCTGACCGCGGTCAGTGCCGCGAGCGAGTCCACGGTGGATTTGGTGCGCACGGCGGGGTCGGTTCGACCGTGCACGAGCTGCAGCAGCTGCACGGTGAATTCGATATCGCGCAGGCCGCCCGGGCCAAGTTTAATCTGGCGGTCCACCTGGTGCGAGGGGATATTGTCGGTCACGCGGGCGCGCATCGCCTGCACGGATTCCACGAAGGATTCGCGGGCGGCAGACTCCCAGACGAAGGGGTCAATGGCGCGGGCGTAGCGGGCACCCAGTTGCGCCGAACCGGCGATGGGGCGCGCCTTGAGCAGTGCCTGGAACTCCCAGTTTTCGGCCCAGCGCTTGTAGTACTGAACGTAAGATTCGACGGTGCGAACCAGCGGGCCGTCCTTACCCTCGGGGCGCAGGTTTGCGTCGACCTCCCAGAGGGCGGGTTCGGGCGCGGGGCCCATGATGGCGCGGGTGAGGGCGTGCACGAGCTCCGTGCCGATGGTGGAACATTCGTTCTCGGTGAGCTTGAGCGGGGCGCTCTCCCCCTCTGCCCCAGTGCTGGGCGCGGGTTCGACCGGCGCGACCACGTACACCACGTCAACGTCAGAGATGTAGTTCAGCTCGCGGGCGCCGCACTTACCCATGCCGATAATCGCCAAGTCCAGGGCGTCTACGGCCTCGCCGCGGCGAGGAGCCGCCAGGCCGGGGCCCAGCCCCTCCGCAACTTCCGTGCGGGCAATGGCGAGCGCACCCTCCAGCGCGGCGGCAGCCAAATCGGCGAGGTGACGACCGATGGTGGGCATCATTTCGACCGGGTCTTCGCAGCACACGTCAAGCAGGGCGATACGCGCCAGGGCGGCACGGTAGGCGACACGCAGGGTCACGTAGCCGTCCTTGCCGGTCTGCTCGGCGGCAGCGCGCGGACGCTCCGCGTGGGGGTCGGCGCCGAGGGCGGTGAGGATATCGCGGCGGTAGGGGGTGTCCAGCGGGGCGATGGGGGTCAGGAATTCCCCGTCGGTCTCCGGCAGAATCGACGCCGGGTGCTGGGAGCGAATCAGCGCGCTCTCAGCCGGGTACACCTGCGTGTCGAAGAGCGGGTCAATGAGCTCGGGGCGGCGGTAGAGGAAATCACCAATCGCCTGGGATGCACCGAGCAGGCGGTACATGCCGAATTCTTCCTCGCCGCGGTTGGCGCGCTCGGCGACCGCCGGGTGCTTTTCGATGAGGCGCACGAGGGCTGGCAAGGCAATATCCGGTGAGGGTGCGAGGCGCAGCCCGGCAAAGAGCGCATCCTGCGAGACACGCTGCAGTTCGGGCGCGTTGAGCCAGCGTTCCGCCTTGGACGGGTCGTGAAAACCGGTGGCAATCATGCGGGTGTGCAGGCGTAGCTGTGCTTTGCGTTCGGCTTCGGCGCGCTGTTCGTCGTCGAGCGCATCGGGGGCGATGTCGGTCAGCGGCTTGGGTTCTTTGGCGGGGTCAACAATGCGGATGAGCCCGGTGGCCGGGTAGTGAGAGCTGTCAGTCATAGCGTGAGAACTGTGGGTAGAGAGTATAAATTTCGGCGGGATAAAAAGCGATGCTGATACACCTGTGGGCGGTACCCGCCGGCGTGTTACCGGTAGCGGGTACCGCCCTGATGCTGTCAGCGGTCACTCATCATGCGAGGAGGCAGAGAATCCAGCGATTAGAGGATTCCGAGGTTGTGCTTGAGCTCATAGGGGGTCACCTGAGCCTGGTACTGGTCCCAGTCGGCGCGCTTATTGCGCAGGAACTGCTCGAAGACCTGCTCGCCCAGAACCTCCGCCATGAACTCGGATTCCTCGGTGATATTGATAGCCTCGCGCAGGGACGCGGGCAGCGGGTTGTAGCCCATGGCGCGGCGCTCTGCGTTGGTCATGGCAGCGAGGTCTTCGGTCACGGCGGGCATGAGCGGGTACTCGTTTTCGATGCCCTTCAGACCTGCGGCGAGAATCACCGCGTAGGCGAGGTACGGGTTCGACGCCGAGTCCAGGCCGCGGTACTCGATGCGGGCGGACTGCATCTTGTTCGGCTTGTACAGGGGCACGCGCACGAGGGCGGAGCGGTTGTTATGGCCCCAGGAGACGTAGGAGGGTGCCTCGCCGCCGCCCCAGAGGCGCTTGTAGGAGTTGATGAACTGGTTGGTGACCGCGGTGAATTCGGGGGCGTGCTTGAGCACACCGGCGATGAAGTGTCGTGCGGTCTTGGACAGCTGGTATTCGGCGCCGGCTTCGAAGAATGCGTTGGTGTCGCCTTCGAAGAGGGAGAAGTGGGTGTGCATGCCGCTGCCGGCGTACTTGGTGAAGGGCTTGGGCATGAAGGTTGCGTACATGCCGAGCGAGTAGGCGACTTCTTTGATGACGGTGCGGAAGGTCATGACGTTGTCGGCGGTCTGCAGGGCGTCGGCGTGGCGCAGGTCGATTTCGTTCTGGCCGGGGCCGGTTTCGTGATGGCTGAATTCGACGGAGATGCCGACCTCTTCGAGCATGGTCACTGCCTTGCGGCGGAAGTCCTGCACGATGCCGCCGGGGGTGTGGTCGAAGTAGGATTCGTGGTCCACGGGCACGGGGAATCCGTCCGCGCCGAGCTTGGAGGATTCGAGCAGGTAAAACTCAATTTCGGGCGAGGTGTAGCAGGTGAAGCCCATCTCCGCGGCCTTGTTGAGCACGCGCTTGAGCACGCCGCGGGTGTCGGAGGCGCTAATCTCGCCGTCGGGGGTGAGCACGTCGCAGAACATGCGGGAGGTGTAGTCTTCCTCGCCGCGCCAGGGCAGAATCTGGAAGGTGGAGGGGTCCGGCTGCAGCAGCATGTCGGATTCGTAGATGCGGGAGAAACCCTCAATGGAGGAGCCGTCAAAGCCCAGGCCCTCGTCGAAGGCGCTTTCTACCTCGGCGGGTGCGAGCGCAACGGATTTGAGGGTGCCGACCACGTCGGTGAACCAGAGGCGGATGAAGCGGATGTCGCGCTCTTCGATGGTGCGCAGTACGAATTCCTGTTGGCGGTCCATGAGTTGCCCTCTCGGTGTGGGCGTGCATCCGCGTGGTACCCGTCTGTGGGCGGCGGAGGCGCGCTGAATTTGTTGCCGAGGTGCGGAATACCCTGCATGCCCCTTGGATTTCCAAGGAGTTGCGGCGGTTTGCGTACCAGCGGTGCTGGCGCCTCCTTGCCCCGGCGTATGTCCTGTTGTTATCTAGCCTATCGGGTTCTGCTGTGCGTCGCGCGGGTGGGAGGTTTCGTTTGTGTAAATTCTGGCTCGTGTCTCGCTCGTGCGCCTCGGTGGCTCAGGTTCTGGGCGGTGCCGGGGCCGCTCCCCCACTTTTTCTGCGGTGTGGGTTTTACTCAGATGCCAAGCAGGTTCAGATACCTAGCATATGACGGTTCTCGGGGCGGGGAGCGGGGTCGCCTTGCGATAATGGGGGTATGCTACATTCCATTCTTCTTCCCTCGACCGTACAGCTTCCGTTGGCGACCAGCATCGTGGCTGCTGACCCCACCGGTTTAGAGTGGCTGCTACTCATTGCGGCACCGGTTGTTTTCTGCGTTGTGTACCTGGCGTGCATTATGGCGATTGCGGCGTTTGGTCCGCTGGTCATGAGGAACAACAAGTCTGGCGGCACGACCTACCTGCTGGACCGCCCCTCCCGCGTTGCGTTTAGGACTCGCACCGTGGCGCTCTTTGCGCTGGTGGGTGCGTTTGTGGAGCTTATTTGGCTCGGTTATACGGGTCGTGTGGGGTCGATTGCGGTCATTCCGATTCTTCTGTTTACGTGGTCGTGGAAGTTCGCGTTCTTCTTCCTGCCGTTGCAGCTGATTCGTGCCTGGTATGTGCACGCGACGCGCGGCAAGTATGATGCGCTGTCGGCTGAGGGCGCTCAGCGCCGTGAGAAGTTGAACCGTAAGAGCGCGTACGAGGTGTCGAAGATGATGCAGCGTAACCCGCAGCAGTTTGCGATGAGCAAGGAGCTGCACACGCAGGCGCGCGCTCAGAAGATCGCGGGTATGCGTCCGTTCCAGAATCTTGACGAGGCGGGCAAGAAGCGCCGGGCGAACTATACGGTGGAGCTGGCGTTGGCGCAGATGCAGGTGCGTCAGATGAACCCCGGCAAGCTCCCTTCGGAGGCGTTCGGCGAGGGCATCCTGGGTATGGGTCTTGGCATTAGGTCTGAGCGGGCGGTGGAGCAGACGTGGCTGACGCTGTGCACGGAGCGCGTGAATGCGGTAGATGCGCCGAACTACCCTGATTCGCTGTACCCGGTGTCGGCTCGTTTTTCGCTGTTTACCACGATGTCGCTGTTGCAGCCGCTGATGGGTCGCCCCTATTCGCCGTTTACCGCTGAGGATGCGCGCCGTTTTGTTCCGCGTGATTTCTCGGCGGATACGGTGCTTTTGAAGACTGAGGAGCTGGGTAAGAAGGCCCTGGCGCAGAGCGCGATTTTCCGTCAGATTCACGAGCGTCTTCTGCCGCTGCATCAGCAGCAGCCTCAGCTGGTGGATCGCCGTGCCTTGGCCTATTGTGGTGCCCTGCTGCTGAGCGTGGCGAAGGCTGAGGTGGAGAGTCAGCGTCTGACGAGCCAGGTTCTGGCGGCGGCAGCTTCGGAGCGCGGCATCCTGCCTTACGGTCTGTTCTCGCAGATTTCTGAGGATTATCAGCGCGTTCAGCGTCTGCTGAATTTGATGGTGAAGGCAACCGCCGACATTGAGCGTTTCATCAACGCTGTCGAGGGCTTGGTGCAGATGCATTCTGGTCCGGCTCAGCCTTCCGGTATTGCATATGAGAAGGCGCAGATGGAGTACATTGCCGCTCTTCTGGACGTTATTGTCTTCTCCTCGCACGCCCCGCTTGCCGGTTCCATCCAGGCGTCCTACGCCCTGCTGAAGGCGGACTATGAGGCGTTTACGTTCAATACTTCGGATGAGCTGAGCCGTAGCTACTGGCTGCAGTACTCGAAGAACGCGGTGAGTGCCTGCGATACGGGCCTGTCTCAGGGTTATGAGGGTTTCTTCGGCTCTGATGATGCGGCGCGTAAGGCGTGGGAGTCCTACGCGGAGGACGTCGTGAAGGAAGTCTGCACCTACTCGGTCACCCAGGTGTACTGGGACGCCCTGGTGCAGCAGGCACTCATTCAGCGTGATCTGCCGCGTGAGTTTGAGGATGCTTCTACCGCTGTTCCGGAGCTGATGAATAAGAACGCTGCTGCGTCGTTCCCAACCTATTACATCAATCTCATCTGGAACTAGGTGTAGTTCCCCCGTGGTGAGCGGTGCGCCAGGTTGGAGCCGTGCAGGGTTAGAATAGTCAGCATGACTACTGAGCGTTCTTCCGAGATCTCTTCACCCTACGCGGCACAGCCTGCCGCTACCTCCGCGACTGCTTCTGCTCCCTCCGGCGTGCAGAAGCCTTTTGACCTTGATACCGTCAAGAAGGTGCGCACCGTTCACCTGGCGCAGGCTAAGGCGACCGGGCAGAAGTTCTCCATGCTGACCTGCTATGACGCTCTAACCGCGCAGATTTTTGATCGCGCGGGCATCGACATGCTGCTGGTGGGTGATTCCGCGGCGAACGTGGTGCTCGGTTACGAGTCGACCCTGACCATCACCCTGGATGAGATGATTCCGCTGGTCGCGGCTGTTTCTCGCGGTGCATCCCGCGCCATGGTGGTTGCTGACCTGCCGTTTGGTTCCTATGAGCAGTCGCCGCAGCAGGCGGTTGCGAGCGCTGTTCGTCTGATGAAGGAGGGCGGCGCGCACGCGGTCAAGATTGAGGCGGATGCGTCGATGACCGAGTGGGTTCGTGCCCTGGTGCGTACCGGTATTCCGGTGGTGGCGCATGTTGGTTTCACCCCGCAGTCGGAGCATGCTCTGGGTGGTTTCCGTGTGCAGGGTCGTGGCGAGGCTGCCGAGCGTGTTCGTGAGGATGCGGTGGCTCTGGCTGAGGCTGGCGCGTTCTGCGTGCTCATGGAAATGGTGACTACCGAGACCGCTCGCCTGGTGGATGAGGCGGTGGGCGCGGTGCCGACGATTGGTATTGGTGCCTCGAATGTGACGACAGGTCAGGTGCTGGTCTGGCAGGACATGATGGGCCTGCGTGAGGGTCGCGTGCCGCGCTTCGTGAAGCAGTTCGCGCAGATCGGTCAGGTCATGGAGGATGCCGCGCGCGCCTACCGTGAGCAGGTTCGTTCGGGCGAGTTCCCGGCGGCTGAGCACACCTTTGAATAGGCTTTAGGTTTAGACGGTAGCTTTAGACAAAGCGAAGACCCCCGTATCCGGTGTTCCGGATTCGGGGGTCTTGCTGTATCTGTTTTTCTGCCTCTGTTAGACGCCTCTGTTAGAGGCATGCGTGCAGAACGTTCGCTGGGCTTTAGAGCAGGGCTTTAGAGCAGGCCGCCGTCCTTGTCCCACTCCTCGTTGCGTTCGCGAGCGCGGTCCATGGCGTGTGCCGCCTCCTCGTAGGTTTTGAAGGGGCCCCACAGGGAGGTGACGGCGCTCTGCTGGCCTCGCTCAACCTCACCGGTGGCGAGATTGTACCAGTATTCGTCAGCGTGCGGGCTGGTTGCGTCAGCTGCGGCGTTCAGGGTCTTCTCGACTGCCGATTCGATAGCTTCGCTCAAGTGGTTTTTCTTCTCGCTCATGGGTTCTCCTTCGACGGTTTTAAGCCGGTATGTTTAGCGTCTCACACACCTACGGTGGGGGCAATCGGGCAGGGGCAGCATCTCACGTGGCACTCCCCTACTTTTCTCAGCGGCGCGCCGCCTTTCCGCCCTCGCCACCCAGCCCGGTCAGCCTGGAATTTTATTCACAATCTGGGAAAAAGGTACGGCTTATGTATCCGCCGCTTTTTAGCGCCTCCGCAAGGGACACAAACCGCCCACGCCCGGTAAGATGAAACTATGTCTTCAACCAAAACGAATACTTCGCATAATCTTCCCGCAGAGCCCGGTCGTGCACCCGTCGGTTGTCTGACCCCCGGACGCGTCAGCCCGATGCGCCCGGTCCCCTCGCACATTGTTCGCCCCGAGTACGTGGGTAAGCCCACCGCTAACGAGGGTAACGACTCGAACATGTACACCCCCGAGGAAGTTGAGCGGGTTCGCGCAGCCGGCAAGATTGCGGCAGGCGCCATTGTTGAAGCATCCAAGATTTGCGTACCCGGCACTACCACCGACGAGATTGACGTGCTGGTCCACGAGTACATTTGTGACCACGGCGCGTACCCCTCCACCGTGGATTACCGCGGCTATCCCAAGTCCGTGTGCACCTCCCTGAACGAGGTCATCTGCCACGGCATCCCGGACACCACCGTGCTGGAGGACGGCGACATCCTCAACCTGGACGTCACCGCGTACCTTGACGGCATGCACGGCGACACCAACAAGACCCTGCTCATCGGCAACGTGGACGAAGAATCCCGCCTGCTGGTTGAGCGCACCGAGGAGTCCCTGAACCGCGCGATTAAGGCTGTGAAGCCGGGCCGCCAGATTAACGTGATTGGTCGCGTCATTGAGAAGTATGCGGCACGTTTCGGTTACGGCGTGGTTCGCGACTACACCGGCCACGGCGTGGGCCGTGAGTTCCACTCGGGCCTCATCATCCCCCACTATGATGCGGCACCCGCCTACGACACCGAGATTCGCGAGGGCATGATTTTCACCATCGAGCCCATGCTGACCCTCGGCACCATCGAATGGGATCTGTGGGATGACGACTGGACCGTGGTCACCCGCGACCGCAAGCGCACCGCACAGTTCGAGCACACCCTCGTGGTGACCGCTGACGGCGCGGACATCCTCACCCTGCCCTAATCCGCAGCCCTCTGGGTTTCCTGCTTGTACAGGTTCAAACCCAGCACCTCACTTTTTATATCAATTCACCCACTGACAAGCCCGCCCGCTCCCCGGTTATACGGCAGTAGGCGGGGTGAAAGAGAGAGAAAACCATGAGCGATTACGCAGAACCCGGCGTCATCAACGAGCTGCCTGCCCCCACCCCCAAGGACCTGCAGATTGGTGTGGACATTGGAGGCACCGGCATTAAGGGCGGCATCGTCGACCTGCGCACCGGTAACCTCGTCTCGGATCGTTTCCGCATTGACACCCCCAAGCCTGCAACCCCCGCCGCTGTGGCTGAGGTTGTACGCCGCGTAGTTGATGAGCTGCAGGGCCGCGACCTGGCGCCGGACCCCGAGTCGGCTGTCGGCATTGACTTCCCCGCAGTGGTGAAGAACGGTATGGTCTTTTCCGCAGCGAACGTGGACGACTCCTGGATTAACACTGACCTGGAGCAGGTCATGAGCGAGGCTCTGGGTGGCCGCACCGTCTACGGCCTCAACGACGCTGACGCAGCCGGTCTGGCTGAGGCAACCTACGGTCAGGGCCGTAACCGTGACGGTCTGATCGCTGTCATCACCCTGGGCACCGGCATTGGCTCCGCCCTCATCAACGACGGCGTGCTGATCCCGAACACCGAGCTGGGCCACCTGGAGATTGACGGCCACAACGCCGAGTCTCAGGCTTCCGCTCGTGCCCGCGAGGTGCACGAGCTGTCCTGGAAGAAGTACGGCAAGCGCCTGTACCGCTACTTCGAGCACGTTCAGATGCTCTTCTCCCCCGACCTGTTCATCATTGGCGGCGGCATCTCCAAGAACCCGGAGAAGTTCATGCCGTACTTTGAGGATCAGATTCGTACCCCCATGGTCATGGCTGCCCTGCGTAACAACGCGGGTATTGTGGGTGCGGCACTGTGGGCTGGCGGTATGCTGCCGGAGCGTCAGCGCCGCGGTGAAGCATAAGGTTTTCCTAAACCCGCTTGACCCGCGGCCGCGTCAGCACCGCGGCGAAGCGTAAAGCGTAGATACAGCTAAAGGGGCTGTTCCTGAGATGGTTATCTCGGGAACAGCCCCTTTTCTGTATACCACCGCTCAAACTTAGCGGCAGCCGGTTTAGCTAGTTACTCTGCTAGTCAGTTACTGGGCGATGCGATCCTCACGCAGACGCGCAATCGCCTCCTCAAAGTCTTCAAGGTTTTCAAACGCCTGGTACACGCTCGCAAAACGCAGATAGGCGACCGCGTCCAACTTCGATAGCGGCTCCAGGATGGTTAGACCCACCTCGTGCGCGTTAATCTCAGCCAGACCGCGGGCACGAATCAGCTCCTCGACCTCCTGGGCGAGCTTCGCCAAATCGTCCTCGCCCACGGGGCGACCCTGGCATGCCTTACGCACGCCCGCAGCAATCTTCGAACGGTCGAAGGGCTCGGTCACGCCGGAACGCTTAATCACCGAAATGGTGGTGGTTTCAACGGTCGTGAAGCGGCGAGCGCAGGAGGTGCACTGGCGGCGACGGCGAATTGCGGCGCCGTCATCGGTGGTGCGGGAATCCACCACGCGCGAGTCGGTGTGCTTGCAATAGGGGCAGTACATTCGTTTCTCCTTGGCTGGGCGCTAGCGCCCGCGTATACAGCGCTCAAGAATATTTATACCTATTCTACCCTGATATACAGCGGATACACCGTATGGTGTGAGTGAATATACGCTCAGGGTGGACTCTGCTATGCAGAATCCACCCTGACGCTCCCCCGTTCGGGGGTTCAGATATTTTTAGCGGCGAATACAGCTCGGACCGAAAATCGTCTTGATTTCGCCGAAGAGGCTCGGGTTCGGTTCCACGCGCACGCTCGCGTCCAGGAGCACCAGCTGCTCCTTATCGCGGGTGCGGATGAGCATGCGCACATCCGCGGTGCCCTTGTGGTCGCGCAGGGTCTCCTTCAGTTCCTTCAGGTTCGCCTCGGTCACCAGGTACTCGGGTACCACGATGGTGATGGGTGCGGCGCGGCCGTCATCGCTGATTTCCAGAATCTGCAGTTCCTGGGCGCTCATGTTCACGCTGCCGTCGTCGCGGCGCTGTACACGGCCACGAATCGAGCAGATGAGGTCGTCCGCCAGGGCGGCGCCCATCGTCTCGTAGGCGCGGGAGAAGAACATGACCGTAATGGTTGCGCCCGAGGGGTCTTCCAGCTCCACGGAGGCGTACTGGTTGCCGCTGGACTTGGCGATACGGCGCGAAACGCCGGTGAGCATACCCGCGATGGTGACGGTTTCGCCGTCGCGCACGTGCGAGTCTTCACCGATGATGTCGTGCACCGAGTGGGAGGCGGCATCAGAGAGCGCACGTTCCAGGCCGCGCAGCGGGTGGTCCGAAACGTACAGGCCCAGCATGTCACGCTCAAAGTTCAGCTTCTCGCGGCGGTCCCAATCGGGCACGTCCGGGATGGTCACGGTCAGCTCGTCGCCGAGGGCGTCGTCCATGCCGAGGGAGCCGAATAGGTCGAACTGGCCCGCCGCCTCCTTACGCTTGACCGCCACCGCCGCGTCCACTGCCGCCTCGTGAATGAGGGACAGGGAACGGCGCGTATGGCCCAGGTCGTCGAAGGCGCCCGCCTTAATGAGCGACTCGATGGTGCGCTTATTGCACACCTGCAGCGGCACCTTCTTCAGGAAGTCGTTGAAGGACTCGTAGCGGCCCTTCTCCTCGCGGGCGGCAATCATGCCTTCCACAACGTTCGCACCCACGTTACGAATCGCGCCCATACCGAAGCGGATATCCTCACCCACGGGGGCAAACGTCAGGGTGGACTCGTTCACGTCCGGGGCGAGCACGGTAATGCCCATGGCACGGCACTCGTTCAGATACAGCGCAAGCTTGTCCTTGTTATCGCCCACACTGGTCAGCAGAGCAGCCATGTACTCCTGCGGGAAGTGCGCCTTCAGGTACGCCGTCCAGTACGACACCAGACCGTACGCAGCCGTGTGCGCCTTGTTGAACGCGTAGTCAGAGAACGGCAGCAGAATATCCCAGAGCGCCTTAACAGCGCCCTCAGAGTAGCCGTTAGAAATCATGCCGTCGTGGAAGGTAGCGTACTGCTTATCCAGCTCCGCCTTCTTCTTCTTACCCATCGCACGGCGCAGCAAGTCTGCCTCACCCAGAGTGTAGTTCGCGACCTTCTGAGCAATCGCCATAACCTGCTCCTGATACACAATCAGGCCGTAGGTGGTGTCCAGAATGTCCTTGAGCGGCTCTTCCAGCTCAGGGTGAATCGGCTCAATCTCCTGCTTACCGTTCTTACGCAGAGCGTAGTTGGTATGCGAGTTCGCACCCATCGGGCCCGGACGGTACAGCGCCAACACTGCCGAAATGTGCTCGAACTCCTCGGGCTCCATGAGCTTGAGCAACGAGCGCATCGGGCCACCATCGAGCTGGAACACGCCGAGGGTGTCGCCGCGCGCCAGCAGACGGTAGGATTCCGGGTCATCCAGCGGCAGAGACTCAAGGTCAAGGTCAATGCCACGGTTCGATTTAATGTTCTCCACCGCATCAGAAATGATGGTGAGGTTACGCAGACCCAAGAAGTCCATCTTGATCAGGCCCAAGCCCTCACAGGTGGGGTAATCGAACTGGGTAATCACCTGGCCGTCCGCCTCGCGGCGCATCACCGGGATGACGTCCACGAGGTCCTTGCTGGACATAATCACGCCCGCAGCGTGCACACCCCACTGACGCTTCAGACCCTCCAGGCCCTTCGCGGTCTCGAACACCTGGCCGTAAATCTTATCGACCGGGTCCTCGATGAGGGCGCGCAGGTCTGCCGCCTCAGCGTAACGCTTATCCTCTTCGTTGTACACGTTCGCCAGGGCGATGTTCTTACCCATGACGTCCGGCGGCATCGCCTTGGTGAGGCGCTCGCCGACCGAGTACGGCTGGTCCATCACGCGGGAGGCGTCCTTGAGCGCCTGCTTCGCCTTAATGGTGCCGAAGGTGACGATCTGTGCGACCTTTTCTTCACCGTACTTTTCGGTCACGTAGTCGATGACTTCGCCGCGGCGACGATCGTCAAAGTCCACATCGAAGTCGGGCATGGAGACGCGGTCGGGGTTGAGAAATCGCTCGAAGATCAGGTCGTGGTCGAGCGGGTTCAGGTCGGTAATACGCATCGCGTACGCGACCATGGAGCCCGCACCGGAACCACGGCCGGGACCCACGCGAATACCGTTGCGCTTAGCCCAGTTGATAAAGTCGGCGACCACGAGGAAGTAGCCGGGGAAGCCCATGGAGGTAATGACCCCCACCTCGTACTCAGCCTGCTTGCGCACCTTGTCAGGCACGCCGTCCGGGAAGCGGTAGTGCAGGCCCTTCTCGACCTCCTTCACGAACCAGGACTCCTCGTTTTCGCCCTCGGGCACGGGGAAGTTCGGCATGTAGTTCGCCTTGGTGTTGAACTCCACGTTGCAGCGTTCAGCGATTTCGAGGGTGTTCTCGCACGCGCCGGGAATGTCGCCGAACAGGGCGTACATTTCTTCTGCCGAGCGCAGGTAGAAGTTATCCGCGTCGAACTTGAAACGCTTGGGGTCGGTGAGGGTCGAGCCAGACTGCACGCACAGCAGCGCCGCGTGGGCGGTGTGGTCTTCCTGACGGGTGTAGTGCAGATCGTTGGTGGCAACGAAGGGCAGGTTCAGCTTCTTGGCGAGGCGGTGCAGATCCTCCTGGACGTTGCGTTCAATGTCCAGGCCGTGGTCCATGACCTCGCAGTAGAAGTTGTCCTTGCCGAAAATATCGCGGAATTCGCTCGCTGCCTGGACCGCCTCATCGAACTGGCCCAGGCGCAGGCGAGTCTGAACCTCACCGGAGGGGCAACCGGTGGTCGCAATCAGGCCCTTCGAGTAGGTCTGCAGCACCTCGCGGTCCATACGCGGCTTGTACAGCTGGCCTTCCAGCGACGCAATCGAAGAGGCACGGAACAGGTTGTGCATGCCCTCGGTGGTCTCAGCCCACATGGTCATGTGGGTGTACGCGCCACCGCCGGAGACGTCGTCGCGGGAGCCGTCGCCCCAGCGCACACGCGAACGGTCGGTACGGTGCGTGCCGGGGGTCAGGTACGCTTCCACACCAATGATGGGCTTAATGTCGTGCGCTTTAGCCTGACGCCAGAAGTCGAAGGCACCAAAGAGGAAGCCGTGGTCACTGGTCGCCATGGACTTCATGCCGAGTTCTTTAGCGTAGGTGAACAGGTCACCCAGGCGCGCGGCACCGTCGAGCATGGAGTACTCGGTGTGCACGTGCAGGTGCGTAAATTCTTTGGTTGCCACGGGAATCTCCTGGAGGTGTGGGCTGGAGGATGGGCGGTGAATGTGAAGCTGTGTGCGGCGGGGCGCGGGAGGCTCTGCCTAGCCGAGTTTGACGTTGCCGTCACGCAGAGCGGTCAGCGCGTAGGACAAATCGAGCGGGTACTCGCTGGTGAAGGTTACACGCTCGCCGGTGCCGGGGTGGTCGAAGCCCAGGCGGTGCGCGTGCAGCCACTGGCGGGTCAGGCCCAGTTCGGCGCTAAAGCGCGGGTCGGCGCCGTAGGTCAGGTCGCCGCAGCAGGGGTGGCGCAGCGCGGAGAAGTGAACACGAATCTGGTGGGTGCGTCCGGTTTCCAGGTGCACCTCCACCAGCGATGCGGGGCCGAAGGCTTCGAGCACATCGTAGTGGGTGATGGAGTTGCGGCCGTCCTCGACCACGGCAAACTTCCACTCGCTGCCGGGGTGACGGCCGATGGGTGCGTCAATGGTGCCACGCAGCGGGTCAGGCAGACCCTGCACGAGCGTGTGGTAGACCTTGTCCACGGTGCGTTCCTTGAAGGCGCGCTTGAGTTCGGTGTAGGCACGTTCGCTGCGGGCTACGACCATCAGGCCGCTGGTGCCCACATCCAGGCGGTGCACAATGCCCTGGCGTTCTGCCGCACCGGAGGTGGCAACCGAAATACCCTCACCCATCAGCGCGGAGATCACGGTGGGGCCGTGCCAGCCGGGCGAAGGATGCGCTGCCACGCCTGCGGGCTTATCCACCACGACAATGTCGTCGTCCAGGTGCACGATGCGGAAGCCGTCCACCTTTTCGGGGCGGATGTCCGCCAGATCGCGCGGTGCGGGTGCATCGACGACGACCTCGTCGCCCGCGGAAAGCTTGTAGGACTTGCCAATCTTCACGGCCTTGCCGTTGTTGGTCACGGTCACGTGGCCGTCACGAATCCACCCGGAGGTGCGGGTTCGGGGCGCGTCGAGGGCGCCGGCGAGCGCGGCGTCCAGGCGCATACCGGCAAGCGCGCCTTCAACAGTGAATTCGGCGCGGATGCGTGCCGATTCTTCGGCGGCGTTGGTGGTTTCGCTCATGCGGCTCTCCTTCGGGTGGCGGGTGGTGTTGTCTGGGGTGTCTGTGTGAGAGGGGTTGTCTGTGTGAAAACGTCTGTAAGCGCGTGTATCGGCAACCTAGCTGTCGGCGCGTATGCCGGGGCAGGGCGCTGCTACTTGGCGCTCTTTTCCGCGGTGTTCTTGTCAGCGGTGCTCTTGTCCTCAGCCTGCACGCGGGTTCCGTTGAGGTTCAGGCCCTTGAAGTTCAGCAGCACGATGAACGCCATGCACACGCAGATTGCGGAGTCCGCAATATTGAAAATCGCGAAGTTCGGCACGGAAATAAAATCGACCACGTGACCGGAACCGAAGCCGGGCTCACGGAAGAGTCGGTCGAAGAGGTTGCCGCAGATACCGCCGAGCAGTCCGCCCAGCGCGAGGGTCCAGGACAGGGCATGGGTGCGGCGCAACAGGTAAAGCACAACGGAGGCGGCGGCGACCATAACGAGCGTGAAGATCCAGGTGACATTCTCGCCCATGCTGAATGCGGCACCCGAGTTACGAATCGAGTACCACCACAGCAACCCATCGATAACGGTGATGCGCTCCCCCAGCTGCATCTGGGTGACGACCAGGTATTTGGTGCCCTGGTCGATAGCGAACACGACGGCGGCAAGTACGAGCGCAAGAATACCCGCGGAGCGAGCCGAGAGGATGCGCACGCGGCGTCCTTCAGCCTTTGTAGCGGTGTGTGCGACTGAGGATTCAGCGGTCTTGGGGGTGTTGGTCATAGCTCTCCTCTAGTCTGTGCCGGTTGCTGCACGCCCGAACGCAAACCGGGTGCGGTACCGTTCGATAGTGCCCCTCTAGCTTAGCAAATCGGGGTAGACCATCGAGTATCCGGCGGTGATGTGGCGGGTACTCTCCCCCGCTTCTTACGCTGGGTTATTGCACCGTGCCGGGCAGGTATGAGAATACCGCCCGGTTCTCTCCATCTTCCCCGGTGAATAGCGGTGGAAGAGAAAGAATCCGGGCGGCATACGCCTCAAAGCGTCGTGAGCTTAGCGTCGTTAGCTTATTTAGGCGAACTGTTCTATGCGGAAGCCTCGATGGATTTGAGGTTCTTCAGCTCCTGAACCTGTGCGTCCAGGTGCTGCAGCAGCTTGGAGCGGTAACGGCTCTCGAAGCCGCGCAGAGCCTCAACAGCAATCTCCAGCTCTTCCTTCTCGTCGGTGAGGCGAGAGAGAACCTCTTCGCGCTGCTGCTGAGCTTCGCTCACCATAGCGTCTGCCTTCTTCTCTGCCTCTTCAATCAGTTCAGCCTTAGCCTTCTCGCCCTGTGCCACGTAGTCGTCGTGAACCTTCTGTGCCATGGCGAGCAGTGCTGCCGCATCCTGAGGTGCCGCTGCCGGTGCAGCCGAGGACTGTGCGGGTGCTACAGCCGCTGCGGGGGAATCGGGCGCGTTTGCGGAGAGTTGCTCAACCTGGCGCTCCAGGGCGTCACGCTCGGAGTAGAGTGCACGCAGTTCGACAACGAGCTCGTCCAGGAAGTCGTCGACCTCGTTGCGGTCGTAACCGGACTCTTCGGTGACGATCTTGAAGCTCTTAGTGATTAGGTCTTCGGGGGTGATTGCCATGGGCTTCTCCTCTGGGTATCCCTACGGGGTTTGGTGGTGATGTTGAGTGCCGCGGATTCACCAGCCAGATAGCGCGTGGCCCCAATATTTCAGGGTCCCGATGATTCAGGGCATGGCTATGCCGCGATGCAGTCGTTGGCACCAATTCTACTATTCTTTGGTTTCTGTGCCCGGTTATACGTCGGTTGAACCGTAAAATATTCGCTCTGCGCAAGGGTGGGATTCACCACGTCTAATATCCGCCCTAGTCCCCGTTTGTCCCCCTTGAGTTTTCTGCCCTGCGGTGCATTTCTACAAGGTTTTCTAGGAGGCATTTTGACGCTCCCCGTACACAGAAACCCCAGACGCAGAAAACCCCGCCGGCGCTCCACCCCATGAGGGGTGCCAAGCGCAGGCGGGGCTCAAACTCTAGCTCTCTAGCCTCTCAGCCGAACGGGTCGAACGGGCGGTTTAGGAGAATGCTGCGGTTGCCCGCATCATGATGCTCAGCAGGAAAGACAGCAGAACAATCAGAATCAGGAAACCGGTATCCAACGCAACGTTACCCACGCGCACCGGCGGGATCAGGCGGCGCAGCTGGTTCATCGGCCAGTCCGTCACCGCGTACACGCCGCTGGCGAAGAGCAACACAATGCCCTTGGGTCGCCATTCCGGTGCGAACATGCGCACCCAGTCAAAGAGCATGCGCAGAAGCATCGCAATGTAGAGAACGTAGACAACGATCGTAATGAGGGCGAAAATATAACCCATCTATCAGTCCTTAGCCCTGGTCGAAGGGGAATTCGCCGTCGGTCTCGAAGCCGGCGGGAACCTCAGAGTTAGCCACACCCAGAACCTCCAGGTTGGAGGGGGTCAGCAGGAACACCTTAGCGGTGACGCGCTCAATGCGGCCCTCCAGAGCGAATGCCAGACCGGAGGCGAAGTCTACCAGGCGCTTAGCGTCTGCGTCGGGCATCTCTTCCACGTTCATAATCACGGGGATGTTCTCGCGGAATGCCTCACCAATGATCTTTGCGTCATTGTAGGAGCGGGGGTGGATAGTGGTGATACGACGCAATTCGTCCTCTTCTTCCTCGTAACCGTAGGTGTATCCGTTGGTTTCTTCGGGCGCGTAGCCCTCTTCGTAGTAGCCGTCGTTGGAGTACGTCTCGGCGTACTGCTCGGTGTATTCGGTATTCGGCACCGGGGTGTCCTCCCAATTGTCTGCGCTGGCGTCGTCCCAGGTCTGTTCGGTTTCTGCCAGGTCAGCTGTGGTTTCAGGTGTATGAGCGGTGGCGTGTGCCGCTGCATCTACGGTTGCTCGTCCGTCGGCAGGTTCTTCTGCGTCCAGATACTCGGTTTCTGTACCGTCATCGTAGCTATCAGCCTGCAGGTACTCTTCCTGTTCAGTATAGGCGGGTTCGTCCTGCTGGCGGTAGGTTTCGCTCTGCGGCTCGACTGCACTGTTGCTGTACTGTGCCGAGCCGGGCAGTGCTGAGAGCCGGTTAGGGTCCTCGGTCTTCTGTGCTGCAGCAGCCTGCCCTGCGGAGGCGGTTGCCTCCCTACGGGTGTCAGCCTGCACAGCCTGCGGGGATTCTTCCGGCGTCGCCTCAGCGTCCTGGTATCGTTCCAGGCCGAGGAAACCCGCCAGACGGCTTTGTTTCGCCATGATTCTCTCGCTGTTCTTTGCTTGTGGTGTACAGGGTCTGCCGTGGTGCTTCGTCAGAAGGTGTGTGCGCGTGACGGTACGTCATGCACCGGCATGTATATATTACCAGCGCCCACCCCGCGCGGGCGGTCAGGGCACCGATGATTATTCCGCCGAAAGCAGACCCGGAACTATAACCATTGAAGGGCCGCGGTTGAATAGGGCTTAGAGCGCCGGGCGCTGACCCATAATGTCGCTACCGACGCGCACGCAGGTCGAGCCCCAACGCACCGCCGCCTCCAGGTCGCCGCTCATGCCGGCGGAAATCTCAGTCGCGTGCGGCACCTGCTCACGCACCAGCGACGCCAAGCCGTACAGCTTCTCGAACGCCTCGTCCGGGTTCATGCCCAGCGGCGCCACCGCCATCACGCCACCGCAACGCAGGTGCTCGTGGTTCTCGATGCGCTCCACCAGCTCCAGCAGCTCGGAGGCGCTCGTACCACCACGCGCGCCCTCGGCAGCGTGGCCAGCCGTAGCAACCTCCGCCAGGGACACCTGCACCAGGCAGGTCAGCGCCCCCTGCTCCGCCGCGGCGGGTGCGGGCGCCTCCCCCGCCTCAAAGCGGGAGATCTGGTTCGCGTACGCCTTCGCCAGGGCGTCCGCCAGGGAGGGGCGGTCCACCGAATGCACACTGGAAGCGTACTTGACCACGGACTTCGCCTTATTCGTCTGCAACTGGCCGATGAACGCCCAGTGCGGGGGCTGCACCTCACGCTGGGCGCAGTAGGCGGCGAGCTCACGAGCCTTCGCGCTCGCCTCCTGGTCGCGGTTCTCGCCGAAGAGGGACACTCCCCCATCCAGCAGCGCCGCCGCGTCGGAGGCGGGGAAGAACTTCGTGACCGTCACCAGCTGCACCGGGGCGCTCGCCTCGGTACGCACCGCGCTATGGTCCTGTTCAGCGGTGCGGATACGCTCAAGCACGCGGCGGTAGCTCTGCAACAGCTGCTCGGCACGTTCGGGAGTGTACTGCAGGTTCTCTTCTACGTTCATTTCAGGCATCTTCTCTCCTTCAGCGGCTCTCTATCTTCAGCGGCTCTCTATCTTTAGCGGCTCTGTCTTTAGCAGCTCTAGGCGGCGGGCTCCGCAAGCTTCTCAAGCCACACCAGACCCGCGATACGACCCGGCTTCTCACCGCGGTTCGTGAACCCGCGATGCGAATACACCTCGGGCTCCTCAAACGTGCACTGCGCACAATCCGTGCTCACCTGCACGCCTGCATCCTCCAGCACGGCGCGGGCACCGGCGGGCAAATCCAGTCCGGGGGTCTGCTGGCTGGTCACCGCGTGCACCTGCGGAATCAGTTCGGTAGACTCGGTGCGCATCGCCTCGGGCACCTCGTAGCAACTACCGCAAATGCTCGGACCCAGCCAGGCGGTAATTTTCTCCGCGCCAAGCTGACGCATCCGTTGCACGGTCTGCTGGAGCACGCCGTCGAGCAGGCCTCGGCGGCCAGCGTGAGCCACCGCCAGGATTGGTTGCCAGTTCGCGACCCGCTCACCCACCAGCACCACGGGAATGCAGTCCGCCACCATAATCGCCAGGGGCACGCCCTCACTGCTAATCGCCGCATCGGCGACCGGGGAGTTCTCCAGCACCGCGCGGGCACGCTCAGCGGTACGCTCCTCGGGTGCACCGGGCGCGTAGGATTCCACCGCGTAGTCTTCCGGGTAGGCAATCTGCACACCGTGCACCTGGTTCAGGTAGAAGAACGGGTCGGTACCCAGCGCTTCCTCCAGCGCGGCACGGTGGTTGAGGGTGCGCACCAGGGAGGCATCCATACCGCCGCCGAGCTCATCGTCCACGTGCAGGCCCAGGTTGCCTGCCGCGCGGGAAGTGAAACCCACCCGCACACGCCAAGAGCCCAGGGTGCGGGTATCGGCTGAGGCAAGTAGTGGAGTTTTGGGAGCGTCGCTCATCGTCTATTCCTTCATCAGATGTCAGCAGGTATAACGGCGGGTATAGCAAAGGGGAGCCGAGAACCGCACAAAGTGCGTGTTTCTCAGCTCCCCTATAGCTTCATAAGACTCTCAGCCGTGCAACGCTTAGGCGTTCACAGCCGGGCAGACTACTTCAGGAAGTCAGGGACGTCCAGGGTGTCGCGGCGAGCCGGAGCTTCCTCCACAACCGGGGGAAGGTCAACGTCGAAGCCAGCAGCGCCGGTGGAAGCCGGAGCAGCAGCGGGTGCGTTGTAGCCGTAGCCGTTAGCAGCCGGAGCAGCCGCAGCGGTGGAACCGCCGAAGGATGCCTGGGTGCGCTGAGCCTGAGTAGCCGCAGCAGTGGAAGCGTTGGAGTTGGTCTCCGGGTTCACTGCGTCGAAGCCAGCAGCAATCACGGTCACGCGAGCCTCATCGCCCAGTGCGTCGTCAATAACCGCACCGAAGATGATGTTTGCGTCGGGGTGAGCAACTTCCTGAACCAGGCGTGCAGCCTCGTTGATCTCGAACAGACCCAGGTCGGAGCCACCCTGAATGGACAGCAGAACGCCGTGTGCACCGTCGATGGATGCTTCCAGCAGCGGCGATGCGATAGCCAGCTCAGCTGCCTTCACTGCGCGGTCCTCACCGGATGCCGAGCCGATACCCATCAGAGCCGAACCTGCACCCTGCATGACGGACTTAACGTCAGCGAAGTCAAGGTTGATCAGGCCGGGGGTGGTGATCAGGTCGGTAATGCCCTGCACACCGGAGAGCAGAACCTGGTCAGCGGACTTGAATGCGTCCAGCATGGAGACGTTGCGATCCGAAATCGACAGCAGTCGGTCGTTCGGAATAACGATCAGGGTATCAACCTCATCGCGCAGAGCAGCGATACCGGTCTCAGCCTGGTTGGAGCGGCGACGACCCTCGAAGGTGAAGGGGCGGGTCACCACACCAATGGTCAGAGCGCCGAGGGAGCGGGCAATACGTGCCACGACGGGTGCACCACCGGTACCGGTGCCACCACCCTCACCTGCGGTCACAAAGACCATGTCTGCGCCCTTGAGGACTTCCTCAATTTCCTGCGCGTGATCCTCGGCTGCCTGACGGCCAACCTCGGGGTTTGCGCCCGCGCCAAGACCGCGGGTCAGCTCACGACCAACGTCCAGCTTAACGTCTGCATCGGACATCAGCAGAGCCTGAGCGTCAGTGTTGATAGCAATGAACTCAACGCCGCGCAGACCAACCTCAATCATGCGGTTGACTGCGTTGACGCCACCGCCGCCGATACCAACGACCTTGATGACTGCCAAGTAGTTCTGGGGAGTTCCAGCGTCCATGTATTCCTCGATTGTTCCGTGTTCCAGCTTCGGAAGACCCGCAGCTTAATCTAAGCCTGAAGGTTTCCTCTAAAGAATGACTTTATCTGCTAGGATACCAAACTGTTTTTGTTGGTTCCTAGTCACACAGCGCAATTACCCCCTCTTTTTGCGGATTTCACACAAAAAGGGAGGATAAAGCGCCTGAATGGTTCCCCTATCGGGTCACCGGTACGCGCGGGGCAGACACGTCGTAGACGGTCACCTTCTGCGTCCGTGCCTCGGAGGAGCTCTCCTCCTGAGCACGCTTAGCAATAGCCTGGCGCAGGGAGAGAAGGACCTTAGCCTTCAACTCGCTCTCTTCAGCGGTTCCCCACTGCACCGTAGTATTATCCCTCAAGGTTAGAGTGATACTTGAGGTTGAGGTAGCGCTGGCTTCCTTAACCTGAGCTAGAAGTTCAGAGGGCATCGCCGAAAGCGCCGTAGAAATGGTGCGGAATTCAGCCGAAGTCTGCGGGTCATCGCCGCTGAAACGCACCAGCGGCACCGAGGTATCGGGCTGAGTTGCCGACTCCAGCAGGCTCACACCATCACTATCAACAGTATGGTACGTATCGCCCTGCTTCACAACCGCAACCGCGGTACGCTCCTTCAGAGTCACCACCAGCTCATGCGGCGGGCGGCTCTCCACCTGCACACTACGAATCACGTTATCCTGCCCGATTAGCTCACGCACCTTCTTCTCGTCGATGCGAGTGAGCGGAACACCACGCAGGGGCTCCAGCTTCTGCTCCACCTGAGTGGTCTCCAGCAGGGATGCGCCGCGCACCGTAATCTTCTGAGTCGCCAACAGGGGCGAGAAGAAGACCAGCACCACGTACAGCACCGCGATAATAGCCAGCGCCGAGGCGGTGTACAGCAGCTTGCGGGCACGAGTCAGAGGCGCACGCTCCTTACGGGGGCGTTCCTCAGCACGCAGACCGTCCAGACCCGGATCCTGACGCAGACGCTCACGCTGAGCCTGGCGGCTCGCACGCTCACGCTCCTTCTCAATCTCCGCGGCACGCTGCTGCTCACGCTCGGCACGCCAACGACCGAAACGGCTCGTGGGGCGAGGCTCTTCAGCAGCCTTCTCCCCCGCCTTATCAGTGCTCTTATCGGCGTTTTCCTCAGCCTTCGGGGCGGCAGGCTCTTCACGAGATTCAGCAGAGGCCTTGGAGGAGCCAGGCTTCTTGTCAGAGCCCTTATCGCTGTCCTTGCCGGCGCTCTTCTCGGCCTGCGCGGACGCAGACTTAGCCGCAGACTTAGCGGATGCGGCCTGAGCAGAAGAAGTCTTAGAAGAAGAATCCTCAAACGCCTCAACGTCAAACAGCTCGGGCGCGTGCTCAACCTCAGACACGGTGCGACCGGTCATCAGCGCCGAACGCACCGAATCCTTCAGAGACTGCGCCGAAGAATGCACCGCTGCAGCGCTCTTCTGAGCCGAAGAATCAGCACCGTGCTGAGCGGAAGCCTTATGAACCACCGGCTTACGCGGCACATGGCGAACAGGGCTCGAAGACTGGGTAGCGGCTGCCTGGGCCGCGCCCTCGGAGGCGGTAGCCTTGGCGGGCTTCACGGCCTCCGCAGACTTCGTGGCTTCCGCGGGCTGTAGAGCCTCGGCAGACTCTGCGCTCTTTACGGCCTGCGGCTGCACGGGCTTAACCTGTGCCGCCTCAACCGGCGCATTCTCAGCCGCCTGCTGGGCACGCAAACGAGCACGCGAACGCGGAGCCTTCGGCACGCGCGAGGAGGAATGCCCCTCCGAAGAGAGACCAGAACTCATCGGCACAGCCTAAGCCTCCGACTTCTTCGACTCGCCACCGTGACGAACCTGCAGGGACTCCAGCAGACGAGCACCCAAAGCGGTCACGTCACCGGCGCCAACGGTCATCACAATATCGCCGCTCTGAGCGCACGCCACGATATCCTCAATAGCGCCCTCAGCGGTAGCGTAACGAACCTCAGAGAAACCAGCACCGGTAATCAGCTCACTGGTCACACCCTCAATCGGCAGCTCACGAGCCGGGTAAATATCCAGCACATGAGCGCGGTCAGCCATCGACAGAGCCTGCGCGAACTCCTTCGCGAACTCGCGAGTACGCGAGAACAGGTGAGGCTGGAAAATCACGTACAGGTTGTGGCCGTCAGCCACGGTACGACCGGTCTCCAAGGCACGGAACACCTCGGTCGGGTGATGCGCATAATCATCAAAGACCTTCACGCCGGCAACCTCACCGCGCAGGGTGAAGCGGCGGTCAGCACCCACAAACTCAGCCAGAGCGGGAGCAATATCGGCAGCCTCGTAACCAGAAATCAACGCCGAAGCAAAAGCCGCAGAAGCATTCAGCTGGTTGTGAATACCGGGCACCTTCAGAGCGATATCCTGCTCACCCTCATAACGCACGCCACGGCACTCAAAAGACCACGACAGGTGCGAAGAAGAAGACGAACCAGCGCTGGTAATCTCGCTAATGCGCAGGTCAGCATCCGCAGACTCGCCATAGGTCACCACGGGAACACCCGCCGCACGAGAACGAGCCGCAAGAGTAGCCGCGCCCGCATCATCAGCGCAGGTCACCACAACGCCGTTAGGAGCCAGCGAACCCACAAAACGGTTGAACGCTTCAAAGACACGCTCATCGGTCTCGTAGAAATCCAGGTGGTCCGGCTCAACGTTCGTCACCACAGCAATCGCCGGGCGGTAACGCACAAACGAGCCGTCCGACTCATCAGCCTCAGCCACAAAAATCGACTCCGGACCCTGAGCACCCAGATGAGCGTTCGTGCCGCGACCAGCAATCACGGTGCCCACCGCAAACGACGGGTCAGCGCCCAGCTGATCAAACATCACAGAAATCATGGAGCTAGTCGTGCTCTTACCGTGAGTACCGGCAACAGCAACCACCTGAGACTCACCCATCACAGCGGCCAGCGCCTCAGAACGATGTAGCACACGCAGACCCTGCGCACGAGCGGCAACAAGCTCCGGGTTATCCTCACGAATCGCAGTAGAAATCACCACGGTATCAACGTCCACAATGTTCTCAGCCTGCTGAGGAACACCCACACGAGCACCCGCAGCACGCAAAGACTCAACAGTAGCCGACTCGGCACGATCCGAACCGCTCACCGTCACGCCAGCCTGCAGCATCAGAGCGGCAATAGCGCTCATACCCGCGCCACCAATACCGATGAAATGCACACGGCCCAACTCGCTCATCTTCGCACGCTCAGGGAACGGCGGGTTGAGCGGAGCCGGCAACACCATCTCAAGATTCATCAATTCAGTCATTACTTCTCAGCTGCCTTCAATACTGCTTCAGCCATAACGCGCGCCGCGTCACGGATACCAAGTTCATACGCCGCAGCGCCCATGCGCTCCAGCTCCTCCGGGTTCGCCATAAGAGCCGGAATCTCACGGGCAAACCACTCACCGGTGACTTCTGCATCCTTCACCAGCAGAGCCGCAGACGCCTCCACCAGAGAACGAGCATTCAGAGCCTGCTCACCATTACCAATGGGAAGCGGCACAAAAATCGCGGGAACACCCACCGCAGCAACCTCGCTCACGGTCGCCGCGCCCGAACGCACCAGCAGAAGATCAGCGGCAGCATACACATCCTGCATGCCGTTGCTGAACTCAATCTGACGGTAATTCGGGGCGCTCAACAGCTCACCGTTCTCATCCAGAACAGCCTTACCCTTACCGGTAATGTGCAGAATCTGGAAATCCCACTCCGCAAAGTGGTCACGGCACGCCGCCACCGCATTATTCAGGCTCAACGCACCCAACGAACCGCCGGTCACAATCACGGTCGGCTTCTGCGGGTCCAGACCCAGGTTACGGCGAGCCTTCGAACGGTGCGCCTCACGGTTCAGGTAGGCAATCTCATCCTTCATCGGCATGCCCACCAGGGTTGCGCGCGGGAAAGGAGTATTAGGGAACGCCACACCGGTGAACTTCGCAAACGAACCACCCAGGCGGTTCGCCAAACCGGGCTTCGCATTCGCCTCATGAATCACCACGGGAATCTTAGCGCTCAACGCCGACAGGTACGCCGGCGGGCACACGTAGCCGCCCACGCCAACAACCACATCCGCATCTGCTTCCTTGAGGATGCGGCGGGTCTTCGACAGGCCACCAAAGAACTTAGCGGGGAAAGCCAAAGCGGCACGGTTAATGCTACGAGGGAACGCCGCGCGAGGAATAAACTCAATATCGAAACCAGCTGCCGGAACCAGCTCGGCTTCCATCTTGTCCGCAGTGCCCAGCATCAGAATCTTAGCGTTCGGCTCAAGATCACGAACCGCACGCGCAATCGCGAGCATCGGATTAATATGACCGGCGGTGCCACCACCGGCGAAGACTATAGAGGGCGCCTTCTTCGTCATAGGTCTTTCTCCCAACACATCGGTACAGCATCATTTTACGCTATCGCACCTGTTCAATAGAGCGCCCCCGCCATTGAGCTATGACTCAACGGCGAGGGCGTTATCTCTTATTCAGCGCATATTCATCACCGGCGGAAGCACAATCCACAGCCCCGCTCCCCCGAACGCCAGCTCTCACGATGCCGGCTACACGGGGTGGGGTCCCCTGGGTTTAGCCCTGCTTACGGGTGCCCCGCTGAGCTGAGTTCCGAGCCGCACCCTGAGCCGGACGCTGCTGAGCGCCGTTCTTCTGCGCGGCCTTTGCCTGAGCACCCTTTACCTGAGCACCCTGTCGCGGCGCTGCCTGACGCTGAGTACCCTGTCGCTGGGCGCGACGCTGACGGTCCTCTGGATGCAGCGGTTGCAGACCCGCAGGTAGTGAACCCGAGGGGCGGTGCTGCGGGCTACGGGGCTGGGCAGTACGAGGCTGAGCTGCCCGCTTCTGCGCAGCAGGCTGCTGAGCATTACGCGGCTGCACGGCGCGCTGCTGTACAGCTTGCTTCGGAGCCGCGGGCTTCTGACCTGCGGGCTTCGCAGCTGTCGCCTTCTGAGCGGGCTTACCCTGACCGGTACGCGGCTGAGAAGCACGAGCCTGAGCGGGTGCCTGATTCGAAACAGGCTTCTTCGCGGGAGCACCAGCCGAAGACACAGGCTTCTGAGCCTGACTCTTCGGAACGCTCTTCTGCTGAGGCGCCTTCTTCGGTGCAGCCTTCTGCTCCGCCTTCACGCGGGCAGCCTCTTCACGAGCCAGACGCGCCTCCTCGCGAGCACGACGAGCCTCTTCACGAGCCTGCGCCGCCTCACGGCGAGCCTGCTCCCGTTCCTGACGCTCCTGCTCCCGGGCCTGGCGTTCCTGCTCTTTCTGCTGCTCACGAGCCATACGAGCCAGCTCACGCTGCTGATCCGGGGCAAAACCCAACCAGCGGCGCAAAGTACTCTCCGGACCAAACATCAGCGCGAACGGGTTTTGCTCCTTCAACAGGTGGCCACCGGCAGCCGCACGAGCCGCCTCCTCCTGATTCAGAACAATCTGCAACGGCGTACGACGCTGCCAGTCAGCATTCGCACGACGAACCTCACGCACACTCTGGGTCTCAATATTCGACGGTTCCGTCGCACCACGCAACGGAGTCTGCCGCGCAAACGCCAACAACAAGCCCGCCGCAAACAACGACGACAACAGCGACGAACCACCGTACGAAACGAACGGCAGAGGCACACCAATCACCGGCAAAAGACGGGACACCATGCCCATATTGATAATCGCCTGAGAGGTCAACCAAATCATGATGCCGCCCGTCGCCAAACGCACCAGCGGATCAGTAGTACGCAGCATAATACGCACCGCGCAATACACCAGGCCCACATACAGCAGCAGAACCGCCAGCGTACCCAGCAGACCAAGCTCCTCACCAATAATGGCGAAAATATAGTCGTTATGCGCCTCAGCCAGGTAGTTGTACTTCTGACGCGACTGGCCCAGACCAACGCCCAAGAAACCACCGGTCGCCAACGCCACCTCACCAGAATTCGCCTGGTCACAGTTAGCGTTCGTACACGAACCCCAAATACCGAAAATACGCGCCACACGGTTCGCGCTACTGAGCACACCCACCAGCGCCAACACCGCAAACGCGCCGCCAATCTTCAGCAGCGAACTGCGAGAAGCACCCGCCAGCCACATCATGCCCACGAAGATGAAGCCATACACCATGGCGGTACCCATGTCACCGCCGAGCATAATCAGCAGGACCAGGGCGCCCACACCATAAATCGAAGGGAACAGCGTACGCCAAATACTGCGAGAGATATCGCCGTGGCGGCTGTACACCCACGCCAGCCACATAATAATCGCCAGCTTCGAAAACTCCGACGGCTGAATCTGTCCGATTCCGGGGAGCTTCAACCAGTTACGGTTACCGTTCACCTCAACGCCAACGACCACCACAGCAAGCTGCATGACCAGCGCGGTGGCCAGCATCGCGTACACCACAAACTTCTTGTGGTACACACCCACCGGGATACGTGTAATACCCACCATCGCGAGAACGCCCACGACCAAGAACATGATCTGAGACGAAACCTGCGAGAACGGCGACTGGCCCTGAGAAATCATGGTGACGCTCGAAGCCGACAGCACCATAATGCAGCCAAAAATAGCCAGACCCAGGGTCGTCACCAGCAGCATCACCGGCACATCCCATAGGTCAGCCTTCAAACCACGACGGTACAGCCTACCGGCACGAGCACGGAACGGCGCAGAGAAATCCTCCAAACCGGCTCGCAAAGACCCCCAACGACCACTCGTAGTCGAACGCGCCGAAGAAGCCGAACGCTCCGAAGATGCGCTGGTACTCACATGCCCTCCTATAGGCCTCAACTGCCACGGATCCGTCGTGGCGAATACACGAAAAAGGTTCAGGGGTGGGACACCGTTACCATCCCACCCCCGAGAAGAAGCCGCAGAAAGCACCCCGGTCACCCGAAGCGCCCTCTGCAGGCAACGTCCTAAGAGTCTGCCAGCTGGGCGGCAACAGCGTTCGCAAACGCATCACCGCGCACCGCATAATTCTTGAACTGGTCCATCGACGCAGACGCGGGAGCCATCAGCACGGTATCGCCCGGATGCGCCAGCTCAGCAGCCTTCGCAACAGCCGCGTTCATCACGGCAACACCATCCGAAGAATCAGCCACAGCGGCGGTCATATTGTAGGTCGGAACCTCCGGGGCGTGAGACGCCAACGCCGACTTCAACGCCGCAGTATCAGTACCGATAATCAGCACAGCCTTCAGGCGCTTAGCGTGAGCAGCAATCAGCTCATCGTACTCAACGCCCTTCGACAGGCCGCCAGCAATCCACACCAGCGAGGGGTAACCGCTCATCGAAGCATTCGCGGCGTGAGGATTCGTAGCCTTCGAATCGTTCACCCACATGATGTCGTTCGCGTAACCCACCAGCTGGTTGCGGTGCGCACCGGTCTTGAAGGAACGCAGGCCAGCGCCCACAGCCTTCGGGTCAATATCAGCCGCACGGCACAGAGCCGCAGCCGCCAGAGCATTCTCCACGGTGTGCTTTGCGGGCATCTTACCGGGTGCCGGAGCGAGATCCTCCAGAACCGCCAGCTCATACGCCTCGTTGTAACGGTTCTTCAGGAAGGCACGGTCCACCATGATGTCCTCAGCCAGGCCGAGCATCGACACGGCGGGCATCTCAGTGGAGCTGAAACCTATCGCGCGAGCGCCCTCAATGACGTCCGCGTTCTCGACCATGCGCAGGGTGTCCACGTGGTCGGTGTTGAAGATGCAGGCAACCTGAGTGTGCTCGTACACACGAGCCTTATCAGCCTTGTAACGCTCGAACGAACCGTGCCAGTCCACGTGGTCCTCAGCGATGTTCAGAACCACCGAAGCGTACGGGGACAGCGAGTAGGTCCAGTGCAGCTGGAAGCTCGACAGCTCCACCGCGAAGAACTCGTAGGGCTCATCATCAGCAATGGCATACACAATGGGCATACCCACGTTACCCACCTGAATAGCCTTCTTACCGGCAGCCTTCAGGATGGAATCGACCATGCCCACGGTGGTGGTCTTACCGTTCGTACCGGTCAGGCACAGCCACTTGGGGGTCGGCAGGCCACTACGCTCGTTCAAGCGCCACGCCAGCTCAACATCGCCCCAAATCTGGATGCGACGCTCATACGCGTCCAGCATGACCGGGTGGTCGGGACGCACGCCCGGGGAGGTCACCACAAGCTCGGGTTCCTGACCGTCCACCAAGGGCAGGGCACGCATGTGCTCGGGACCGAACAGACCCTCAACATTGCCGTACGCATTCTTGTAAATCTCGATGCGTTCACGCTTCTCCGGGGTATCAGCCCCGTCGATGACGACGATCTTCGCACCCAGCTGTGCGAGCACATCGGTCACAGCGTCGCCGCTGGTACCCATGCCCACCACGACCACGCGCAGGTTAGCCCAGGGAGCGCCCCAGTGAGTCAGCTCCGCGAGGCGCTCGTTCTCGTACACCGGGTTCACCGCAATAGCGGCGGCGTTCGTTTCAATGCGAGCGGCGTCCGGCTGTTCATTAGTTGACATTAGTGAATCACTCCAGAAGTCTGCGAGAACCAGTCACCGAAGAACAGCGCCAGGGCAACGAGCACGCAGAGGGCGTTGATAACCCAGAGGCGGAACACGGAGTTCACTTCGCCGCTGCTGACGGTACCGGGGGCAATGCCTCGCTTATCAATTGAGTACTTGCCGTTGACGCCGACCTTCTCCATGTGGTGGTGGAAGGGGGTCATACGGAAGTAACGGTGCGCGTGCAGGGGCTTCTCCCCCGCTGCCACCGAACGCTTACGGCTGGTCTTGAACACGAACTTCTGCACGATCACAGAGAACACTTCCAGCACGGGAATCAGGGCGATAACCAGCAGGAGCAGCTCGGTGCGGGTGAACAGTGCGAAAGCAACCATTGCACCGCCCAGCGCCAGGGAGCCGGAGTCGCCCATGAAGATCTGTGCCTTCGACACGTTCCACCAGAGGAAGCCAGCCAGCGAACCCACGAAGGACGCGGCAATCAGCGCCAGCGAACCGGGGTCGCGCACATCGTAGCAGGCGGTGCCGGCGCCAGCGGAGCAGGCGTGCACGTACTGCCAGATGCTGATGGTCAGGTAGCCGGAGAAGATGGTCATCATGATGCCGCCAGCCAGGCCATCCAGACCATCGGTGAAGTTCACCGCGTTCGTGCCGGACAGGGAGATGAGGGTAATCCAGCCAACCAGCAGAATGGAGCCGAAGACCGCACCCGCCGCGAACAGGTCGATGGGCAGGTCACGCACGAACGAGATAGCGGTCGACGCCGGACGTGCACCCGACTCATTCGGGAACTGGAACGCCAGGAACGCAAAGGGCAGGGTCACGCCCAGCAAACCGATGGTCTTCTGCTTCTCGGTCAGACCTTCGTTGCCCTTATTGCGGAACTTCATGATGTCGTCCGCCGCGCCCACACCGAGCATGCCCAGGGTGAAGGCGATGGTCAGCCACGCGGTAGCGGTCGGCATCGGTGCGGTACCGAAGAACAGCGCGCTCACCGCCAACGTCAAGAAGTAGGCGAGAATCGCCGCGGGGATGAAAATCAGACCCGCCATGGTGGGGGTGCCCGCCTTATGCTGGTGAGCTGCCGGGCCTTCCTCGCGGATGAGCTGGCCAAGCTTGAGGGACTTCATTTTCTTGATGAACACCGGCAGCGCGGTGAGGGAGATGAGGAATCCGAAGATTCCAGCAATCAGCACGGTAATCATAAAGCGCTACCCTTCGTTCGTGGTCTGTTCGGTCGAAGTACGGTCGCCGTTAGCGGCGCCGTCCAGGTGAGCGGCAAGGTGGTCGCTCAAATCGGTGGTTTCAACAAAGTCACCGGCAGAAAGCCAGGTCGGTGCCTGCTCTTCCTCAGCGCCGAAGGTGTACTCAGCGAAAGCAACCTGGTCGCCCAGAATGCCCAGCTTCGCGCCGTTCGAGGACTTGAAGAGCACAATGTCGCCGGGGCGAACCTCGGCGCGCAGAATCTGCTCCGCCTCTTCCGGGGTCTTCACCCAGGTCGCTTCATTACCCCAGGAGCCTTCCAGGTGAGCCGCGTTGTAGGTGGGCTTCGTTTCGTCACCCACAGCAATCAGCTTGGAAATGTTCATGCGCACCACGAGGCGGCCGATGCGGTCGTGCTCCTCCATGGAGGCGTCGCCGAGCTCCAGCATGGCACCCAGAACAGCCCAGGTGCGGTGCGGCTGACCGGTCGCCGGGTCGACGGTGCGACCCAGCTGCGCCAGGGTGCGCAGTGCCGCAGCCATCGACTCGGGGTTCGCGTTGTAGGCGTCGTTAATGACGGTCACGCCGTCAGCGCGGTCGGTGCGCGCCATACGCCACTTCGAAGCCGCCGCCGCTTTGTTGAGCGCGCGAGCAATCTTCTCACCCGAAATACCGCTGTTGTAGGCGATTGTCGCAGCAGCCAGCAGGTTGTGCACGTGGTGCTCACCGATCAGCTGCGAGGAAATCTCGTACTCGCTACCGTCGGGCAGGCGCAGAGTGAACTCGGGGCAGCCAGCGTCGGTGGTGCGCAGGTTCAGCGCCGCCACGTAGCGTTCGTAGGGCTGGCCGTTCGCGTCGGTCTTCTCGCCCACGCCGAAGTACGTAATGGGTGCAACCGAACGCGACGCCATGCGTAGCACGCGCTCATCGTCAGCGTTCAGCGCCAGGGAACCGGTCGGCTGAACACCCTCAGCCAGCTCGCCTTTAGTGCGCTCAATATTGTCCACGCCGCCGAACTCGCCAGCGTGCGCGGTACCGACCTTCAGGATTGCACCGTGATCGGGGTGCGCAATATTCGCCAGGTACTCGATGTTGCCCACGTGGTCGGCCCCCATCTCAATGACCAGGTAGCGGGTAGACTCATCCGCACGGAAAACGGTCAGGGGCACGCCCACCTCACTGTTATAGGAACCAACCGGCGCAACGGTCGGGCCCTCCGGGGCGAAAATGGCGGCAAGAAGGTCCTTGGTGGTGGTCTTACCGGCGGAACCGGTAATACCGATAACGGTCAGCTCACCCTGAGCGCGCATCTGCTCAATGGAGTAGCGCGCCAAATCACCCATCGCCAGCACCACATCGGGCACCTGGATGCTCGGGTAGGGCACGCCCTGCTCGTCGAGTACTTCACGCTCGACCAGCGCCAGGGTCGCGCCCCTCTCAAACGCCATGGGGATGAACCTGTGGCCGTCAGTGACAGCGCCGGGCTTCGCCACGAACAAGGTACCGGTCTGCACCTCACGCGAGTCGGTGGTGGCGAAGTCTGCGTACACCTGCTCCTCACGGCCCTCCAGGCCGATAGCGGTGCCGCCGGTTGCCTCAATAATCTGGGCGGCGCTGAGCTTAATCATTCTTCACCATACCTTCAGCGGTCTTAGAGTCACTTTCATCGAGCATGCGCTGGTAGTCAGGCAGAATCTCGAAACCGTGCGCACGCAGGGCACGGGCGGTTTCAACGCGGTCGTCCAGGGCGATATCCACGCCGTCAACATCCTGTTCGGTTTCGTGGCCGCGGCCAGCAATCAGGATGGCGTCGTGCTCGCCCGCCAGGGCAATTGCCGCATCAATAGCGGCGGCACGCGGAGAAATGTTCAGGATCTGGGTGGCTCGGCGGTTCTCAGCCTTCTGCGCGCCCTCCTCAACGGCGGCACGAATCGGAGCCGGGTCCTCACCGTGCGGGTCGTCATCAGTCACGACAACAATATCTGCGTTCTGCGCAGCAATCGCACCCATAATCGGGCGTTTGAGCTGGTCACGCTCGCCGGTCGCGCCGAAAACAATCATGACCTTACCGTCGCCGGGGCGGTCCATTGCCTCCAGGGCACGGGTCAGACCGTCCGGGTTGTGGGCGAAGTCCACAATCGCGTGCGGAGCCAAAGAAATCAGCTGCATACGACCCGGCACCACCGGAGTCAGAGCCGCACCGGAGACCAGCTCGGGCAACAGGCGCTCACGCTCAGCGGAGTCAGTGTCCAGGTACGCCATGAGAGCCGCCAGCGCGGCATTCGAAACGTTAAAGTCAGCGGGCAGACCGGTGTAGCATTCAACACTCTCACCGGCACCATTAGCCACGTGGAAGCGGTGGCCCAGGCCCTCACGCTGAACCTTCACCACAGCCCAGTCGCGGGGACCGAACTCTGCGGGCACCTCAGCCAGACCGGCACCTCGAGCAGTCACCAGGCGGTGCACCTGCTGCGCGCCCATCTGCTCGCAAGCAGCGGAGAACATCTTCTCGCCCCACTCGTCATCAGCAGTAATCACAGCCAGCTCGGCGCGCTCAGGAGTGAACAGCTGAGCCTTCGAGTCGAAGTAGTGCTCCATGGTGCCGTGCAGATCCAGGTGATCCTGAGTCAGGTTCGTAAAGCCAGCAACCGCGTACTTCACGCCGTCCACACGGTGGTAATCAATCGCGTGCGAAGACACCTCCATCGCCGCGCAACGCACCTGATGCTGACCCATAATCGTCAGCAGAGAATGCACGTGAGGAGACTCCGGGGTGGTCATCTTCGAAGGAACCGACACACCATCAATCAGAATCTGAATAGTGCCAATCAGACCGGTCTTCACACCCAGGCCGGTGCGGAACACCGACTCCAACATGTAGGTGGAGGTGGTCTTACCGTTCGTACCGGTCACCGCATAGCGGTGGGTGGCGGGGAACGACGCCGAACCATAAATCAGCGCAGCCAACGGACCGACATACTCGCGCAGGTTCTCAGCCACCAGGACAGGCACCGGCGCCTCACCCAGCAGCTGCGCACCGGCAGCATCCGTCAAAATAGCGGAAGCACCAAGCTTCAACGCAGCCTCAGCAAACTGCGCACCGTGCACCTTCGCACCGGGCAGAGCCACGTACAGGTCCTGCGGGCGAACGCCTCGGGAGTCCATGCTGATACCGGTGACCTCAACAGAATCACCGGATTCAGAACCCTGAACGCCGCTAGCCGGCTGGGAACTCACCTGAGCACCCAAGCCCTGCAGATGTTCGCGAAGGTGCGCCAAACTCACCGGGCGCACAGAATTCGGGCGCAGAGTCTGAGCGTCGCCGCCCAGCAGGTTCTGGCCGGGTGCGTGAGATGCGGTATCCATCGTCCTTCTTTCCTCTCCGCTGTCCGAAGCGGTGAGCTCTGTATGGTCAATGCGCTCAAGGCACACAGGGTCATTCAATATTCTACGGTCTTTAGGCTTCGACAGGTGTTCAGTACCGGCGCTTCTTCATCACGAATCAGCTACCGGGCGCCTCTCCCCCGCTCACCTTTAGCTCGTCTTATTGGGGCTATCCTCAGCAAAAAGCGGAATCAACTCCGGTTCACCGGTAGAACGCGGCACATTATAGGTGTGCAGAGTCTTCTCCATAATCTTGGAGAACTCAGCCGTCGTACCGTTCGTACCCACGCTACCCTCAGGACGCTGCATGGTCACCGCCACCAAGAACTGCGGGTTCTCAATCGGCGCCACACCAATAAAGGACGTCGTGTTGCCGTCGTAGCCGCCCTTCTCACTCGGAGTTTCCGCAGTACCGGTCTTACCGCCCACGCGGTAGCCGGTCACCTTCGCCGGACGGGCGTGGCCTTGCTCCACCACATTCTCCATGAGAGTCAGGCAGGAAGCGGCAGTCTCCTCGCTGACCATGCGTTCGCCAGGCTCTACGGCACGCTTATGTTCGGTACCGTCGGCGTCAATGATCGCGTCCACAATGCGCGGCTTCAGACGAACGCCCTTATTGCCCAGCGCCTGGAAAATCATGGCGGTCTGCAGCGGAGTCTGCGCAACACCCTGACCGAACAGCACAGTGTACTGCTGACGGCCATCCCAATCACGCCAATCGCTGATCAGGCCCTGCTCCTCACCGGTCAGCTCAATGCCGGTAAACTCGCCGACGCCGTACTTCTTCAACCAGTTGTAGCGCTCTTCCTTGCTGAGCTTCTGACCGACCAGCACCGTACCGGTGTTCATCGAGTCATGAATAATGCCCGAGAAAGTACGCCGCTGCGCCCCGTGCTCAAACGCATCCTTGAAAGTCTGGCCGTCAATCGTGAGGGTCGCGGGCACATCATACACACTAGTCGGAGTCGTCAGGCCCTGCTCAATCAACGCAGAAGAAGTCAGCATCTTCTCGGTCGAACCGGGCTCCACGTTCTGCGAAATAGCGCGCGGAGTCATATCCGCCGCATCCTCAATGGTTGCCGCACCCGGGTCCATCGTAGAGGAATCAGCGAGAGCCAAAATGGAGCCGTCACGCACATCCATAACAATGGCGGTACACCATTCAGCCTTCAGCTCCTCAGCGCGGGCACGAACCACCTGCTGCGCAAAATACTGCACATCACGGTTAATGGTCAGGCGAATATTTTTACCGTCCACCGCCAGGCGTTGCTCTTCCTTCGCCACGGGGATACGCACACCATCAGCACTAATCTCGTAGGTACGTTCACCGGGGGTGCCGGCAAGTTCCTTCTCGAAGACACGCTCAATGCCCACCGAGAAGTTACGGGAAACCGTACCGCCCTTACCGTTGCCGTCAGCCTCTTCAACAATGTTGTATTTGCCGACCACGGAGCCACCCACACTACCGTTGGGGTACAGGCGCTGGGAGAACGCCTCACCGTAGATGAAGGGCGCGCCCAGAGCATCAATCTTATTGAAAATTTCCGGGGTGATATTTGCCTTAATCACCGAGTACTTAGAGGTGCCGTCCAGCTTGGACTTGATGAACTCATCGGTAATACCCGGGTCAACGGTCTTGAGAATATCGACCATCTCGTACACCAGCTGGTTGGGGGTTACCTCAATCTTCTGGGTGCGGTCCTCGTTGTAGCGTTTGAAGGTCGCCACAGCGCTCTGATCTGCGGTCAGGTTATAACGCTGCACGGTACGCGCCATAACGTTACCGTTGATATCGAGAATCTGGCCACGCACAGCGGGCAGCACCTGCGAGCGCAGACGCTTCTGACGGGACGCATTCGCCACCGCACCGGGGTCAAAGCCCTGACGGATAAACAGGTTCGCACCGATAACGCCCAGAGCGCAGGTGGCTGCGGCGCCTGCGACGAAGCCGCGGCGGGTCAGATCCGGCTGACCGGATGCCGATTCGTTCGCGTTCTTACGCGCGTCGGAGCTCATGCGGTGGTCCTTTCGCTGGTCTAGTCTATCGGTGATGCTACGCATCCTGTGGTCAGTGTTGTTTATCGTGCGGGCTGGCTAGCCGCGGGCTGCTGAGCGGTGCTCGGCGCGGCGGACGCAGCCGGGCTAGCAGGGGCGCTATTCGCCGGTGCGGGGTTAGCCTGCTGAGTGGGGTTAGCCTGCTGAGTGGGGTTGGCCTGCTGAGTGGGGCTTGCCGAGGCGCTTGCAGATGCCTTTGCCGCCGCGCTCGCCTGGCTGTGTCGCTGCTGAACAGACTTGTCAGCATCCACAATGCCCTTGGCGTAGCTTTCGTTCGAACCCGCTGCCGGCGGGGCAATCAGGTTCTCCTGCTTGCTTCCCTCGATGCCGGTCGGGCTTGCCACCGGGGCGGGGGTGCCCTCAATCGTGGAGGACTGCAGATTCAGGGTCGCCTGCGAAGAGCTCACAAACATGCCCAGAGTGCTTGCACGAACCGCAAGGTCCTGCGGGGCTTCCTTGAAACCAATCTCCTGCTGAAGCGCCTGGTTCTCCTGCACAAGTTGCTGCTCCTGCGCGCGCAAATCCACCATGTCGTACTGGCGGGTCACAATTAGCACGTTGAGCAGCAGGATAAAGACCAGAGTCAGTGGGATTGCCGCGAAGACAGCGAGCATGGTGGGCGGGCTGAGCTTGCGTGCTCGGCGGCGAACCGTCGAGAGCGGGTGACGCGACTTCGGCTTCTCCTCGCGGGTCTCCTCAGTGCGAGCAGCCGCACGAACGCTCGATGGCACGCGGCTCGCGTTCGTCGAGGTGCGCTTACCGCCGTGCGAAGCAGCGGTGCTGGCAGGGCGAACCACCGGCTGGGATGCGGTGACCGGCTCCAGACGCGCGGTACGGGTACGACCGGAGTGGGCGCGAGTGGAGGCGCGGCTCGCCCCGGTCGATGCGCCAGTAGAGGATGCGCGGGTAGAGCCAAGGGCGCTGGGGGTACCGGCGGCAGGGCGCGAGGAACCGGCGCGTCGACTCCGCGGTGCGCCCTGTGTGCGGGTGGGGCGCTGGGATGCGTGCTGGGTGCTCACTCTTCTTCGCTTTCTGTCTTCTACTTGGCGGGGATGCGGATCTTCTCGGCGGCGCGTAGCTTGGCGCTGGCGGCGCGGGAGTTCTGTTCGATTTCCTCGTCGGTAGGCGGTTCGGCGCCGCGGGTAATGATCTTGACGGTGGGCTTGTGCTCTTCAAGCTCCACGGGGAATCCCTTGGGTGCCTTGGAGGTTGCCTCTGCGGTCAGTGCCCTCTTGACGATCTTGTCTTCGAGGCTGTGGTAGCTCATGGCGACGAATCGGCCGCCGAGATTGAGCGCCTCCAGGGCTGCCGGTACGGCGCGTTCGAGGGCTTCCAGCTCGTGGTTCACTTCGATGCGCAGCGCCTGAAAGGTGCGCTTAGCGGGGTGGCCGCCGGTACGCTGCGCGGCGACGGGCACAGCCTTCTGGATAATGCGCACGAGCTCGCCGGTGGTTTCCAGGGGCGCGTTGGCGCGGGCAGTGCAGATGGCACGGGCAATACGCGAGGCGAACTTCTCTTCACCCCAATTGCGGATAATGCGGCGCAGCTGGTCTTCGCTGTACTCGTTGACAACAATGCGGGCGGTGAGCTCGTCTTCGGAGTTCATGCGCATGTCCAGGGGCGCATCGTAGGAGTAGGCGAAACCGCGGGTGCGTTCGTCCAACTGCATGGAGGAGACGCCCAGGTCCATCAGGATGCCGTCGATACCCTGCACGCTGGCGGTTTCCATGGCGCGGTCAATCTCGTCGTAGACAGCGTGAACGGGTACGAAGCGGTCACCGAAACGTGCCAGACGCTCACCGGCGATGGCGTGCGCCTGCAGGTCACGGTCAATGCCAATCAGCACAAGGTTTTCGAAGCGCTCAAGCAGCGCCTCAGAGTGGCCGCCCATGCCGAGAGTACCGTCAATCACGTAGGCGGTACCGCGCTCCTCAACGGCGCGCTCAATACCGGGTGCCAGCAGGTTAATGCAGCGGTCCAGCATGACAGGCACGTGGCGTTCGCTGGCTTCACGCTGGGAGAGGTTCTCAATGGATGCGCCGGTCACCTTAGCGGCAGTACCGGATGCGGTCGTACCGGTTTCGGGGGCGTGGTCTACGCTCATGGGTGCTCCTGTGAGAGTTTGTCCTGCGGGAAGGCTTACGGAAGATGTAGTGCGGTGGTGATAGAGAGACGCCGGGCGGTAGCCGTCGCGCCGGCGAGGTGCCGACTAGAGCAGCGGGCTGAACGGGTCCTCGTCGAGGGCAGCAAATTCAGCTTCGGTGCGGGCGAGGTATTCCTCCCAGGCGGCTGCATCCCAGATTTCTGCGCGGGTTCCGGAGCCGATGACGACGAGGTTGTCGCTCAGCCCTGCGTATTGGCGCAGTATCGGCGGGATGGTGATGCGTCCCTGCTTGTCAGGCAGTTCGTCTGAGGCTCCTGAGAGGAAGACTCGCAGGAAGTCTCGGGCGGCTCGTCCGGGCAGCGGCGCGGTGCGCATCCGCTCGTGGATGCGTTCAAATTCTGCGGCGGGGAAAACGTACAGGCATCGTTCTTGACCGCGGGTCAGAACGAGGCCTGCAGAGAGTTCCTCACGGAATTTGGCGGGAAGGATGATGCGTCCTTTGGCGTCCATTCGTGGTGAGTAGGTACCTAAGAACATTCACTTCACCTCCCCGATGTGTGCCCCTGATGTGTGCCGATGTGCTGAAGCCTGCGGGAGCGGGGTTGCTCCACGGTCCCTGTGGGTGCCGGTGGCGGGGTGTGCCGAGCCCTGCACCTTCGTCGTTTGCTTGAGGGCACGGCGATAGGACTGACTTTCAGCTTTCCCCTCCACTTTACCCCACTTTCCACCACCTACCCCACCCGGCAGAGTATCTTTTAGTGTTTTTATGCTCTCTTCTGCATTTTTAACGCTGGCACACAGCTTCTACACAGCTTCGGGTCGCATCCGCTCAGCACCTCGCCCTCATCATGCTTGCCACGCACTGGCTCAACTACAGACTCAATGGCTACAGACCCAACGGCAGGGTCGATTGCGGCAATCAGCATGCTCAGCCCACCAGCCTCTAAAGCACCCGTCTATCACTGGTTCGGGCATAGAAAAAGCGGAAGGCAAGAGAATTCTTACCTTCCGCTTGTGAAGTCTTGTTGAAGTCTTAAGGCCCTAGAGAGCACGGATGCTCAGCCGCGAGAAAACTATTGCAACAAAGCAGTATTAGAACTGGCCGTTATTGCGCTCGTCCCAGCGGTCCTCCAGACGGTTCATGAAGGAGGAACGCTCCTTCTGCTCACGCTGACGCACACGCGCTGCGCCCTCTGCTTTACCGCCCAGGAAGGAATCCACGGGGGTCTTCTTGCTGGTGGTTGCGAAGTACACGCCACCTGCCGCGAAGAGGAAGCCGAATACGCCCAGCCAAATCATGTTGGACGCGACCGCGCCAATAATGATGCCCAGGCCAATGAGGACGAAGAGAATACCGAGAGCCAGGTGGCGAGCACTGAAAACCGGCGCAGTGTTGCCGGTCGAAGACATGGAGGAGGCAAAGTGCGGGTCCTCATTGCTCATGAGTTCTTCGAGCTGGTCCAGAACCTTCTGTTCACGCTCGGACAGTGCCATCGTTTTCTCCTTTGAGGTGTCGCTACTCAAGATGACGTCGGTATCAGCCGGGTTAGCTAGTGCATCAGCTGGCGCTGGGCGCGCTTCTTCCCGCCGTATATTTCCGGTCGTATGCTTCCCATCGTACCGCGCGGGGTGGGGTTGGCGCATTCTTTTTCGGGCAGAAGTACTTTATGGTCTTCTACAGAGGGCGCCTCCCCTTCTGTGGTGGCTACCCTCGATCTAGTTCCCTTCCTCTGCCTTTTACTCAGCTTGTTGATCCGGTGCAGCCACTCCGGAGGCTGGTTTGAGGCTTTCCTGCGAGTACTTGCGGTGAATCGCGTCCATGACGTGCTCCACTTCGGACCATCTGCTGCTCTTCACGAGGCGGGCACCAGACCCAGAGCGAGCGTCATACCCCGAGCGAACATCACCCCCCGAGCGAGTACCGTTCTCCGGACCATTGCCCACTCCCCCACCGCCTCGTTGTACCGAGGCTGTTCTGTCTGAGGCGATTCTGGCGGAGGCAGTTCTTGCGGGGCATGAGTTCGCCCCGTTCTCGATGGAGTCGAAGAGGGTCTGTTGCACCCCGTCTTCTGCGCGGGCGAGCTTTTCGGCGCGCACTCCAATGAGTCGCAGGGCGCGTGGCGCCTCCTGGCCCACCATAATTTCATCGGCACGCAGGGCTTCCAACGCGAGGGAGGCGATCTGCATACCGGAGTCTACGGGCACGTTCAGGGCAATAGCGCGGGTGTGCGTTTCGAAGGTGCTGTAGCGGATTTTGAGGCTGAGCCCTCCGGCAAGTTTTCCAGCGGTGCGCAGGCGCTTTCCAAGTTTGAGGCTCAGTTCCCGAACGGCTGCACTGATTTCGTGGGCGTCGGTCGTATCAGTCTCGAAGGTGTGCTCGCCGCCCATGCTTTTCTCTTCGCGCTCGGTGACCACGGGGCGTTCGTCAATGCCGCGCGCCATGGCCCAGAGGTGCTCACCCTGGGCGGTGCCGAAGCGTTCTTTGAGCCAGTCCAAGCTCATGGATCGCATCTGGGCGATGGTCTGAATACCGTACCGGGAGAGCTGCTCGGTACTTTTCGCACCCACTCCCCACAGGTCGGAGACTTTTCGGGGGTCGAGGAATTCTTGAACCCGCTCGGGCGGAATGACCCACAGCCCGTTCGGTTTGCTACCGGTGGACGCCATTTTGGCGAGTAGCTTGTTGGGCGCGACCCCCGCCGAGGAGGGCAGGGAGAGCTCCTGTGCGATGCGGTCGCGAGCGCTCTGCGCCAGGGCAACGGGGTCTTGGCCGTGCAGGTAGGCGCCGGTCAGGTCCACAAAGGCTTCGTCCACACTGACCTGCTCCACGTAGGGGCTCAGGTCGTTCAGGATTGCCATGACGGCGCGGGAGTAGCGTCGGTAGTCGCCGCGTAGGGGTAGGACGGTGGCATTGGGGCTGAGGTTTTGTGCGCGGCTGAGCGGCATGCCGGAGCGTACTCCATGGGCGCGCGCCTCGTAGGAGGCTGAACAGACGACCGAGCGGGGGCCCAGGGGCGCCACGATAATCGGGGTTCCGTGCAGGGCGGGGTTTTCGAGGAGTTCAACGTTGACGAAGAAGGCGTCCATGTCCAAGTGCATAATGACGCGACCGTTCCTTGCGCCGCTATTCTTGCCGGTTCGAGCCTGCCCCATGTCGCCTCCTCTCATAGCTTCTACGCCCACCTACCGAAAATATAGCACATTTCTACGAAAAATCATGGCATCATATAGTAAACATATTCGTAAATGCGTTCTCTTGGGCTTTTCTCCACTAAGCTAGAAGAAGTGCACACCGCACAACACATGGACCGTACACAGCGACCATCAGCGAGGATAGTATGACTCCCCCTTCTCCTTCCGGAGCACCCACTCCCCAGGCGACCGAGAGCCTCACCGTAGCAGTCCCGAATATCCCGGCGGATTCTGCGCACCTCACTGAGCGTATTGCTGAAGAGCAGCGAGCCTACCTGCATGCTTTCGATACCCTCATGGCGGAGTTTTTTGCCCGCCAGCGCGAACTGCTCGAGGGTATCTCCCCCGAAACCCTGCCCCTGCTGGAGGCCATCGAGTCCCTCTCCACCGGCGGCAAGCGTCTGCGCGCTCTGTTGAGCTACTGGGGTTGGCGAGGTGCCGGCGGCGCACCCGTGACTGCAGACCGCGCCTCCTGGCCCATTGTGAAGGCGGGCATGGCGGTGGAGCTGTTCCAGACCTCCGCGCTGATTCACGACGACATCATCGACCGTTCCGATACCCGCCGCGGCGCTCCCTCCGTGCACAAGAGTTTTGAGGCGGCACACGAGCAGAATAGCTGGCGCGGCGATGCGTTCAACTACGGTCTGACCGGCGGCATCCTTGCTGGCGACCTGACCCTGGCGTGGTCTGCCGAGGTTTTTACATCCCTGGGTGAGGGCGCAATCTATGGCGCTCCGGCGCGCACCATTTTTGACCGGATGCGCACCGAGGTTCTGGCAGGCCAGTACCTGGACGTCTACTCCGAGGTTCTCGAAACCGAGGACGCGCAGGCGGCTCTGCAGCGTGCCCTGAACGTCATCCGTTTTAAGTCCGCCAAGTACTCCTGCGAGCACCCCTTCACGATTGGTGGTGCCCTGGCTCTGCAGGCTACCGCGCTGGAGAACGGCACGGGTGCTGTGAGCGAGCAGCACCCGGTACTTGCCGGATACCGCGCGTTCGGTCTGCCGCTGGGTGAGGGCTTCCAGCTGCGCGATGATGAGCTGGGCGTTTTCGGTCAGCCCGAGGTGACCGGCAAGCCCGCCGGTGACGACCTGCGCGAGGGCAAGCGCACCGTCCTGGTGGCGCTCACCTCCGCCGCCCTCGATGAGAAGGATGCGGCGCTTCTGCACGATAGCTTGGGCGATCCCGAGCTGAGCGATGAGCAGGTGGAGCGCATCCGCGAGCTGATGGTCTCTTCGGGTGCTTTCGCCAAGCACGAGCAGCTGATTGAGCAGAAGTCTCAGGCGGTGTTTGAGGCGCTGGAGGCGATGAACCTGGACGAGCTGGTGCACGCGGCGCTGACCGATATTGTGGGCCGCGCGCTACGCCGCAAGGCCTAGAGGTTCAGCACAGTCATAAACATTAAATAAGTTGAGGCGGCATACCG
>NZ_CAJZIE010000004.1:0-48159 GCF_916049665.1 uncultured Rothia sp. | reverse complement strand
GACCATCCTTATAGGTCATATATTTTCGAACCTTTGCTAAAATCCCTTTACCCCTAGGCAAGTCGTATAGGTAGACATATTCTGGATTATCAGAATCTGACACAGGCCGAGGAATTGGGTCAAGTTCCGTACTAAACCAGTAATCAGACAAACTTTTGCCTCGTGGACAACTTTCAAGAGCTCTAAGAATTGAAGTTTTATTTGTCCCATTCGGACCAACAATCAATGTAATAGGAAAGTTAAAATCTATACTTTTATCATTCATTACATTTTTGTAGTTTAAAAATTTTATACTCTTAAGCATCGGCGCATAATCCCCGCCTTGATAGGAACCTCTAATAGATTTAACAGTATCCGATATACTGTTTTCGGAAGGACATGAGACCATGTTTATTCAACAACCTTTCTGATTAAATTGGACAAAGACAAAAATATGTTCTGGGACATCTGTACGGGGACAGCGTTACCAATTTGTCGAGCTATCGAGACCTTTGATCCGAACCACAAGAAATCGTCAGGAAACCCTTGCAGACGAGCGGCCTCAAAATGTGTGATTGCTCGGTCTTCAGTAGGGTGTATATACCGACCCTTCTCAGGTTTAAAGAACTCAGTACGGATAGTGACCGACGGCTTGTCCCAAGATAACCGTCCCATCACGTCCGCTGCTCCGGTCTTATGCTTGCGCCAGCAGGGAGAGAGCAGCTCATCTGGTATATCGAATCGATTGCCACCGGGGGAAATGTGCTTAAACCTTTCAAGCGACAGGTCAGTATAGTTCCGCCCAAGGTGTAACGCATCTGTCCTGTAGAACTCTTGATTACCAGGTAAGTTAATACCTGAGACTTCTAGCGGTATCCCTTGGAAGGCATCTTGAAGAGTTCGAGGTTCACACTCCTCAAATTCGATGGGCTCCTCAAGATATTTCTGATATCCGACGATAATTCCTCGCTTACGCTTCTGAGGAGAGCCTAGAAGCGATGAGTCTAGAACTCGAGAATAGATAGAATAGCCTTCAAGAAGACCACCTTTATTAGTCAAAGAACAAAATTCTTCAAATTCCTTAGATTTCAGGAATGGAGGGACATTCTCAAGCACAAAAATCTTTGCCTTAGATTTCAGAATTACTTGAATATATTCCTGCCATAGCTGATTCCTAGGGTCAGGCGCAGTCTTCTTGTTTAGCAAGGAAAATCCTTGACACGGTGGACCGCCAATGACTATATCCGCTTCAGGGATTTCATTACTTTGAACCCAAACACCAATATCTCCAACGTACTGGTTATCAGGGCTGAAATTTTTTGCGTACGTCTTTGCTGAGTCTTTATCAAGCTCCACAGAGGCAACAACTTCAAAATCTATCCCTAAATCTTCCATCGCTTTATGGAACCCTAGGGTAAGACCACCCGCCCCTGTAAATAAGTCAATAGCTCTAAGCGTTCTCATGTTTTACGAGCGTTACTCCTATCCAATATCTTCGAAAGTAATTGCGCGGTTCAACGAGAAGATTTCACGAATCTCCGCGTGAGTATATGGCTTCTTCTTGTGGCGTTCCACCATACGCACAATATCGCGTGCAGTAATCACAGATCCAGGAACTCCAGATTTCTCTGAGATAAGACGAATCTGAGGAGTTACCGAATTCTTGTAGTCAGAAACCACATACGAGAAGAACGCGAGCGCCGCGAATTCAGGGCCATACTTCGGGTACCGTTCGATGTACTCGACCATACGGTTACGGTGGTCATGTCCGATGCTGTATCCCTTGGCATATGCTTTACTGTCCAAAATGCCAGACCAGCCCTCTTCACGAGAGGCAATGACCACGTCAGGAACAATGCCCTTCTGACCGATATGTTCAGCATAAAGACCAAAAATATCGGCAAAAATTGAGGTCGTTGCCTTCTCAAATTCAGTAGCCCTATCGCGTGATTCAAAGGCCATCTGTACGTACTCGGAGAGGAAGGAATCAACAAGACCATTCGGGTACTTAGCGGAAAGAATACGTTCGGTTTCTACGGCAGAAACGCCCGCTTCCGCTGCGATATCAGCGATAAGCTGGGTATCCACCCGATTGATAAGACGCTCAGCCACGTATTTTTCAGCAACTAGGAGGACGTTCTTTTCTTCAATCTTCTTCGATGAAACGCTACCAGTCCCTTCACGACGCCGGTTGTCCCTGAACTTACCCGGGCGCAAACCATACCGACGTTGGAAATATTCCTCATCGTAAGGCTTAGCGACTAGCACTTTCGATGAGTACTCCTCAACGAGCTTACGTGCTTCATCTTCAGCACCCGAAGCAATCGTCCAGATACCCTTATAACGTTCGATAAGTTGGGTGTACCCCAGCCAGTTGCCGCAGGTATTCGCGATGTCTCCGTGATTCGCAAAAATCTTTTCTAAAAGAGGAGCTGCCCTAGGGGTGGCATAGAGCTCTACATAGTTCTCTTCCAGGGATTCGTCACCGATACGACGGTGTTCAAGGATACGAGATACGACGTCATCCACACACGACTGCTTATTCGATACGCCATGTGCGATGACGATTTTCCCGATTTCTTCCTTCTCGTTCAGGTAGCCTTCAAGACGCTCGTCCAGAAGAAGCTGCAGAAGAAAGACGAAAGGGCGAACCTTGAATCGTGAATCGACAGCAGACTGCCCCTTGTAGGTAAAGGCGCTGGGGAACTGATAATCCAAAACCTGCTTCTTGAGCACCGTAAGAGGAGGCATTTCCTGCTTTACCAGTGCTTCTCCAGCGTCTGTTAGCCAGAACTTCCCGTCCTCATCCATAAAGACAAGGCCGAGACTTTTCAGCCAGGCTCGATACGTGCGGGCCCCGCCACCAGTCTGATCTCGACGTTTTCCCTTCGCTTTAAGACCGGCAAGCTCCAGGTTCTTTTCGATGGTCAGTTCCGTTGTCTTATCAGTCGTTTTCCAGACCTTGCCCTCTGCTTCAAGAGCAATTGCCATCAGACAGCGGGGAACGGGCGGCAGACTACGCTTGGGGCGGGTAACCCACCACGTATTACGAGCCATACAAACTACTCCTTTGCAGTTTCTTTAATTAGTAGGAGGCTTCTTGACTAGGGTATTCTTCGCCCTTAAACGTCCTCAAAATCGCTTCAAATATAACACGGGCTCCTTCGGCAGGAACCGCCATGCCTATCTGCTTGCGAACAGACTCTTTACTACCTGCAAAGTTGTAGTTATCGGGGAAAGTCTGCAAACGTGCACGCTCACGGTTAGTGAGCGCACGGTTCTCTTCCCAGTGGTACATGTGAGTACCGCCGCCGCCAGAGCCAGTTACGGTGTAAGCGGGCTTTTCTGGGTGAAGACGCTTATAAATCTGAGAGATTTTCGCGCCCTTAACCTTCAGCTGAAGATGCTCAGGAATATCCGCAGTGAAAGCGTTCTGTCCCGGCTTAATGTATGACAAACGTTCCTGAACGACCTGCGACTGCTTAGTCAGTTCGGTACCAGTCATCTCAGCAGTGATAGGAGGCTGCTCCAATGCGGTACGAGCCGACACATCATGATTGCGATAAGGCTCAGTAGAGGGAACCTTGAACTCTACATCCTGGTCATTACGAATACCCACAATGATAATTCGGTGACGTGCTTGAGGAACGCCGTACTCTTCAAACTTGTATAGGTTGGTTACAAGCTTGTAGCCCGCCTTCTCAAAGGTTTCGAGAATCTGGTTAAAAGCTTTACCCTCGTTAGCGCTACGGAGTCCACCGACATTCTCGGCAAGGAACCACAGAGGCTGGAACATTTCTAAAGCCTTTGCTCCGTAGGTGTAAAGCGGACCGTAGGTGCCATCCAGCCCCTTCTGCTCCCCCACGGTGGAGAAATCATTGCAAGGGAAGCCGAAGGCTAGACCATCAATATCGCCCAGCTCTTTCAGCACGGAGTAGTCGAGCTCTCGAATATCAGCATGCACTACAGACTCGGGGCGATCCGGGCAGATATTTTGGCGGTAAGTATTGCAAGTATCTTCGTCGTAGTCAGTCGCCCACTGGTGAACAATCTTCCAGTCGGGGTCAGAGATAGAAGCGCGAGTTGCGCCAATGGCAAGGCCACCGGGGCCACAGAAAAGTTCACCTAGCTTAAATTCCATGCCCACAACTATACACTAATATATTCGAAAATATAACTATTAGCTGCACATATTTTCGAATATTGAAAACATTAAAGTATCTAAAAATATATTTAATTGAATCAAAAATCACATTCTCATCATCCTCTTAGTATTCGAATGCACAAGCAACCACATGTATAGCCTCCCCTCTCGTTCCAATGAGTGCCCAACTTACAGGCCTTTGACGGATGTCCCATATCTATATCCAGCTTCCAGCTCACCGGTCGGGGTGGCAATGACCACCGGACGCGCGCCTCCTTCTCCGCTGGGTTAGTCTTATAGCATGACCTGGATGAACGGCCTGCGCGCCACTTTTGACCTTGAAACCACCGGTGTGGACGTCACCACCGCCCGCATCGTGACTGCTTCCCTGATCCTGCTGGACCCTCAGGGTAATGTGGTGCGCCGTGGCGAGTGGCTGGCCGACCCCGGCGTTGAGATCCCCGCCGGTGCCGCCGCCGTGCACGGCATCACCACCGAGTACGCGCGTGAGCACGGCCGTCCCGCCCGCGAGGTCGTGTGGGAGCTAGCCGGCGCGATTGGTGCGCTGAACCTTGACGGTGTGCCGATTATTGCGTTCAATGCCGCCTACGATTTCTCGGTGCTGCACCACGAGATGCTGCGCCACAATATTGCCAATGGTGAGCTGCCGCCGGGTGTGGTGCTCGACCCGTATGTTCTGCATAAGCACGTGATTCCGCGTAAGCGCGGCAAGCGCACCCTTGAGGTTCTCGCCGCCGAGTACGGTGTCTCCCTGGAGAATGCGCACACCTCCGCAGATGATGCTCTGGCGGCGGAGCGTCTGCTGGTGAAGCTGACCGAGCAGTTCCCCGAGGTCCTCAACGTGGATGCGCGCCAGCTGCACGAGCAGCAGATTCAGTGGGCGGCGGAGCAGGCGGCGAGCTTCCAGGCGTGGTTGCGTACGCAGCCGGGTAAGGAATCTGAGGTCATTGACGGCCGCTGGCCGGTACGCCGCTAAACCTGCGCCGCTAAACCTGATCCGCTAAACCTGCCCCGAATATAAGCACCCCGCAGCCCCTCCCGTCTGCGCTCAGCATGCCCGTCGCATCCGCCTTTACTGACGGGCTGACACTATCCCCGCTTGGGCTTCTCCCCTATGCTAGAAGGTAACCGCACCTACACGTATAGCACGTGAATAGCACGACCCGGAAGGCCTCTCATGGATGATCAGCCCCGCACTACCGAGCCGTACCCTGACACGAATACGCGCAGTATTTATCTGGGGTCTACCCGCCTGGCTCATGAGCACTTGGTGGCGCAGTCGCAGGTGGTGCTCCGCCTGGGCCGCATCCTGATGAAGTCGGGTGCGAGCGCGTACCGTATTAAGGCGTCAATGGCGCGTTTGGCGAAGGCTGTGGGGTTGAAGGAGCATCACGCGCAGGTGACCTTCACCGAGATTTCGACTTCTTCGTACACTGACGGTAATTTCCGTACCGAGGTGGCTGAGCAGCGCACGATGGGCATTAACGCTCATAAGCTCGATCAGTTGGGTAAGTTCATTTCTGAGCTGCCCGAGAAGATTACCCCTGCGGAGGCGAACGCCGAGCTGGACCTTATCGATTCGGCGAAGCCGCTGTACACCCGCTGGATGCTGGCGTTGGCGTCGGCGGTGGCGTGTGCCGGGTTCGCGTTCCTGAACCGTGGCGGTCTGGTGGAGTGCACGGTGGTGTTCTTCGCGGCGGGTGCCGGCCAGTTTTTGCGTTCGACCCTGCTCAAGCGCGGGGTGAGCCATTTGGCAACGTGGATGGCGTGCGGCTTCCTGGCGGCGGGCCTGTACATTGCGATTGTTAATGTGCTGGTCGCGGTGGGTTGGATTAGCCCGAACCATATGATTGGTTTCATTTCGTCGGTACTGTTCTTGGTGCCCGGTTTCCCCATGGTGACGGGCATGCTCGATATTTCCCGCATGGACTTTTTGGCGGGTATTTCGCGTCTAACCTATGTGGGTTTGTTGTTGCTGAGTGCGTCATTTGCGGTGTGGGTTTTGGGTTCACTCTTCCACCTGCCGTTGGCGGCTCCTGCGCCTCTTAACCTTGACCCGACCCTGTATTTGGTGTTGCAGGTGCTTTCTTCGGGTGTTGCGGCGGCTGGCTTCGCGATGCTCTTTGCTGCCTCCCCCGTGGCATGTGTGTGGGGTGGTTTGATTGCTGCGGTGGCGAACCCCGCCCGTATTCACATGGTGGAGGCGGGCATGCCCGCGCATATGGCAGCGACGATTGCCGTGTTTGGTGTGGGTATTTTGGCTGAGATTGTGGCGCCGCTGCATCAGCGTAAGTACACGCGTATTTCCCTGTCGGTTCCGGCGGTGGTGACGATGGTTCCGGGTGTTCCGTTCTACCGTTCGATGTCGCATTTTGCTAGCGGTGACATGTACTCGGCGGCGAGCGGTTTCGTGCAGTCCCTGCTGATTTTCATGGCGTTGGGTATGGGCCTGGCGTTTGTGCGTCTGCTCTTTGATAAGAACTGGCTGTTCGATCAGGACACTCAGGTGCTCAACCGCCTGGATACTGACCGGCACCTGCGTTAGCGCGTTGCGCATCCTCTCTGTTCCCTAACTTGTTTGTTGTGTTTTATCGTCACCTTTCGGTACGTTCAGGTGCTTGTCACCTGCGGTTCATCTGTGGCGCCTATGATGGTTAGGGTACGGGACGTTAGTAACGTGCGGGCTCTGTCGCCTGCCGTGCGTCGTCCCTTGTAATTCTTTAGTTCGCCGTCTCGTTTGAAAGGCACCGATACGATGACTCCTTCCTCTACCCATCCGCTGCACCACGAAGCCAGCGAGAAGCTGTTTGAGCGTTCTCGCGCGGTGATTCCCGGTGGTGTGAATTCCCCGGTGCGTGCTTTCAATTCTGTGGGCGGCACCCCCGCGTTTGCGGCGAAGGCTAAGGGCGCGTACCTGTACGATGCGGACGGCAACGAGTACGTTGACCTGGTCTGCTCGTGGGGTCCGTCGATTCTGGGTCATGCGCATCCGCAGGTGGTTGAGGCTGTTCAGCAGGCGGCTGAGCGCGGCCTGTCTTTTGGCGCGGCGAGCGCGCCGGAGGCTGAGCTGGCTGAGCTGGTGGTCAACCGTATTAACGCGGCGATTCCCGGCGCTATTGATCAGGTGCGTATGGTGTCGACCGGTACTGAGGCGACCATGACTGCGATTCGTCTGGCGCGTGGTGTGACCGGTCGCGACAAGATTATTAAGTTCGCGGGCTGCTACCACGGTCACGTGGATGCGCTGCTTTCCGAGGCTGGTTCGGGTGTGGCTACCCTGGCGCTGCCGGGTTCGGCTGGCGTGACTGCCGCAACCGCCGCGGAGACCATCGTTCTGCCCTATAACGACCTGGACGCTGTACGTGAGGCATTCGCGAACCACGAGGGTCAGATTGCCGCAATTATTACTGAGGCGGCGCCCTGCAACATGGGTGTGGTGACCCCCGAGCCCGGTTTCAACCGCGGCCTGCACGAGATTGCTCACGCCAACGGTGCGCTCGTGATTTTTGATGAGGTGCTGACCGGTTTCCGTGTGTCTTCGGCTGGTTACTGGGGTTACGCGGCTCCCGAGGATGGCGGCTGGGTTCCCGATATTTTCACCTTCGGCAAGGTCATTGGTGGCGGTATGCCCATCGCGGCGCTGGCCGGTAAGCGTGAGGTCATGGAGTACCTGGCGCCGGTCGGCCCGGTCTACCAGGCTGGTACCCTCTCGGGTAACCCGCTGTCCGTTGCGGCGGGCATTAAGACCCTGACCCTGGCTGATGCAGCGGTCTACGCGCATCTGGATTCGCGCAGCGCCCAGCTGCAGCAGGCGCTGACCGAGGCGTTCAACGCCGCCGGTGTGGACCACTCCATCCAGAACGCCGGTAACCTCTTCTCGGTCGCGTTCGGCACCTCTCAGGAGGGCGTGCACAACTACGCCGACATCAAGGCCTCGGCAACCAGCCGCTACAACGCGTTCTTCCACTCCATGCTCGAATCCGGCGTGTACCTGCCGCCGAGCGCATTCGAGGCATGGTTCGTTTCTGCCGCCCACAATGATGAGGCGATGGACCGTATCATCTCGGCTCTTCCGGCTGCCGCAGCTGCTGCCGCATCCGCTTAGGGGTTCGAGAGACGTAAGGAGGTGAGCCGCTCATGGATCTGAGCGCTCTGGGACTGCCTATGGAGCAGCTACGCGACGTGTGGCTGATCGCCTTCATGGTGTACCTGGGCTTGTGCCTGCTGGTGGATATCGCCTACCCGGTGCCCATCAAGAAGGAGAAGGCAGCCGAACTGTACCTTGAGGTGTCCGGCTCGCCCGTTAATGAGGCGCGCCGCGCCACCGCGGAACGCACCGCGATGGGTGCGCCGCTAAGCTCCTCCCGTAAGGGTAGCGCCACGAAGAAGGCGAAGAAGAAGCTGGATTCCATTGAGGGCGCCGGCGTGTTTAGCGGCTGGTTCCACGTGGTCATGTACCTGTGGGGCTGGATTGTGGCGGTCTCCACTTTCAGCCTGTACTGGGATATCGTGTATGACGGCGTTGTACTGCCGGCGCTGATTCTGCCGTTCCTCATGGTGTACCTGGGCGCGCGTATTGGCCGCCGTCAGTGGCGTGCAGTTCGCGGATACAGCAAGGACGACCGTGTGCTGGGCATGCCGCGCATCTACTCGGCGACGCTGGGTAAGCTGAGCGCACCGTTCCGTGTGCGCGGCACGGTGCCGGGCGTGGAGCCGATTCGTGACGACCGCACCGCCTACTGGATCCTCGGTGGTATTGCGTTCCTGCTCGCCTCGGTCTTCTTGGTTTCGCTGGCGGGCTGGAGCATCGACGAGGATTGGGAAGCAATCTATATCGGTCACGCTTCTTGGTTCTTGGCGGCGGCGTACATTCCGCTGCTGATTATGCTACTGATGTATAACCGCGATTACGTGCTGTTCAACCCGGATTCGTTCCAGGCTGGGCGTCTGTTCCTTCCGGCGAAGTCCCGCCCCTACTCGGATGTTCGCGCGTTCCGCGTGTACCCGAAGAACCCGGACGCGATCAAGCTGAACCCGAAGGACGCGAGCCAGTGGAGGCTGGAGATTCTGCTTCCCGGCGGCCGCAAGCACAACTATTCGCTGAATGATCACCAGATTGATTGTTTGGTGGCGCAGATTGCATTCAACATTGAGCAGGGACGCTGGGCGCAGCTGGACTCGCCGGCGGACCGTGAAATGTTGGCGAAGTACTTCGTGGACGGCCGCGTGATCTGCACGACCATGGGTTACAAGCCTGCAGGTAAGCATGCGGAGGAGGCGGCACGCCGCGCATCCTTCCAGAAGGCGCAGTACAAGTAAACCTGTAGCCCACATACCGCGAGAAGCCACATGTGTTTCGAGAAGCCACGTTTTATGTTGCTTTTCGAAACACATGTGGCTTCTCAGCACCGTAGACACACCATCACCGATACCCCGTAGAGAGGACAACTCATGGACCTTGCCGCCCTCGGCCTGCCCATGGAGCAGGTACGCAACGTATGGCTAGTGGCGTTCTTCATCTACCTAGCGTGCTGCCTGCTGGTGGAGGTCGCCTACCCGACGATTATTGACGCCGAACGAGCCCGCAAAGTTTATATCTCAGTCATGGGTTCCCCCATCGAGGAAGCAAAGAAAAAGATTGAAGAGCGCGCAGAAGCAGGAAATCCCCTCACCCCCGAGCAGGAAGAAAAAGTAATCCGCAAGGCCGAAGCCCAGTTGGAGAGCATCAAGGGCTCCAGCGTCACTATGGATTTAGGGCACTTCCTCCTGTACGCCGCAGCATGTTTTATCACCTACGCGACCTTCGTCCTGTACTGGACCATGGTGTATGAAGGCAACCTTATCCCTGCCCTCCTTCTGCCCTTCGTCGTGACGTGTTGGGCGGCAGGCTGGGGCCGCCGAGGCTGGCGTGAAGCACGCGGTTTCGACCCATGGGACAGGCACCTGGGCATGCCCGCAATCTACATCAACACGCTGGAGAAGCTGAGTAACCTCTTCCGCCGTGTTATGCCCCGACGTGTTAAGCTCCAGCGGATTGAGGACACGTCGTTGAGGCAGCCGATCACTAGTTTTGGGACGGGGCACATGATTCTTTTCGCTGTGGCTATTCCCGCTAGTGGGTTCTGCCTGATCCTATACCTGAATTCCCTGTTGAAGGTTAACATGCACACGTATACCACATCCGATATTGGGCTGCCTTCTATTCTCATGTGGGTCCCGTACGTTATGGCAGCTTTATGTTTGTGGTCTATGGTCAGCACATACTACTGGTTCACCCTGGGCCGGGTGAAGAGAGGACGTTTCCTGCTACCTGCGAAGGTGTACAAATACTCCGATATTGAGCGGTTCAAGGTGTACCCCTGGTATGGCGAGGACACGAACCCTCAGGAGGACATGCCTAGTGGGTGGCAGTTCGTCGTCACGTTCTCGGATGATTCGTACGAGACTTTTGGGTTCTTCGATAGCTCTATCGACCATTTGATTGCGAACGCTGCGTTCAAGCTGGAACAGGGACGCTGGGCGGATGTGGAGTCCCCTGCCGACCGTGAGCTGTTGGAGAAGTACTTTGTGGAGGGGCGTGCCACCTGCCTCACGCTGGGTTACAAGCCGACGAACGAACTGACGGAAAAGGAGGCGGCACGTATCGCCTCCTTCCGTACCGTGAATTAGCGCCCGGCGAGAAGCCACACATCATCACCGATAACACTGTAGAGAGGACAACTTATGGAGCTAAGCGCTTTGGGGATACCCCTAGAGCCGGTACGCTACATATGGCTCATCGCCTTCTTGCTGTACCTGGTGGTGTGCGTAGCAATCGATATCGCCTACTCCTCAACCATGAGCAAGGAAGAAGCGAGGCGGCTGCACGTTTTCTACAAAGGCTCCCCCGTAGACAAGGCGATGAGGTACGCCGAACGCCGCTCCCTAGACGGTGACCCGCTCTCCAAACATAAGTTGCGTTCCAACCTCACGCGCGCCCGGAAAGAACTCGACAGTATTTCTGGCGTATCCAAATTTGAGGCGTGGTTGCACGCCGTCATGTATGTGTGGGCTTGCGTTGTCGCACGGTCCATCTTTCTGCTGTACAAGGACATTGCCCGTGACGGCATCCTGATACCCGCTCTGATATTGCCGTTCTACATGGTCTATCTGGGTGCGTGCTGGAGCCGCTTCATTTGGCGTAGTTCCCGCTACTTCAACCTCGATAACCACACCACGGGTATGCCCCGAGTCCTGGGCGAAATATTGAACCGTATTGACGCGTTCTTCGTTCCGCAGGACGCTCACCCCCAAGCCAAACCGGTACGTTCGACGCCTAGACTCTACCTGGGGCTCTGCGTGACCGTGGTGGTGGCGTTGGTGCTGGCACTCATCGTTTTCCTCTACTCGCTGGTCGGTTGGACAATTCTGTACACGCCGCCGATGCCTATTGGTGGTGCCTCAATCCTGCTGGCGGTTACTGTCTCCGCGGCGTTAGCGTTGCGTTGGCATTATTTGAAGGTCTACCTGCTGTTCAACCCCGATTCGTTCTACATCGGGCGGCTCTTCCTACCCGCGAAGAAGTACAGCTACCCCGATATTGAGGAGTTCTGCGTCTTCCCGAAGAACCCCGAACAGATCAAGCCGACCTTCTACGAGCCGTCGCAGTGGCAGATAGAAATCAAGGTGCCGTCCAAGATTCCGCCGAACCTCGCCAAGCGCATGCCGTGGCTGCGCAGGCATATTGTGGCGGTGCACGATGAGCGGGTCGTCTGCCTAACCTCCCAGATTGCGTTCTACCTGGAGCAGGAACGCTGGGCTAATCTGCGCTCCCCCGCCGACCGTGAAAAGCTCGCAGAGTACTTCACCAACGGCAACATCGTGTGCACCTCCCTGGGGTACAAACCAGTCACTGAAGAACCGGAAGAACAAGAATAAAACAGCGAAAAGCCACATGTGTTTCGAGAAGCCACCAAAGACGTGGCTTTTCGAAACACATGTGGCTTCTCAGCGTTAAAAGTTGGAGGGTGTTTAGGCGTCCAGCTCACGGAGCCAGCCCGCCGCCTCCGTACCGTAATAAGTCAGAATAACGTCCGCACCGGCGCGGTGAATCGAACGCAACGACTCCAACACCACAGCCTTACGGTCAATCCAGCCGTTCGCCGCAGCCGCCTCAATCATCGCGTACTCACCCGACACCTGATACGCCGCCACCGGCACCGGCGAAAACTCCGCCACCTCACGCACAATATCCAGGTAGCTACCGGCAGGCTTCACCATCACCATGTCCGCGCCCTCCTCCAGGTCGGCGCGCACCTCCAGAAGCGACTCACGGCGGTTCGCCGGATCCTGCTGATACGTCTTGCGGTCACCCTTGAAGGTCGATTCCACCGCGTCACGGAACGGGCCGAAGAACGCCGAAGCGTACTTCGCCGAATACGCCAGAATCGACACGTCCTCGTAGCCTGCCTCGTCCAGGGCGGCACGCATCGCCGCAATCTGACCGTCCATCATGCCCGAAGGCGAGACGGTGTGCGCACCCGCGCGAGCCTGCGAAACCGCCATCTTGCAGTACAGCTCCACCGTCTCGTCATTATCCACCACAAGCGTGCCGTGGCCGTCATCGACCAGCACGCCGCAGTGACCGTGGCTCGTGAACTCGTCCAGGCAGGTGTCAGCCATGACCACCAGGTCGTCGCCAAACTCCTCACGGCACACCGCAATCGCACGGTTCAGGATGCCCTGCGGATCCCACGCGGTCGAGCCGATCTCGTCCTTATCCTCGTCGCGGGGAATACCGAACAGGTCGATGCAGCGGATGCCCGCCTCGTACGCCTCGCGCACGGCGGGAATGATGCTCTCCAGGGTGTGCTGGTGCTGGCCGGGCATGGAGCGAATCGGCTGCGGCTCGGTGATGCCGTCACGCACGAAGAACACCTGAATCAGCTGCGAGGGGCGCAGGGTGGTCTCGGCGACGAGGGAGCGCATGGCTGCGGTGGTGCGCAGGCGGCGCGGGCGGCGGGTGAGGTTCATAATCTCTCCTGAAAATTCTTGCGAAATAATGTGAAGTCTTAGATGAGGGACGCGCCTACAAGAGGGACGCGGCGGCGCGCGCCAAATCCTGTGGGGAGGGCGAATCCGCCTGCACGTGGCGCAGGTTGAGGGCGCGGCAGGCGGAGGCGGTACTCGCCCCAATCGCCACCACCGGCGGCACGGATTCGGGGGCTAGCGCGGATGCGCCGTCTAGTAGGGCGTGCAGGCGGGAGGGGGCGGTCACCACCAGCACATCCGGCGCGCGGGTTTCGGGGGCGCTCGCCTCAGATGTGTTGCCCTGTACGAGTGCGCGGGCGGCGCTGAGGCTCAGCTCTCCGGACTCCACCTGTTCGGCGGGCACCATGTCGTAGAGCACGCAGCGGTGGCTGTCCCAGCCCAGGTTTTTGAGGCCTTCGCGTAGGGTCGGGCGGGCGTTGGAGCCCTCCAGAACCAGCACGGCGGCGGGCACGGTTGAGACGGGCTCGGTTGTAGGCTGCCCGAACTCCGCGAGCATGCCGGCGGCGCTCTGAACGCTCGGCTGAAAATCCGCGGCCAGCCCAAGCTGAGCATGCACAGCGCGGGCGGTTGCCGCACCCACGCAGGCGATGCGCACTCCCCCGCTCGCGCAGGCGCGGGTGAACTCGTCACCCCACAGCTGCGCGCAGGCGCGAACCGTGTTGGCGCTCGTGAAGCTCACCCACGCATAGTGACCGGAGGCGAGCGCCTCCAGCGCGGCGGCGTGTTCTGTGCCCGGCTTGACGGTGCGTGCTTGCTGTAGCGGTGCGAAGAGTACCCGGTACTCCCCCAACCCGTTCTGTGCGCATTCTTCGGTGAGGGCGCGCGCGAAGGCGGCGCCTTGTGCGGCGGAGCGGGTCAGCAGAACCGTGCGCGGGGTATCAATTTCCGGGGGCTCAGTTTGCGCGGACTCAGCTTGTGCGGACTCAGCTTGCGGGCTAGCGGCAGACATGACGCCTACTTCAGGTTCAAACCGGCAAGGGCGGCGGCGCCCATCTGCAGCAGGTCTTCTGCCACGCGCACGCCCAGGCGTTCGGCGCCGGGCACGTCCAGCTCAGCGGTGGCGGAGGTGTGGCGCAGCATGTCGGTGCCGTCCGGGGACGCCACCACGACGTTGAGCACCAGGTCGCCCTCAACCACCTGCGCGTACGCGCCGATGGGTGCGGCGCATCCGGCTTCGAGGCGGCGCAGCAGGGCACGTTCTGCACTGACGGCGAGGCGGGTTTCGTGGTGGTTTGCGGCGAGCAGAGCGCGGCCAAGAGCGCGGACCGGGCGTGCCACCTCGGGGTCGGCGAGTACGGCGGGGTCCGGGTTCTCGAATTCGCTTTCGCGCACTTCCAAGGCGAGCGCACCCTGGCCGGGGGCGGGCAGCATGCGGCTGGGGTCAAGGTACTCGGTGATGAGTTCTTCCTTACCCAGGCGCTTGAGGCCGGATACGGCGAGCACCACGGCGTCGCAGTCGCCGCTGCGTTCGGTGCCTACACCGTGGTCGGCGCGCTCGGAGGTTTCGGTGTTCTGGCGGAGCACAACCTGCTTACCGGCGTGCTCTTCCAGGCCCTTGACGCGGCCGATGCGGGTGCCCACGTTACCGCGGATGTCCACGATTTCAAGGTCGGGGCGTAGGGCGCGCAGCTGGGCGGCGCGGCGCGGCGAACCGGTGCCCACGCGGGAGCCGGTGGGCAGGGTGTCGAGGGTCAGACCGTCGCGTGCTACGAGGGCGTCGCGGGGGTCTTCACGTTTGAGGGTTGCGGCGATGACCAGGCCGGGGCAGGGTGCGGAGGGCAGGTCCTTGAGGGAGTGTACTGCCATGTCCACGCGGTTTTCTTCGGAGGCGTTCTCGCCGTCGAGCAGGCGCTGGCGCAGTGCGGCGGCGAATACGCCGGTGCCGCCGAGGGTTGCCAGGGGCCCGGTGAGCACGTCGCCTTCGGTTTTGACGGTGCGCAGGGTGAAGTCCACGACCTCCGCGGCATCTGCGGTACCGTGGTGTGCCTGGTGTTCGGTGTAGAGGGCGGTGACGGTTTCGGCGGCGATACGGCTTTGGGTCAGGGCGAGGGCAGACCCGCGGGTGCCCAAGATGTACTCGTGATGGCTCATATCTCTCCTTGTCGGTGATGTGTGTGATAGCCCGTAGGTGCGTGTGTCTGTGCGTTGAGCTACGCATGCAGCTGTGTGCGCTGCAGCTGTGTGTGGGCTTGTAGGCAGTGCGGCTCCGACCCGCCCGCACACCCGGTGATGGGGTGTTGGGGCGAGCCGGAGCTACAGGTGGTGTTAGTGGGAGCAGCATCCGCCGGAGCCGCATCCACCGGAGCGGCTGGCGGCGGTGTTCCCAGAAGTACTGGCCTCAGAAGCGGCGTTATCAGCACCGTCAGCACCGGCTGCGTATTCGGCAATAACCGGCTTCTCCGCACCACGGCCGGGCTTGCAGCAGCCCGGCTCGCACTCGTCGAACCAGCCGTACTGGCCGCTCGCACTCGGGGCGAGGACGCTCTCACGTTCGGGGCGCAGGTCGGCGGGAACACCGTTCTCCACGCGCTCCTCAATGAGGCGGCGCAGCGACTCCACGTACGCCGGATGCGTACCCGGAGTGGGGGTGCGCACGGCGACCACGCCCAGGCGCTCGCAGGTGTCCAGAGCCTCGGTGTCCAGGTCCCACTTGACTTCCATGTGGTCGGAGACGAATCCGAGGGGCACCAGCACGACGCCTTCCACGGGGGCTTCGCCGTCCTCCGCCGGGTTGGCGGGGGTGGGCAGCGCCTCCAGGGCGTCGTTGACGTCCGGTTCCAGCCAGGGCATGGACGGCGGGCCGGAGCGGGACTGGTACACCAGCTCCCATTCGACGTTCTGCAGAAGCTGCGGGGCCTCATCGCGCACGAGCGACAGCACGGCGCGGGCGACCTGCAGGTGCTTCTCCACGTAGGCGGAGCCGCCCTCGTAGTTCACGCCGCGAGGGCCAGCCTCGTTCGCCGCGGAGGTCGGCACCGAGTGGGTGCAGAACATGATGCGCAGGCGCGGGTTCAGCGAACCGCTATCGCGTGCGGCAAGCTGCTCACGCACCGTGGCGAGGCCGTCCTTCAGCCCGTCAGCGAAAGCGCGGGAGAAGCCGGGCACGTCAAAGAACTGGCGAATCTTGCCCACATGCACGCGACCTTCCAGACCAAGCTGTTCAATCGCGATGCCGTAGTCCTCGCGGTACTGGCGGCAGCTCGAATAACCCGGGTAGGCGCTGGTCGCCAGCACGAGCACGTTGCGGTGCCCGGCCTCATAAGCCTCAGCGAGCACGTCCTTCACGTAGGGCTTCCAGTTGCGGTTCGCCCAGGTGATCGGGATGTGCGGGCCGCGCTCGGCGAGCGCCTGCTGCAGCGCGGCAAGCAGGGCACGGTTCTGCTCGTTAATCGGCGAGACACCGCCGTTGGCGCGGTAGTGGGTGGCGACCTCTTCGAGGCGCTCATCCGGAATACCGCGGCCAGCGGTCACGTTGCGCAGGAACGGGATGACGTCCTCCTGCCCCTCGGGGCCACCGAAGGAGGAGAGAATCACCAGGTCGTAGGGGCGTGCCTCTTCGGCACGGTCACGGGTGATGCTGCGTTCGCTTCGGTAGTCGCCGAGGGTCTGCTCGTTGAGCGCGGCAGGGCCGTTGGAGGCGGTGTTCGCCGGGTCGGTGCGGTTGGGTACCACGTCGTCCGGCAGGAGCGTGCCGTTGAGGGTTACGCCGTCGTTCGGCTGGTGGCTCACGCCAGAACCTCTGCTACTTCGTCTGCGCCGATGCGGCGGCCGGTGTAGAAGGGGGTTTCTTCGCGTACGTGCAGGCGTGCTTCGGTATTGCGGAAGTGGCGCATCATGTCGACGAGGTCAACGAGTTCGGGTGCTTCGAGGGCGAGGACCCATTCGTAGTCGTTCATGCCGAAGGTTGCGACGGTGTTCGCCAGAATCTGCGGGAAGTCGATTGCCTTCATGCCGTGGTTCTTGAGCATTTCTGCTCGGCGTTCGGGGTTCATGTAGTACCAGTCGTAGGAGCGTACGAAGGGGTAGACGCAGACCCATGCTTCGGGTGCCTTGCCGCGTGCGTAGGCGGGGGCGTGGTTGCGGGTGAATTCTGCTTCGCGGTGTACGCCCATGGTGGACCAGACGATGGTGGTGCCTGCGAAGAGTGCGGTGCGGCGGATCTTGCGGACTGCTGCCTGCAGCTTTTCGGGGGTTGCACCGTGGGTCCAGATCATGACGTCTGCGTTGTCGCGCATTGCGGAGACGTCGTAGATGCCGCGCAGGGTCACGCCGTCTGCTGCGAGCTGCTCGGCGACCTTCTCGAACTCGGCGCGTGCCTCGTCGGTGTTGGATTCTGCGGGGCGTGCGCCGGAGCGTGCGAACACGGTGTAGAGGGCGTAGTGCAGGGTTTCGCCTTCTTCGCGGCCGCGGCGGTTTTCGTCAGCTGCGGAGTGCTGGACTGCGTAGCCCTTGGGGGCGCCGCCGTAGCCGTGGCCGGCGTGGGTGTAGCCGCCCTGACCTGCGCCGTGACCGTGGCCGCCGTGTGCTGCGTGATCGTGAGACATTGTGTGTTCCTTTCTTCAGCGAGGGTTCGCTGTGCTGGAGGCGCGGCTTCCGTAGCCGCGCGTTTTCTCAAATTTTTGGCTTAGTTGTTGGCTGGTTTGGGAGGTTGCGGTGCCGTTATTTGGCGGTTGCGACCTTCGGGGAGGTGACGCCTTCCCAGTCCTGTGCCGCGTGGTAGATGAGGCGGTCCATCTGCTCGTAGGTGTCTTTGACGGTTACGACCAGGCCGGAGCCTGCTGCCCAGGAGCCGACAGTGCTGAGGGTTCCGAGTTCGCTGGCGCGTTCGCGGAATTCCTTGACTCGGTCGCGGTGGCCGGGGGTGGAGGCGGGCAGTACGCCGCGCCAGCGTACGACGTCCGCGTCGACGAGGTTGCTGTGGGTGAGGGCTACATCCATCATGCGGCTTGCGTCGCGCAGAGCGAGGGTGATGAGCTGTTCGTCAGCGAGCGCCACTTCTGAGAAGCGGGCGTCTTCGCCGCCGCGACCGTAGGAGAGGCGCACGACATGGCGTCCGGGGCCTGCGGCGTCGGCTACCCACTGCCATTTGGCGGTGGCGTGGGTGAGTGCCTTGGCGCGTACGGCGGTTGCCTGTTCGGAGACAAGCAGGCCGGTGCCGCGGGGGTGCTTGTCCAGGGCGGGGGCGTCAACAACGAGGGTGACGAGGGCGACTTCGGGGCCGGGTTCCAGGGCGGGTAGTGCGGTGGAGACGTGCGGGCCGATGAGTCGTGCTACGGTCGGACCGTCGGTGGCGAGCACCAGGTAGTCGGCGTAGAGGGGGGTGTTTTCGCCGTCGGTGGTGTGGCGCTGGATGATGAACCACTGGCCGGTGGATTCGTCGCGGTCCACGGCGATGACGTCGAATCCGGTGACGATCCGAACACCGGAGGCGTACAGGTCTTCGACGAGACGTTCGGACAGCTGGTTCATGCCGCCCACAATACCGGCGACCTGTGAGCCTGCGGGGGCTGCCGAGCGGAAAGCGTGCGCTGCGGCGGCGAGGGAGCGGTGCTTGCGGAAGGCTTCGCGCAGACCGGGGATGGTCGCATCGACGTCGAGCTTGTCGGGGTGGGTGGAGTACACGCCGGAGACGACGGGTGCGACGAGGTTGTCGAGCACTTTCTGACCCATGCGGATGCGCACGAGCTCACCGAGGGTCTTCGCGTTCTCGCCTGCGGAGACGGGCAGGAACTTATCCACCTGGGCGCGGCGCAGACCGTTCTTACCGATGACGGGGATCAGCGACTTATCGTTCACGTTGCCGGGGATGCCCATGATGCCGGTGCTGGGGGTGCGACGGGCGCCCTGCGGCAGGTACAGCCAGGAGCCGTAGGAGTTGGGGGTGACGATCTGGTCGCCCAGGCCGAGTTCCTTGACGAGGTCGCTGACAATGGGGCTGCGGGTTGCGAAGGATTCTGCGCCGGAGTCCAGCAGAAGGCCGCCAACTTCGTGGGCACCAACGGCACCGCCGAGGTGGTGGCGCTGTTCGAGCAGGGTGACGCGCATACCGGCTGCGGCGAGGCGGCGTGCGGAGATGAGGCCGGAGGGGCCGCCGCCGATGACGATGGCGGTGGGTGCCTTCTCGTTGCGGGTGAAAGCTCGTGCGTTCTGGGGCGCGGCGGAGGAACTGACCTGTGCGGTGCGGTGCGGTGCCTGGTTGGTGTGGCCCATGGTGGTTCTCCTTTGGTCTGCCTGCAGTGGAGTTGCCCATTGCGGTAACGGGTGTGGTGGTTGGTTCGGGGTGCAGATGTTCGGTGCAGATGCCGGGGGGGGGTGTCCGGCATCTGCGCCGTCTATTTATCGTTATTTATCCTAGGCCTGCGCGGTGCGTTCGTGGATATATGCCACGAGGTCGGTGAGCACCTGCGGGTCGGTGGTCGGGGGTACGCCGTGGCCGAGGTTGACCACGTGCGAGGGGGCGGCATTGCCTTCTGCGAGGACCTCGTCTACGTGTGCGTAGAGGTTTTCGTGGCCTGCGGCAAGCAGTGCCGGGTCGATGTTGCCCTGCAGGGGTACGGCGCCGTTGAGCAGGGTGTTCGCTGCCGAGAGCGGCAAGCGGTAGTCCACGCCGATGACGTCTGCGCCGGCTTCGTGCATGGCGGGAAGCAACGCGGTGGTGCCGGTGCCGAAGTGGATGCGCGGCACGCCGTATTCGCGCACCATATCGAGGGCGGTTGCGGAGTGTGCCTGCACGTAGCGGCGGTAGTCGCTTTCGCCGAGGGATCCTGCCCAGGAGTCAAAGAGCTGCACGGCGGATGCGCCTGCCTCGATCTGTGCGCGCAGGAACTGGCCTGCGGTGCGGGCTGCCCAGGCGGCGAGTTCGTGCCAGGCGGCGGGGTCGGAGTGCATCATGGTGCGCGGGCGCAGGTGGTCGCGGGAGGGGCCGCCTTCAACCATGTAGGCGGCGACGGTGAAGGGGGCGCCGGCGAAGCCGATGAGCGGGGTGTCGCCGAGCATTTCTACGGTGGCGGCGACGGCTTCGCGGATGGGGTCGAGGTCGCTGTCTTTGAGCTCGGGCAGGGCGCGCACCTCGTCGAGGGTGCGCACGGGCTGATCGAGCACGGGGCCCCTACCGGGCACGATGTCGACGTTGACGCCCGCGAGCTTCATGGGAATAACGATGTCGGAGAAGAAGATACCGGCGTCGACCTTGTGGCGGCGGACGGGCTGCACGGTAATTTCTGCGGCGAGGTCGGGGGTGAGGCACGCGTCCAGCATGGGGATGCCTTCGCGTACCTGACGGTATTCGGGCAGGGAGCGGCCTGCCTGGCGCATGAACCAGACGGGTCGGTGGCTGGAGGGGCGGCCGGTGAGGGCGCGGAGCATGGGCGAGTCTGCGGCGGTACCTGCGCGCAGGGGGTGGTTGGCGGGTAGGTGTGCAAGCTGCTCGTCGGTGAGCAGGGGTCGCTGGGCGTCGGTGGGGTGTGCGGGCAGGGCGGGTGCCTGTGCGGCGCCTTCTGCCGACGCGGGAGTGGTGTGCTGGTTTTCGCTCATAGTGTCTAGTGTGACAGGTTTATGTGGGTGTTTTTGCGACACTTTGTCATGGTGACTTTTACCTAATGGTGACTTTCTTAGTGGTGAGGGACACCTTAGTTCGCACCTGCTAGAACTCTGCCGACACCCTGCATATGCCCTATTAGACCCCTTGTTGACGCGAAGAATACACAGGTGAGGCACCGAATACGCCGCATCACATTCCGAGATGTTCTCCCCTCCCCCGCTTTTGAATCCTCATCCCAATAACCCTGCAGGTACCTCCCTCTCCTGTCCGCTATGTGGCACCCGCTAAGCCACGTGGAGCCGTGAACTTAGGTTCTATGAGCTTTACAGGGGCTTAGTCGGCGTGGTTATGATTAATCTCTAGTGAGTACTTATGCATTTGTGGCATCGCACCACACCGTTGATTTGACCACCGTCGCTGCGTTGAGCGCCGGTGCCTCCGGCGTACCCGATGTTCTGGCGGCGGATGTAGCGCGTCAGCTCGGTGTTAAGGGTGCAGTAGTTCTTGCCACCTGTAACCGTCTTGAAATGTATGTTCAGCTGCACGTGTCTGCCCATGTCCCCATGGTTCGTGAGCTGATTGTTGATTCGATTGCGCAGACCTCCGGCCTGGATAAGGAGCTGGTGGCCTCCAGCTTTGACCTGTTCGAGGATGAGGAGGCGGCACGCCACCTGCTGACGGTCGCCTCCGGCCTGGAATCTGCCGTGGTGGGCGAGCGCGAAATCGCCGGTCAGGTGCGCCGTGCTCTGGCTGCCGCTCAGGCGAAGGCTCAGGAGGAGGGCGTAGCTCTTCCGGGTGAGCTGGTGCAGCTGTTTGAGCATGCGGCGCATACGGCTCGTCAGGTGGGTCAGCATACGGCGCTTGGCGCTCAGGGCCGCTCGATTGTGTCTGTTGCCCTGGATCTTGCGGATGAGGTCGCCGAGAAGGATTGGTCGACCCGCCGCGCCCTGATTTTTGGTACGGGTGCTTATGCGGGTGCGACCATTGCGGCTCTGCGTGAGCGCGGTTGCACCGATATTTGGGTGAATTCCCGTTCGGGTCGCGCCGCCGAGTTCGCCGCGAAGCGCGAGGTTTCTGCGGTCCCGGTGGACGGCATGGAGCAGGCGATGGCTTCTGCCGACGTCATTATTGGTTGCTCCGGCGGTTCCGATCCGTTGCTTCCCGAACAGATTCCGGCTGGCCACCACACGATTCTTGACCTGGCGCTTTCGCGTGACTTTGATCCCTCGGTTGCCGACCTGCCGAACGTTGAACTGATTACCCTCGAATCGGTGCGCCTCGCCGCACCCGAGGAGACTGAGGAATCCGTGGCGACGGCTACGCGCATCGTGGAGTCTGAGCTAGCGGCGTTCCTGTCTCGTCAGCGTTCCCGCACGATTGACTCGGCGATTGTTGCTCTGCGCTCGCACACGCTGGATGTGCTGGATTCTGAGCTGGAGAAGGTGCGTAACCAGTTTGGTTGCGGTGCGGCGACGGAGCAGTTTGAGTTGGCGATGCGCCGCATGGTGAAGTCTCTTCTGCACACCCCGACGGTGCGCGCCAAGAAGCTTGCGGCTGAGGGCCGCGCGGAGGATTACGTGCAGGCGCTGGAGACTCTCTACGGTATTCAGGTGGAGGAGTCCTAGAGGAGCCTCAGCGCTCCCCTCCCCCCGCCCTGCGCTTCTGCTCCCCCGCCCTACGCTTTTTGATGATACTTTCGCGCGCGTTTTGCACCGGTTTTCGCGCCTGCTTCTGCGCATCCCGCGGCGAGTATTTTATTAGCCCCCGGCGAAGTACCGCCCGTTCACGGTGCCGACGGGCGCATTCACGCTAGAGTAGATGCTAGATAAGACAGTTCCCATACCCGGCGCGCGCTTGGCGGCGCCGGACTATTCTGCGAGGAGACTCATGGAAATCAAGATTGGCGTTCGCCACATCGCCCGCGAAATCGTTGTTGAGACCAGCGAGGCTAAGGAAATTCTCACCGAGAAGGTCACCAAGGCCATCGAGGACGGCTCGATCCTGGAAATCATGGACGATAAGGGCAACACCACCCTGATTCCCGGCGGCCAGATCAGCTACGTCGAACTCGGTAGCGACGCCAAGCGCCACGTGGGCTTCGGCATCGGCGCCTAAGTATTCAGCCGACTGAGCCCCTATAGCTTTAGCTTTCCCCCGCATCCGCAACGATGCGTAACCGCGCTTTGTGCGCTGTGTGCGTGCGCTTTCTGCGCCGTATGGTTACGCCGTGCCGAATGCGGGGGTTTGCGTTTTAAACCGCCCGCACAAAATCCTCACGATACCCGGTTTTGGGGCGGTATATCGCCCATCACGGGCGCACACCACAACCGCTTGAGGGTGCGTCGGAAGCAAATCCGGGTTAATATTGAGGGGTTAAGTGAATGACCGGTCGTACCTTTTTCAAGACCCCGAGGCTGCACCGCCTTTTCATCATGAATCAACCGTGAATATGAACCATGTGTGCAGGCGGCGTCTCGGCAAGAATTTCCCGTGTAAGAATTTCCCGCGGCCGGCTTTCGACGCCCGCCCGTCACCGCCTCCACCGTTGGGGCGCTGGCTGGTACACCCCCGTTACGGGGAGAAACACACCCCGAGCAGGGGTAGAAAGATACGGTCCAGTGACTGAAACGAACACGCAGGAAACCACTCAGACTGCAAAGTCCTTCGCCGACTTCGGCGTTCGCCAGGATATTAGCGACGCTCTCGCGGCGGTTGGCATTACTTCTCCCTTCCCCATCCAGGAGCTGACTCTTCCCGTGGCTCTGTCTGGCCAGGACATCATTGGTCAGGCGAAGACCGGTACCGGTAAGACCCTCGGCTTTGGTCTGCCCACCATTCAGCGTGTGGTCGGCCGCGACGATGAGGGCTGGGCTGATTTGGAGTACCCCGGCGCACCTCAGGCGCTGATTCTGGTTCCGACCCGTGAGCTTGCTATTCAGGTGGGTGAGGACCTGGCGATTGCTGCGAAGCTGCGTAACGCCCGCGTCGCGACCCTGTACGGTGGTGTGCCGATTGAGCCTCAGGCTGAGCTGCTGCGCCGCGGCCTGGAGGTTGCGGTGGGTACCCCCGGCCGCATTATCGACCTGTACCAGCAGGGCTTCCTGAACCTGAAGCAGGTTAAGATCGTGGTCCTCGATGAGGCTGACGAGATGCTGGACTTGGGTTTCCAGCCGTCGGTTGAGAAGATTCTCAGCTACCTGCCGGAGGACCGCCAGAGCATGCTGTTCTCCGCGACCATGCCCGGCCCGGTCATTGCGATGGCACGCCAGTACATGACCAAGCCGATGCGCATTAGCGCCGCTGACCCCGAGGACGCTTCGAAGACTAAGGCGTCGATTCGCCAGGTCGTCTACCGTGCGCACCACCTGGACAAGGACGAGATGATTGGCCGCATTCTGCGCGCTACCGGCCGTGGCCGTACCGTCATCTTCACCAAGACCAAGCGTGACGCTGCCCGCGTAGCGGAGGAGCTGGTGAACCGTGGCTTCGCTGCCGCTCCCCTGCACGGTGACCTGAACCAGGTTGCGCGTGAGCAGGCTCTGAAGGCGTTCCGTACCGGCAAGGTCGACATTCTGGTCGCTACCGACGTGGCGGCTCGCGGTATTGACGTTGAAGACGTGACCCACGTGATTAACCACCGCGTGCCCGAGGATGAGAAGACCTATCTGCACCGTACCGGTCGTACCGGTCGTGCGGGCAATGAGGGTACCGCCATCACCCTGGTTGACTGGGATGACCTGCCGCGCTGGAAGGTCATTAACGATGCCCTGGAGCTGGGTGTTCCTGAGCCGGTTGAGACCTACTCTTCCTCTGAGCACCTGTTCTACGACCTGAACATTCCGGCTGGTACGAAGGGCCGTCTGCCGCGCGAGGAGCGTGTGGCTGAGGGCATGGGCGATGAGTTCTTTGAGAGCGCCCGTGACTCGCGTGATGGCCGTCCGGCTCGTTCTCGCGGTGGCCGCGATGGTTCCCGTGAGGGTGGCCGTAGCGGTGAGAAGGGTTCGCGCCGTTCTCGCGGCGGCCGTGACGGCGGCCGCGAGGGTCGTTCCGGTGAGGGCCGCGGCGAGCGCCGTAGCCGCTCCGAGGGTCGCAAGCGCACTGAGCGTTCCGAGCGTTCTGCCGAGCGTGCGGAGCGTACCGAGCAGGGCGCATCCGAGCGTACCGAACGTTCTGAGCGTGCGCCTCGCCAGCGTCGCCGTACCCGCCGTGTTGAGGGTCAGCCGGTGGAGGGTGAAGGCCGCCGCCGTACCCGCCGCCGCGCTGAAGGCTCCCGCGGTGAGGGTTCTCGCGGTGAAGGCTCCCGTGCTGAGGGTTCGCGCGGTAAGGGCCGTGGCGCTGACCGTGCTGGTTCTGAAGGCTAGGGCCGGGGTTGGGTATTTCAGCATCCCCGGTGCCCGCCGTGCCCTCCCCTGCCGCTGAGGCGACCCCCGCGGATTCGGCGCTTTTCGACCCGCAGGGCCCGTCGCTGCTGGTGCAGGCAGATAACCTGGAGTATCTGCGTGAGCTGCCCGATGGTGCGTTCACCGTGATTTACATTGACCCGCCGTTCAATACGGGTAAGAAGCAGACGCGCCGCACCTTGAGCGCGGAGGCTTCTGAGAAGGGTGACCGCACCGGTTTTAAGGGCAAGAGCTATTCGAGCACCCTGCAGACCCTGGCGAGCTATAACGACTCGTTTGAGGATTATTGGGCGTTCCTTGCTCCGCGTATTGAGCAGGCGCATCGTCTGCTCGCGCAGGACGGCACCCTGTACCTGCACCTGGATTGGCGTGAAGTGCACTACGTGAAGATCATGTGCGACATGATTTTTGGTCGTGAGAACTTCATTAATGAGCTGATTTGGGCGTATGACTACGGTGCGAAGTCTACGCGCCGCTGGCCGACGAAGCACGACAATATTCTGGTGTACGCGAAGGATCACCGCAGCTATTACTTCAATACTGCGGAGGTTGATCGTGAACCGTATATGGCTCCGGGCCTGGTGACTGAGGAGAAGGCTTCTCGCGGTAAGCTCCCTACGGATGTGTGGTGGCATACGATTGTGTCGCCGACGGGTAAGGAGAAGACGGGTTATCCTACGCAGAAGCCTACGGGTCTGTTGCGTCGTATGATTGCGGCGAGTTCCCGTCCGGGTGATTGGGTGTTGGATTTCTTCGCTGGTTCTGGTTCTACGGGTGCGGCGGCGGCTCAGTTGGGCCGTAAGTTCGTGTGTGTGGATCAGAATCCGCCGGCTATTGAGGTGATGGCTAAGCGTCTGGGCGTGGATCCGGCGTCTTTTGAGGCGTACCGTGGTGTGCCGCGTGGGGCGAGTGTGCTGTTCACGCCGAAGCGTACGGTGGGCGTGCGCGGCGGTACGAGTCGTGATGCGTTGACGGCGGCGAGCCGTCATGCGTTGAAGGCTGTGTTGGATACGTTGACGGAGACTACGCAGCCGGTTGAGGGTGCGTCGTGCCGGTTTGTGCGTCACTGGTCTATGGATGCGGTGGATAAGAAGATGCGTATTGATGGGCGTGATGAGTTGCGTCGTCAGCGTCAGCATCAGGCGCGGGCTAAGGCTCGTGCGGCGCGTGTGGCTGCTCAGCTGGATGCGGCGGCTGCGGGTGCGGTATTGCAGCATCATGCCTCGCGTGAGAGCGTCTAGGCGGTCTTTTCCACGTGTTCGTGAGAGTTACGCGTTAAGAGTGTGGGGCAGGTTCCTTGAATAGGAACCCGCCCCACACTCTTTTGTTTTCACCTCATTGCATATTCCCTAAATCTCTACCTGAAGGTTAGGATTTTTGATACGCTGAGGATGTTCTACTCATTGGGGCGCACAAAGATTGTGCCCCCCCTTAGTTTGAAGGAGCTATGATGCTTCGACAATTATTCGCCCGCCCCACAAAGCGGGCCATCCAGGCCGGCGGCACGGTACTGCTGGCAGGCGCCATGGTGTGCGGTAGCGTGCCGGCGTATGCCATTGGGTCGATTAAGCCCCATCAGGCTACACCTATCGCACAACCAAACGAACCCGCAGTAACCTGCAGCGACCGAGCAGATTACGGATACGAGAGTAGCGGACCTAGCCGTAAGCTTGTCTTCGAATGGGCTCAATGTGCAGGCCTAATTACCGAATACCAGAAGCATGTGCTTTTCAAGAATGACAGTGTTGTTTCTCGAGGCCAGTTTGTGGAGTATTTGTATCGCCTGTCGGGTTCTCCTGATGTGAAGAATCTTCCGACTCAGTCACCGTATGGTGATATTAAGACTGATGACCCGCGTTTTCCTGTGGTGATGTGGGCTCGTGAGCGGGGCATTACCTGGGGTTGGAGTGATGGGAATTTCCATTACGATGCCCCCGCAAATGATACAACGACAGTAATCATGGCATACCGCCTAGCTGGTAGCCCGAAAGTGAACCTGCCCGATAAGAACCCTCCTGACGCTGTATATCCGTGGGAGGAGCGTCATCACAACCTCCCCTATGGTTCAGAACTGCATCGGGCATATGTCTGGCTGGAATTTACCGGGGATGGCCGAACGTATTTACCTAGTGGCGTTGCAACTGTCGACGATTTGTGGTTCAAAGCTTGGACTTTTAAAGCCACTCATACACAGGCTTTTGAGGTATTGCGCCTAGCTGATATTCGAGGTGCTTTCTAATCTAAAAAGATGGCTCCCTCCACTATTTGCTAGTGGAGGGAGCCGATCTCTATCTAGAGATTAAAACCTTTATCTCCCACGACTATGGGCTTCTCAATAATTATTGATTTGCGCACATGCTCATTAATTTCAATTCTGTATGGATTATATATTTGAGATTTAACGAAAATTTTCCATGGATCTTCCAGAATTTTTGGCTTATTTGTCTTTCCCTCATATAGTGTTTGGCACTCATCGTGTGCATTGGCTCCAATGATATTAAGACGTCCGGCTCCACCTTCAAGATAGAAGCCCCACAGTGAAGCGAGGATTCTTTCTAGGGGTACTTCTTGGCTTGGCCCGTAGGGGTTGTCTGAGCGTACTCCCGTGAAAGTGCAGTCGCTAGCCCACGAGCTGATATACCAGTTCGCTGCCTCGTGGTTATGCGCTTTATCTGAGACTGCGTCATGCCAGCTGGAGGACTCACCGATACAACCCACATAGTTATATGGCACTTTAGGACAACACAAAAGAGTGTGGGGCTGGTTCCCTTACAGGGAACCCGCCCCACACTTTCGTCTTAGTGCTGTGCCGCCAGCTGCTCGCGGATACGCGCCACCGTCGCCGCATCCGTCGTATTCTCACCCAACAGGTTCGGCTTACCCGCGCCGTGATAATCACTCGAACCCGTCACCAGCACCTCACGGCCCGCCGCACGCTGACCCTCAATAAACTCCAGCAGACGCACCCGGTCTTCCGCGGAGTTTTCGCGGTGGTACACCTCCACACCCGCCAGGCCAGCCTCCACCATCAAACCCAGGTACTCCAGGCTCAACGCGGGCCCACGCATCGTACTCATCGGATGCGCAATCACCGGCACGCCCCCAGCCTCACGCACCAGACGCACCGCCTCCAGCGGGTCCAGCGCATCCTGCGGCACATAGTAGGGGCTGCCCGTGTACAGCAGCTTCGCGAAAGCCTCAGAACGGTCAGCCACCATGCCAGCGGCAACCAGCGCGTCCGCAATATGGGGGCGACCCACCGCCGTGTTCCCCTCCCCCACCTGCGCCAACACGTCATCCCAGGTCAGCGGATAGTCAGCGGCAAGACGCTGCACAATAGCCTGCGCACGGCCCGCACGGCTGGCACGAATCGCCTCCACACGGTGCGCCAACTCCGAACCCACCGGGTCAAAACCATAAGCAAGCAGGTGAATGGTCTTCGTGCGTGCACGGCCCTCACCGTCGGTGTAACGGTAGCGGCAAGAGAACTCGGCACCCGGCAGAAAATCCAGACCGTACTCATCCGCCAGCTGAGCAGCCTGCGCCCACCCAGCCGTCGTATCGTGATCAGTCAGCGCGAAACCCGCCAACCCGGCGCGAGCAATCAGCGGCACCAGCTCGGTCAGGCTCTGCGTGCCGTCAGAAATAGCGGAGTGAATATGCAGGTCGTAGCGCCCAGCAGGGTTCAGGTTTTCAGGCGCGCCCAATTCAGCGGGCCGCGGTGCCTGCTTCGCATGAGGTGCACTATTCCGGTGTTCTGTGTGCGTCATATTCTCTCCTTCCCCGCCCCTGCTAGTTCGTCGCCACCTCAGCGGGGTTTTAAGGCATGTCATCTACTCTTCTGATTCAACCCTACCAATATCGGCGGCACAATATCGGGCACCCGGTCGCAGGTCAAAGATATATTCTGACCCACCGCCCCCTCTCTTATGGTCAAAAGCGCTAAAACGCCTGCCCACCAGTATTGAAGAGGCTATGATTAACCCATGACTGAGAACAATGAGAAGAGCACCGAAGCTCAGAAGACTGACCACCGCAGCACCCCCAAGGCGTCTGCGTTCACCGAATTCATTGCCGCAAACTGGGCACCTGCCGAAGACGACGGCTACACCCGCGAGCCCGTAGCAGACTACGCCGCTGAGCGCCGCGCCAAGATCTCCAAGGCATTCCCCGGCGAGCGCCTCGTCCTGCCCGCAGGCCCTCTGAAGGTCCGCTCCAACGACTGCGACTACCGCTTCCGCCCGCACTCGGCGTTTGCGCACCAGACCGGTCTGGGCATCGACCACGAGCCCGACGCCGTGCTGATTTTCGAGCCCGTCGAAGAGGGTACCGGCGACAACGGCTCCAACCACGAAGTCACCCTGTACTTCCGCCCGCTGGCTGGCCGCGACACCGCAGAGTTCTACGCGGATGCACGCTACGGCGAGTTCTGGGTTGGCCCCCGCCCCACTCTGAAGGAGTTCTCCGAGCGTTACGGTCTGCGTACCCGCGACCTGTCCGAGCTTGAGGTTGCTATCACCAAGAACGCCGGCAACCAGGGCCTGGGCGGCGTGAACATCCGCCTGGTCCGCAACGTTGACCCGGCTGTTGACGCGCTGGTTGACACCTCCCGCTACAACACCGGCGTGGAGCTGGAGCAGGCTGACAAGCTGGACTCCGAGCTTGCCGTGGCTCTCTCCGAGGCTCGCCTGATCAAGGACGCTATCGAGGTTGAGAACCTGCAGCGTTCCGTTGACCTGACCGTCAAGGGCTTCGAAGAGGTCGTGCGCGAGCTGCCTAAGGCTGTTGCGCACCACCGCGGCGAGCGCGTCGTTGAGACCGCATTCTTCTCCGTGGCACGTACCGACGGTAACGACCTGGGCTACGACACCATCGCAGCGTGCGGTAACAACGCAACCATCCTGCACTGGATCCGTAACAACGGCACCGTCGATGACGGCAAGCTGCTGCTGCTGGACGCAGGCGTTGAGGACGACACCCTGTACACCGCAGACGTGACCCGCACCTTCCCCGTGAACGGCAAGTTCACCGAGGTTCAGGCGAAGGTCTACAACGCTGTGCTGGACGCAGCTGACGCAGCGTTCGAGGTCGCTAAGCCGGGCCGTAAGTTCCACGAGATTCACGACGCCGCAATGGAGGTTCTGGCTCACCGTCTGGAAGAGTGGGGCCTGCTGCCGGTTTCTGCCGAGGTTTCCCTCACCATTGAGGGCGGCCAGCACCGCCGATGGATGCCGCACGGCACCAGCCACCACCTGGGCCTGGACGTGCACGACTGCGCGCAGGCGAAGGCTGAGCTGTACATGTGGGCTGAGCTGGAGCCGGGCATGGTCTTCACCATTGAGCCGGCACTGTACTTCAAGGAAGAGGACATGTCCATTCCCGAGGAGTACCGCGGTATCGGCATCCGCCTGGAGGACGACGTGCTCTGCACCGAGGACGGCAACGTGAACATGTCCGCTGCTCTGCCCCGCACCGTTGAGGGCATTGAGGAGTGGATGGCGAAGCTCTCTAAGGAGGCTTAACCATTCCCGCCGGACTGTACCGGCTAGTACGGTCTGATGACAATGCGTAGCGAAAGCCCCTCACCGAGTGATTCGGTGAGGGGCTTTCGCGTGTCTTCTATGTTGCTTCTCTGCCTGTTTCCCGGCTTATTTCCCGCCGTTAGGGGCGGTTACCGCCGTTGCGGCGTGAGGTTATTCGGAGTCCTTTGAGGAATTATCGTGCGAGGACTTATCGTGCAGGCCCTGCGGGCGCGGGGTCGGACGCTGCGGCTTGGGCTGAATCAGCTTCGCGTATTCTTCCGGGTCGTCCACGCGCAGGCCGAAACGCTGAGCCGGGCGCTTCTGCGGCTCTGCCTTCTGGGCAGTGGTGTTCTGGTCGCTCGCCTGGTCGGTGTTTGCCTGTTCCGGCGCGGAAGTCTGAGCGGGCTGAACAATCTGCGTAGGCTGGGTGGGCGCGGGCATGTTCTGCGCCGCGCTCTGAGCCACCGCATCCTGCGCGGAAGTATCACGCTCGGGCAGATTCTGGTTCGGTGCCGGCTGACTACCCGCCTGCGCACGGTACGAGGGTGCCTTCGGGGCGCCGGTCGGAACCGGGGCGCCGTTCATCGAGACCGTGCTCTGGGCGGCACGCGCCTGCGAAGCTTCCGGGGCCGCCGCCGCACGCGCAGCCGCAACCGCCGCCGAGAAGCGAGGATGCGCACCCAGCACGCGGCGTGCATCCTGAGCGTACTCCGGCAGAGCGTACATCACGGTACGGGAGGGAATCGCCTCGGTACGCATCGGGTATCGAACCCCGCGGCCACGGCGCAGAATGTACATCTGCCAGAGCACAAACACGGCAATCGACAGCGGCACGTACTTTAGAGCCACCGACATAAAAGAGTCACCGGTCAGAGTCAACAGCACCGAAAACACCAGGCCCATCGACGCACCCTGAATCGCCGAGAAAATCAGGGCACGACCGTAACCGGGCTGTACCGGGTACTCCACCTGGCGGATACCGTCATTGACCAGGTACAGTGCCGTGACCGGATAATCCTGCTCGCTGAGCACGTCAAAGGCGGCGAGCGCATCATCGTGACGAACGAAGGAGGCGATTGCCTCACCGGCGGGTAGGGGCTTGCCCTGAGCCTGCGCCAGGCGCGACGCCAAGTACGAAGAAGGCGGGGTCGAGGGAATATTCGGCAGGTTAGAAGTCATGGCTCCTATTCTACCGCCCGGCAAAAACAGGGAGGGGTGAGCCGGTCAGTGCTCTCCCCCCAGCGTAGGGGCGCGGCGTAGAACCCTGCGTAGAACCCCGCGTAGGGACGCGGTATAGAACAGACGTAGGGCGCGGCATAGAGCGAATGTAGAGGGCACGTACACGTAGCATCAGCGGAGCATAAGAACACCTGTTCAAATAGGCCCCTCAAAGTGCGAATCCCCGCGGTGGAGCGTACCCTAGAGAGGTGAGCAATTCGAAGTTCAGCACCCCCAGCAAGATTTACATTGCCCGCCTTTTGGGCCTCGACGTTTTTGACCCCTTCGGTGACCGCCTCGGCCGTCTCCGAGACGTCGTCGTGCTCAAACGCGGCCTGGGCGCGTCCATTGCGGGCGCCCGCCCCGCCAAGGGCAGCGAACCCATTGTTGTCGGCATCATCGTTGAGGTGCTCGGCAAGAAACGCGTGTTCATGCCCATGACCCGTGTGCGAAGTATCGACGCTTCACAGATCATTTCGACTGGCCTGGTGAACCTGCGCCGCTTCGAACAGCGCAACTCTGAGACCCTCATCGTTGGTGAGCTTTTCGACCGCCGTGTGCGCCTGCTCGACGGCAGCGGTGACGCCGTCATTGAGGACGTCGCCATTGAGCAGCGCCGCAACGGCGACTGGGGCGTGACCGAGCTGTTCGTCTCCCGCGTCAGCTCCGGCTCCAGCACGTGGCGCCGCCGCTCCAAGGAGACCCTCATCGTCGACTGGGACGAGGCGGTGCTCTCCACCGATGTGGAACCGCAGGCGGCAACCGCGTTCGTGGCAAACCACGAGAACTCCAAGCCCGCCGACCTTGCGGACGCCATCCACGAGATGAGCGATAAGCGCATGGTCGAAATCGCCGCCGAACTGCAGGATGAACGCCTCGCGGACGTTCTGCAGGAGCTGCCCGCCGAGGACCAGGTGCAGATTCTTTCGCACCTGGACGACGAGCGTGCCGCGCAGGTCCTCGAAGAGATGGAACCGGACGACGCCGCCGACCTGCTCATCGAGCTGGACGACGCCCAGCGTGAAAAGTTGCTCGAACTCATGGAACCCGACGAAGCAGACGACGTGCGTCGACTGCTCGAATACGACGAAGGTACCGCCGGTTCGCTCATGAACCCGGTGCCGATTATCCTCTCCCCCGAGGCGACCGTCGCGGAGGCGCTCGCGCACATCCGCGCCGAAGAGATTCCTCCGGCGATGGCGGCTGCTGTCATGGTGACCCGCCCGCCCTTGGAAACCCCGACCGGCAAGTACCTGGGCCTGGTGCACATGCAGAAGCTGTTGCGTGTGCCGCCGAGTGAGCCGATCGGTCACATCCTCGATACCGACACTGAGCCTGTCTCTGACCAGGCTAGTTTGGAAGAGCTGGCACGCGTGCTGGCAACCTACGACCTGACCATCGTTCCCATTGTGAACGAATCGCACCGCCTAGTAGGCGCAGTGACCATCGACGACGTGCTCGATGCGCTCCTGCCCGAAGACTGGCGCACTTACGATGATGGAACTCCCGTACGAAAGGTAGGACGACGCTTTGCCTGATTCGAACCGCCGCGACGCAAACCGTACCGAAGAGAACCCCCGCATCGATAAGGCGCGCATCCTCAAGGACCGCCTGGAGAAGAAGTACGCTGAACGCAACCGCGAGCGCGGCGACTCCCGCCCGCAGCGCAGCGACTCGCAGCTGAGCACCCCCGGCACCCGCAAGCCGAAGCTGTTCGCAAGCCCCAACCCGGACGCTTTCGGCCGCATGACCGAGGGTTTCGCACGCTACATGGGTACCCCGCAGTTTTTGATGTGGATGACCATTTTCTGTGGCGTGTGGCTTGCTTGGAACTCCCTGGCACCGGAGGAGATGCAGTTCGACCCGCGTAGCCTGAACTTCACCCTGCTGACCCTGATGCTGTCCCTGCAGGCTTCTTACGCTGCTCCCCTGCTGCTGTTGGCGCAGAACCGTCAGGATGACCGCGACCGCGTGGTGGCATCCGAGGACCGTAAGCGTGACCAGCAGAACCTGGAGGAGACCCAGTACCTGACCCGCGAGATTGCTTCGCTGCGTATTGCTCTGCGTGAGGTTGCGACCCGTGACTTCGTTCGTAGCGAGCTGCGTGACATTCTTGAGGAACTGCAGAACATTGCGCAGGAGCAGGAGCGTCACGCCGAGCAGCTGCAGGACATCAGTGAGGACATTGAGGACCTGGAGGAGGCAATCGACGATATCGATACTTCCGAGGGTGAAGAGAAAGACGCTGAGGAGCAGGGCTCCGAGAAAAACCCTGAGCAGAAGGAGTCTGCGGGCGCCGAGAACGGTACCGAGAAGTCTTCTGACAAAGCTGAACGCCCGGCAAAGGACTCCGTGAAGGACTCCGTGCAGGATTCCCACCGCGGCGATCTGAGCCAGCCTCAGAGCCGTGAATCCCAGCAGGCACAGCGCACCCGTGAGGGAGGCCGCCCGTGAGCGCTGATAACCCGCTACAGGACGCGCTCTACGCGGCGCTTGCCCGCGTTGAAGACCCCGAGCTGCGCCGCCCCATTACGGAGCTCGGCATGGTTGAGACTGCGCTCGTGCATCCTGAACTGGATGAGCAGGGCGAGCCGATTCCCGGCCGCCACTGGGCGCAGGTGACGGTGTTGCTCACCATTGAGGGTTGCCCGCTGAAGAACACCATCGAGCAGCAGGTTCGTGACGCCGCCGCCACCGTTGAGGGTATTGAGCGCGTGCAGCTGCAGGTGGGTGCGATGAACCCGCAGCAGCGTTCCGCCCTGCGTTCGATGCTCAAGCCGGAGCGTTCTAACCCGTTTACCGCGCCCGGTTCGCTGACCCGCGTGTTCGGCGTGGTGTCCGGTAAGGGCGGTGTGGGTAAGTCCTCCATGACCGCAAATCTTGCCGCCGCGTTCGCTTCGCGCGGGCTTGCGGTGGGCATTATTGACGCGGATGTGCACGGCTTCTCCATCCCTGGTTTGCTCGGTATTACCGATGCCCCAACCCGCCTGGATGACCTGATTCTTCCTCCGACCGTGGATGTGCCCGCCCCCGCCCAGCGTTGGGGTGAGCAGAAGGTCAGCGGCGGCTTTATTCGCGTGATTTCTATTGGCATGTTCCTCAAGGGCAACGAGCCGGTGGCGTGGCGCGGCCCCATGCTGCACCGCGCCCTGGAGCAGTTCATTATGGATGTGCATTTCGGCGCCCTGGATGTGTTGCTGCTCGATTTGCCGCCCGGCACCGGCGATATTGCAATCTCCATGGCTCAGCTGTTGCCGAATGCGGAGCTGGTGCTCATTTCCACCCCGCAGCACGCCGCCGTGGATGTGGCGGAGCGTGCCGGCACCCTGAGCTTGCAGACCGGTCAGAAGGTTGTGGGCGTGGTCGAGAACATGGCGGCAATGACCCTGCCGGACGGCACCGTGCTCGACATGTTCGGTTCTGGCGGCGGTCAGGTGCTCGCTGAGCGTCTTTCGGAGGCGCTCTCCTACCCGGTACCGCTGCTCGGCTCGGTCCCTTTGGATGTGAACCTGCGCACCGGCGGCGACGACGGCATGCCCGTCGTGTGGGGTCACCCCGACTCCCCCACCGCCGAGGAAATCCAGTCCATCGCCTCGCAGCTACTGCAGTCTGGCGAGTCGAGGGCGGGTCAGAGCCTGCCGCTCTTCGTCTAGGTTTGAGCCTCTATAAGCTGATATAGAAAGAACCCCGCACCATCACCGGTGCGGGGTTCTTTCATCTCAAAATCTTAGGTGGCGTCCACGTCGAAGGGGGCGTACGCGCCGCGCGGAAGGGAACGGCTCTCAGCCTTCTCCTTCTCCTTCAGCAGCGCCTCTTCACGTTCCCTCGCCTCACGCTCACGCTCGGCGTCATCCTCAGCGAATGCCTGCTTCACAATCACGCGCGGATCGTACTGGCGGGGGTCGTACTGGCGCCAGTTAATATCTTCCAGACCCGTCTCGCCCAGGGCCTCCTTGAAGTCGTCCTTCGCGTCGAACGCCATGCGGCGCACGGTCTTGACGAATTCACGGATCTGTCGGGCGTATTCGGGCATGCGTTCGGGACCGATCACCACGAACGTGATGATGGCCAAAATAATCAACTCGGTGCCACTAATACCAAACACAGAATATAGATTATCAGTTCCGAGCCAGCACCGCCGAACCCGCGGCGCTTTCTGGACGTGTCTTTAAGCTCTGGACAAGCAGAAGGCGTGCGATACCGCGCTACGGAGGGGCATTGCGCCCACGGCTAAGATGGCAAAAGACCGCCGGCAGCGCACCGGCGGTCCCCTGACACAATATTCGGTTTACGGCGGGTAATCTCCACCGCCGGGGAGCTGCTTCCAATGCCACAGCCAGCCCACCCAGCCCCACTGCGCACACGCACCCGCCACCAACAGCGCCCAACGATACGCCCGCGAACGGCTCGCCGCCGCCACCACAATCACCAGCGGGAACAACGGCAACAACAGGCGGAACGTCGACGACTGCGGATTCAAAAACAGAATCAAATACGCAAAATAGCTCAGGCACCACAGGTTTAGCGGAGCCGCCAAAACCCTACGCGCCAGCGGGCTCAAACACAGAGCAATAAAACCCAAAATCAGCAGAGTCAGCAGCACCGGAGCCGCATACCCAAAGTACAGGTAACCCTGAGACAGCCACGGCTGAATCGGCGCCAAATGCGTACCGCGCCACGCCGTCTCCGTGGCGGTGTACGCATCCACACGACCAGTAGCCCACCACGCAATCGCAGGCCACACCAGCGCACACGCACACACCACCAGGGCGCTCACCAGCTGCCCCAGATGACGCACAAACGCCGTGCCAATGCCGGACTGGCGGCTCGAACGCACCCAGCACGCAAACCACCACAGGCCGGCAGCCGCGCCCAGGGGCACACCCACCGGACGGGACAGGCACGCCAACGCAGCCACAGGAACCAACAGACCGTAGCGTCCCTGAACCAGGCACAGCAGCGCACCGGCAAGGAACACCAGGTTCAGCGACTCCGCATACGGCACCTGAAGCACCGGTGCCACCGGCAAGAACGACACCAGCGCCACAGCCCACATGGACAGCGCAGAAGGCGACTCCTCACTCTTGAAACCGGTCGCCTTCAACGACGCCTCAAACAGCAGGTAAATCACCCACGCCGCCGCGAAACCGGCAAGCAGAGCAACCGTCGCCGCCACCGGGTAGTACCCGATGCCCGTCGCATGGCTAATAGCACCGGAAAGCTGCGGAAAAATCGGGTAAAACGCCCACTGATTCTGCTGCACCACACCCGCCGCGTTCACCGGCAGCTCACTCGGATAACCCTGTACCGCAATCTGCTCATACCAGCCGGCATCCCAGATGCTAATGAACGACAAATAATCCAGGTGCTGACCCCAGGGGCTGCGCAACTGCTGCTGACCGACCACGGCAAAAACGATGAAACCCCACACGCGGGACAGACCGTAAATCAGCAGCACCGACAGCCACGCGGGCAGGGCACGCAGACGCTCCCCCACGCGGTGCAGGCGCTCACCGGCGGCGGTGTACGCCCAGGTCAGGAGCTCATCAAAAGACTCACTCTGCTCCTTGTCGGAGGCGGGGGTAGCAGCATCCTGCGCGGGGGAATGTGAGGGGGAATGCGCGGGGGAAGCACTATTACGTTCAGGCGAAACACTCACGGGCGTTAGTTCCCCTCAGCCTGCGGGTTCTTTCGCTTCTCCACAAAGTCATGCGCGCTCAAGGTGCTCTCAGCCTCGTCAGCCAGTGGAACCGCGCCGCGGCGAACCGGCTCAGCGGCAGCCACGTTAGCATCCGCAGATTCTGTGGTCGAAGCGGCAGCCTCCGCGGCGGGTGCGTTCTCAAGTGCCTTGTCATCTTCGGGAGCACCGACGTGAGGAGCGATAAAGCTCAAATCCTCCACGCGGTCAAAGGTGCCCAGGCCGTCACGGCCCACGCCACTAAAGAACGCGGCACCGGGCACGGCACGCTCACCACCGAGCGCCACAACGGAAAGCGCTGTGATGCCCACAATCAGCAGGGCAAGCAGAATCAGAAGAAAGTTCATGTCAATCTCATATCATGCAGGACCGTCAACCCCTGACGGTCACCTAAATTCAAATAGTAGCGTCAGCACCGGCAGAATTAGCGCCGCGACTAGTCACCATCTTGGCTAGTCTTCGTCGCGGTCGCTGAGCAGCCAGGCACGCAAATCCGCGTGGCAGCGGGTCAGCTGGCTAAAGCTCACGTGCTCGTTATCGGTATGAGCCAGCAGGGCGTCACCGGGGCCGAAGTTCACGGCCGGGATTCCGATTTCGCTCAGGCGCGCCACATCCGTCCAACCGTACTTGGGCTGGGGCTCTTCGCCCACCGCCTCAATGAGGGATGCCGCCAGCGGAGTGTCCAGGCCGGGGCGAGCCGCCGGGGAGAGGTCCACGAAGTCCAGCTCGTAACCGGCGAAGACCTCACGCACGTGGGCAACCGCCTCGTCCAGGGTCTTATCGGGCGCGAACCGGTAGTTCACGTGCATTGCCGCCGCATCGGGAATCACGTTACCGGCAACGCCACCAGAAATCTGCACCGCATTCAGGCCCTCACGATAATCCAGGCCCTCCACCGCGATGGTCTTCGGCTCGTAGGAGGCGAGCGCCGCCAATGCCGGTGCCAGGGCGTGAATCGCGTTCTCGCCGCGCCATGCGCGACCCGAGTGGGCGGCAAGGCCGCGGGTGCGCACGAAGAAACGCATGGTGCCGTTGCAGCCGCCCTCAATGGTGCCGTTGGTCGGTTCAAGCAGCACACCGAAGTCGGCGTCGGTGATGAGCTCACCGTGGTTACGAATCAGGCGCGCCAGGCCGGAAAGCTCGCTCGCAACCTCTTCATTGTCATAGAAAATGTAGGTCAGGTTATAGTCGGTGTCCTGCGCGGTCAGCTCGGCGGCAAGCTTCAGCTGAACCGCCACACCGCCCTTCATATCGGTGGCGCCGCGGCCGTAGAGCACGTACCCGTCCTCTTCTTCACGCACCGTGGCTGGCACGGTACCCAGGGAACCCTCGACGGTGGGCAGGGGCACGGTGTCCAGGTGACCGGCAAGAATAATGCGGGTGCGCTCCCCCTCAGCGCCGGGCAGCGGCGGGAATTCGGTGCGGGCAATAATGGCGTCCCCGTCACGGGTCAGGTGCAGGTGCGGGCAGAACGACAGCGCCGTGTGCACGGCGTCAGCAATCGTTCGCTCGTTACCGGAAACCGACTCAAGATCCAGCAGGGCACGCGTCAGCTCGGGCATGGACACGTCCAAGTTCAGGGGCGGCGCCGGGACCGGGTGACGTTCAGAAGTATTCGGGGAAACGCTCATCCTTCAACCTTACAGGTTCCCCCGCGCGCACACCCGCGAGCGCAGCGCCCTTATCGAGCATATGAGACGGTCTTGAAGGGGCGCCAAGCCCCAAAACTATAATGGAAGGCATGTCTGAAAACACTCCCCGTTACGCCTCCGGCGTCGCACTGGTCAATGTTGTTGTCTCCGGCGAGCACGCCGGCACCGTCCTGGATGCCTGGTTCCCTGCCCCCTCCCTGACCCAGACCCCCGACCTGTCTATCGCGGACGAACTGGAAGACCTGGTCGCTGAGCATCCGGCGCGCAACGCCCGCACCGAGGTACGCACCGCCTCCATCAACCTGGATGAGGCACCCGAAGACGCACTCGACGCGTACCTGCGTCTGCACCTGCTCTCCCACACCCTGGTTCGCCCCAACGAGCTGAACCTGGACGGCCTGTTCGGTACCCTCGCGAACGTGGCGTGGACCAACCACGGCCCGGTGCTTGCTGCCGAGTTCCAGAAGCTCGCGATTGGTCTGCGCAAGCTGGGCCACCTGAGCGTGAGCCACATTGATAAGTTCCCGCGCCTGGTGGATTACGTGGTTCCCGCCGGCGTGCGTATTGGCGACGGCGACCGTCTGCGCCTGGGCGCGCACCTGGCGTCCGGCACGACCGTGATGCATGAGGGCTTCGTGAACTTCAACGCCGGTACCCTGGGCACCTCAATGGTTGAGGGCCGTATTTCTCAGGGCGTTGTGGTGGGCGACGGCTCGGATGTGGGCGGCGGCGCCTCCACGATGGGTACTCTCTCCGGTGGCGGCAAGAAGCGTGTGTCGATTGGTGAGCGTTCCCTGCTGGGCGCGGAGTCCGGTATTGGTATTGCCCTGGGCGATGACTGCGTGGTTGAGGCGGGCCTGTACGTGACCGCCGGTTCGCGTGTGAGCGTTCTGCTGCCCGGTCAGGAGGCGCGCGTGGTGAAGGCTGCGGAGCTGTCCGGCGTATCGAACCTGCTGTTCCGCCGTAATTCGCTGAGCGGTGCGATTGAGGTTCTGCCGCGTGCGAAGAACACCGTGGAGCTGAACGAGGCGCTGCACCTGAACTAGCCTGCACCTGGACTAATACGGGTCGCCTTTGCAAACTTTAGGGGTCGGGATGTGTGAAGCATCCCGACCCCTTCTCTGTGCCCTGTGCTCCCTCTCCGCCGCTCTTACGGGCTGGGCGTGCATCCGCGGCGGCTACGATGACCATTTTCAGGGCGGGCTGCTCGGGTTTTCGTTAGGCTGGTAGTACCAGGCACACCGCCCCGCCATGACTGACCACCCGCACAGTTCAGAGAGGAACTCAGATGCCCGAATCAGCTAAGTCAGAGTCGACGATGAGCGAAACCTACCGGCACTTTACGCGCCTCTTCCCCTACCCGCACGAGCGTATTCCGGCGGGCACTCCTGCCGCTGATGCCATGGCTCGTTACGATGAGCTGGCAGAGTTGGGGCGCACGGAGGGGTTCGTCCCCTTCTTCCTGAACCTGAACGATACGGTGCTTGAAAGCATGGTCATTGCGGTGTCCCTTGAGCACGACATTATTGACGATGTTGAGACTCTCACCCCCGAGCAGGTGAGTGCCTGCACCCGTGCAGTTCTGGAGCGTTACCGTACCGCCCGAGGCGGTGCCTCCGCCGAAGAGTACGGTAGTGCCGCCATTGCCCGGCAGCTGCGCCGGGTTATGGACGACGGCGAAGAGGCTAACGAGGACGACCCGGACGACTTCAACCTCAACAAACTTATGGGCGAGTTTATGAGCTCCGATTTTCTGCCCGATGAAGAGCCCGAAACTGACGCCCCGTGTCTTTGTGCCCTGCTCCGCTATGAGCTTGTGGATGAGGAGGATCAAGGCGAGATGCTCCTGCTACAGATTCCGACCGATGACCCCGCAGATATTCCCGCGTATCTGCCCTTCGGCGGCTGGAATGACTGCCCGGACGCCGAAACGCAGCTGGCGTTCACCCACTACTGGCGTGAAAAGTACGGTGCCATCCCGGCGGCTCTTGACGGTGCTGACTGCCTGGAGTTTCTGGTGGAACGCCCCGTCACCGACCCGGTCGAGGCGAAGAATCTGGCGGTCGAGCAGTTCGCGTTTTGTTCCGATCTTCCGTTCCAGGTGTTTGAAGATGTTGAGCAGCTGGCGGAGTTTATTCACCAGAGCCGCCAGTGGTATTTCTGGTGGGATTAGAGGCGAGCTACACAGCGAGGTGGGAGCGAGTGTCGACACACCTCAATAACGTCTCCCACGTGCTCACACCAGAGTGCACAAGCGCACAGTGTCCCGCAGTACTTACACCCCGTGCACAGCTGTACTATTAGATACAGCTCAACAGCTTTTGTCCCCCATCCGGAGCGCTTTTTCCGGATATATAAAGCCCGAAAGGACATCATGAAGGTACTCGTTACCGGCGGCGCCGGCTACATCGGTTCCCACACTGTACTTGAACTGCTCAAGGCAGGCCACGACGTCGTCGTCATGGATAACCTCGCAAACTCTTCCGAGGAGTCCCTCAAGCGCGTCGCTGAACTCGCAGGCCGCGCCCCCGAGTTCCACAAGGTTGACCTGCTCGACCTCGAAGGTATGAAGGCTCTCTTCAAGCAGGTTCGCCCCGACGCTGTGATTCACTTTGCGGGCCTGAAGGCTGTGGGCGAGTCCGCAGAGAAGCCGCTGTGGTACTACCAGACCAACGTGGCTGGCACCCTGAACCTGCTGTACGCAATGGACGAGGCTGACTGCCACTCCATCGTGTTCTCCTCCTCCGCTACCGTGTACGGTGAGCCCGAGTCCATGCCTCTGATTGAGAAGATGAACATGGATGCGCAGTCCTGCTACGGCCGCACCAAGGAGCACATTGAGGACATGCTGGTTGACCTGGCTGCGTCCGATTCCAAGTGGAACATCGCTCTGCTGCGTTACTTCAACCCCGTTGGTGCACATGAGTCCGGCCGTATCGGTGAGGACCCGGCGGGTATCCCGAACAACCTGGTGCCCTTCATCGCGCAGGTTGCTGTGGGCCGCCGCGAGCACCTGAACGTGTTCGGTAACGACTACCCGACCGTTGACGGTACCGGTGTGCGCGACTACATCCACGTGGTTGACCTGGCTGACGGCCACCTGAAGGCGCTGGATTACATCACCCAGCACGGCGGCCTGCACACCTGGAACCTGGGTACCGGTAACGGCTACTCGGTTCTGCAGGTTCTGCACGCGTTTGAGGAGGCATGCGGTAAGGAGCTGCCGTACAAGATTGTGGATCGTCGCCCCGGTGACGTTGCGGTCTCTTACGCTGATCCTTCTTCTGCTCTGGCGGATCTGGGCTGGAGCGCTAGCCGCGACATTAAGACCATGGTTCGCGACCACTGGAACTGGCAGAAGAACAACCCCAACGGTTACGAAGCTTAAGCTTTTTAGCCCCGTGTGAGGGGTGTTGAAGAGTGCCCGATAGGTGTTATCTCACCTATCGGGCATTTTTGTGCGCTTTTTTCGAAATTTTTACCAAGTCGTGACTACCTCCCCAAAGGCAGTTGACACCTCGTGAGTGCGTAGAGAAAGGGAAGAATATATTCCCTAGTCAGAGCCTTTTGTGAAGATGGGGTGTTTTTGACCCATATTTTTACGTCAAAAATACTATAACTATGCATTCATGCTTAAAAATTCACATTGCTTACACAGTAAAGTGAATATTTTGCAGACAGGAAACCGCCTGAGGCGTAAGCTGAAAACTCAGCATACAGACAACCCGCATCATAGACGCACCTCACGTGAAAGGGTTCATGATGTCCGCACAGGCAGCTCCCGAAGCGCAGAAAAACCTCATCGAAATCGCCGACGTCAACAAGTACTACGGCACCAACCACGTTCTGAAGAACATCAACCTTTCCGTGGGAAAAGGTGAGGTCGTCGTCCTCCTCGGACCCTCCGGATCCGGCAAATCCACCCTCTGCCGAACCATTAACCGCCTCGAAACTATCACCAGCGGATCCATCACCATTGACGGACAAGAACTACCCGAAGAAGGCCGCGCCCTCGCCAAGCTCCGCGCCGAAGTCGGCATGGTCTTCCAGTCATACAACCTCTTCGCCCACAAGAACATCCTCGATAACGTAACCCTTGGACCCCGTCGAATCCGCAAAATGTCCAAGTCAGAGGCAGAAGCAGAAGCCATGAACCTACTCGCAAAGGTCGGCGTGGATTCCCAGGTGCACAAGATGCCCGCTGAACTTTCCGGCGGTCAGCAGCAACGCGTCGCCATCGCCCGCGCACTCGCCATGAAGCCCAAGGTCATGCTCTTTGACGAACCCACCAGCGCGCTCGACCCCGAAATGGTCAACGAAGTGCTCGACACCATGGTCTCCCTCGCAAGAGAAGGCATGACCATGATTGTGGTGACCCACGAAATGGGTTTTGCTCGCAAGGCGGCGGACCGCATCGTCTTCCTTGCCGACGGCGAGATCGTCGAAGAGGCGCACCCGGACGAGTTCTTCACCAACCCGAAGAGCGAGCGCGCCAAGGACTTCCTCTCCAAGATCATCAACCACTAAAGCGGAGGGACCGACATGCAAAAATATTCACGTAGGCTCGCGGCACTCGCCGCAGCAGCATCCCTCGCTCTGACCGGCGTCCTCGCCGGATGCTCCAGCGCAGACAGCGACCATAAGATCCGCATCGGCATCAAAGTAGACCAGCCTGGCCTCGGCTACCAGGACGGCAACCAGTACACCGGCTTCGACGTGGAGGTGGCACGCTACGTCGCCGGCAAGCTCGGCTACTCCGAAGAGCAGATTGAGTTCGTCGAATCCCCCGCCGCTAACCGCGAAAACATGCTCAACACCGGTCAGGTAGACATGATTTTTGCGACTTACTCCATCTCTGAAAGCCGCAAGAAGACCGTGGACTTCGCAGGCCCCTACTACACCGCAGGTCAGGACCTGCTCGTGCGTGCCGACAACACCGATATTCACGGCCCGGACGACCTCAACGGTAAGAATCTCTGCTCCGTGACCGGCTCCACCAGCGCTCAGAAGGTGCAGGACAAGTTCGCCAAGAACGTGAACCTGGTCAAGCAGAACAGCTACTCCGACTGCGTGGTAGCCCTCAACGGCGGCGTGGTGGACGCCGTCACCACCGACGACATTACCCTCGCCGGTCTGGCAGCCACCAAAGCGAACAAGGGCAAGCTAAAAGTGGTTGGCTCCCCCTTCACGACCGAACGCTACGGCGTGGGCCTACCCAAGGGCACCGACAAGTGCGAGGCCGTGAATAACGCCATCAACGAGATGGTTGCCGACGGTACCTGGGAGAAACTCATCACCAAGTACACCGAAGGCACCGGCTACCACTACAACACCGAAACCAACCCGCCGCACCTGGGCACCTCCTGCGCCTAGGCCTCTAGAGAGGTTCACGAATGTCATTCTTTGACCAACTCGGCACCCTCCTGTCCAAGTACGATGTGGTTGGCGCCTTCATGACCAATATTCAGCTGACCTTCTGGGCGGCTATTGGTTCGTTCGTTCTCGGTACCGTGCTGGCGCTCATGCGCATCAGCCCCGTCCCGTCCCTGCGCTGGGTGGGCACCGCCTATGTGCACACTGTCCGTAATACTCCGCTCACCATCATGATGACTTTCGCCATTTTGGGTGTGTGGACGCAGTTCCAGCTCTCCTTCTCGCACGATTTCGACACGAACTTCTTCGTGTACGCGGTCATTGCCCTGTCGATTTACCATTCGGCGTTTATTTGCGAGGCAATCCGTTCGGGCGTGAACACCGTGCCGAAGGGTCAGGCTGAGGCAGCACGCGCTATCGGTCTAGGCTTCTTCGACACCGCCCGCCTGGTGATTTTCCCTCAGGCTCTACGCGGTGCCATTACCCCGCTCGGCAATACTCTGATTGCGTTGACGAAGAACAGCACTGTCGCCTCGGTCGCGTCGGTGGCGGAGGCCTCCGGGCTAATGAAATCCATGATTGAGTTCGACGCGAACATGGTGCTCGCTATCTTCATCATGTTTGCGATGGACTTCGTCATCATTGTTGTTCCCATTGGTGCGTTGACCACCTGGTCATCCCGTAAGCTGGCGGTGAAGCGATGAAAAACCTTTTTATCAGTAATGACACCCGCGCCGCTTCTTCGGTGCTTTTCGACGAGCCGGGTCCTATTGCGCAGCGTCGTATCCGCATCTTCAACATTGCTGCGGTAGTCCTTTTCGCACTGTTTGCGGTGTATGTGCTGACCGTGATGGGTCAGAAGGGGCAGCTGGAGGCAGAAAAGTGGACTGATCTGTTCACCGCCCGCGCCTGGAGTTCCTACTACCTGCCGGGCCTTGCCTCGACCCTGTCGGCGGCAGCGGTTTCGGTGGTTACCTCGGTTGCGTTCGGTGTGGTCTTCGGTATTGCTCGACTCTCCCAGTACCGCGTTATCCGCTGGTTTGGCACCGTGGTGGTGGAGTTCTTCCGCGCCGTGCCGGTGCTGATTATGATGATCTTCTTCTGGCTCTTTTTGGGCAAGTACAGCGGTCTTCCACCGGCCCAGTTGCCCTTCATCGCCGTGGTCATTGGTCTGACCCTGTACAACGGTTCGGTGATTGCTGAGCTGCTGCGTTCGGGCGTGAAGCAGCTTCCTCGCGGCCAGGGCGAGGCGGGTCTTGCGATCGGTCTGACCCCGACCCAGACGCTGATTCGGATCCTGCTTCCACAGGCGTTCACCGCAATGATGCCCTCGATGCTTAGCCAGTTCGTGGTGATTCTGAAGGACACCGCACTCGGTTACATCATCTCCTACCCCGAGCTGCTCGCTTCGGCGCGACGCATCGGTTCCGGTGACGGCAACGTGCTGCAGACCCTGATTCTGGCGGCGGCACTCTTCGTGACGGTGAACTTTGTTCTGACGGCTGTAGCAACCGGCATTACGGACAGGCTGGCGTCGCGCACCTCCGCGAAGGTGACCCGAAACCTGATTCCGGACGCTCTGGATAACCCGAACCCGCCGACCGTTCAGATGTTCGTTCTGCCCGGCGGCCGCAAGTAGCCCTTCTCGTTCGGGCTCCCCAGCCAACGGCAATAAGCAAATACAGCAAAGCCCCCGCACTCCCCTTTCGGGAGGGTGCGGGGGCTTTCTGCTATGCAGGCTAGTTAGCTTGACTTACTTGGCGGCGGATGCCTTCAGACGCTCGGCAGCCTTCGCCACAGCCTCGTCGGAGGCGGTCAGGGCGATGCGCACGTAACCTTCGCCGTCCTCGCCGTAGAACACGCCGGGACCAGCAATAATACCCAGCTCCGCCAGGCGACCAATCGATTCCCAGGTGGACTCGCCGAAAGTGGTCCACAGGTACAGGCCAGCCTCAGAGTCCTCGATGCGGCCGCCGGCGGCGGTAATCGCCTCTTCCAGCACCTCGCGGCGGGCACGGTAGCGGTCCTTCTGCGCCGCCACGTGCGCCTCATCAGCCAGCGCCACCATCATGGCGGCCTGCACCGGGGCGGGCACAATCATGCCGGCGTGCTTGCGGCTATTAATCAGGTTCGGCATGAGCTCGGGGGCGCCGGCAATGAACGCGGCACGGTAACCGGCGAGGTTCGACTGCTTCGACAGCGAGTACACGGCAAACAGCCCGGTGAAGTCGCCATCGCACACGCGAGGATCCAGGATGGACGGCACCGGCTGACCGCCGCGCGCCTCATCCCAAGCACCCCAGCCGAGCTCCGCGTAGCACTCATCGGATGCCACCACGGCACCGATTTCACGCGCCTGCGCCACAATCTCACGCAGCTGCTCCACGGTACGTACCACGCCGTTCGGGTTCGCCGGGGAGTTCACCCAAATCAGCTTCACACGGCTGCGGGTGTCAGCGTCCAGCTCGTCCAGGCTGTCGGCGGGCACAGACTCAGCGCGAGCAAAGCGGGCACCCATATCGTAGGTGGGGTACGCAACGCGCGGGTACACGACCACATCACCCGGGCCCAGACCCAGCAGGAACGGCAGCCACGCCACGAGCTCCTTCGAACCGACCGTAGGCATGATTGCGTCCGGGCTCAGACCCTTCACACCGCGGCGGCGCTCAAACCACTCGGCAATAGCCTCACGCAGGGCGGGGGTGCCGTGAGTGGTCGGATAGCCCGGAGCGTCAGAGGCAGCCGCCAGCGCCTCACGGATGTTCTGCGGGGTCGGGTCGACCGGGGTGCCGATGGACAGGTCCACCGGACCGTCCGGGTGGGCGGCTGCGGTTGCGCGGTAGGGGGCAAGCGCCTCCCAGGGGTATTCGGGCAGGTTCAGGCCGTAAGTCATTGTGTCACCTGGTTGCTTGGGAATAGTTTCGTCATTTTAGTCTAGCGTCCGTGCGCTGGCGTGCCTATGGCAAGAGCCTCCATTCCAGCGCCTAGACGGTGCGTGGGCACCGGGTGCTGTGATGGAGGCTCTTGGCACCCGTTATCGGGTGCATTCGTCTATGCGGTTATACCGTAATTACTCGCCGCAGGGATTACTCACCACGAGGGGGCAGTGCCGCAATGAAGGGCACATCCTTGCCGGTGGGGCCGAGCTTTGCTGCGCCGCCGGGGGAACCCAGGTCGTCGAAGAAGTCGGCGTTGGCGCTGACGTATTCGCTCCACTCTTCGGGAACGTCGTCTTCGTAGTAGATTGCTTCTACGGGGCAGACGGGCTCGCAGGCGCCGCAGTCCACGCACTCATCCGGGTGGATGTACAGGGTGCGTTCACCTTCGTAGATGCAGTCGACAGGGCATTCTTCAACGCATGCGCGGTCTTTGACATCCACGCAGGGAAGCGCGATTACGTAGGTCATGATGTGCCTTTCTAGAAGCTGTTCGCCCCGTGCCCGCCGGTCTGCGGGTCGTCTGCTGCAGGGCAAAATCTACAGAGTAAACCGCCGAGTATTCGGTACCCGGCGGGGAAGTCTGTGTATAGTCTATCGCGCGCTGGCTGTTTAACAGTATTTTCGTGGTGTATCAGACAGTCGC
>NZ_CAJZIE010000003.1:0-48876 GCF_916049665.1 uncultured Rothia sp. | reverse complement strand
GCAGAACCAAAAAATTTTTAGGACACCACCAGAAAACGTGTGAAGCACCCATCCGTGCCCCGACCGGAAATACAAAGGCCGGAGTACAGACCGAAGGAAAAGAAATGGCAACAGCACCCCGTCCGGCGCTGACCGCGCGCCAGCAGAAGATTCTTGACGCGATCCGCACCGAGATTGAACAGAAGGGTTACCCGCCGTCCATGCGCCAGATTGGTGACATGGTGGGTCTTGCGTCCCTGTCCTCGGTCACCCACCAGCTCGGTCGTCTCGAGACCATGGGCTACATTCGCCGCGACCCCAAGCTCCCCCGCGCCATTGAGGTGCTGGATGAGAACGGCGTCGGCATGCACGGTAGCTCCTCCTCGTCCCTGCCCGAGCTGCCGAACTTCGAAGTCGGCGACGAAGACCTCGTACCCGTTCCCCTGGTTGGACGTATTGCAGCGGGCGGTCCCATCACCGCCGAGCAGTCCGTGGAGGATGTGCTCGCTCTGCCCCGCCAGCTGGTCGGTAGCGGCAAGCTCTTCATGCTCAAGGTCAAGGGCGATTCCATGATTGACGCCGCGATTTGCGACGGCGACTGGGTGGTTGTCCGCGAGCAGCACACCGCCGACAACGGCGATATCGTTGCTGCGCTGCTCGACGATGAGGCAACCGTGAAGGTGTTCCGTCAGGTCGACGGCCACACCTGGCTCATGCCGCGCAACGCCAACTACGAGCCGATTATGGGCGACCGCGCAACCGTCATGGGTAAGGTCGTCTCCGTGCTGCGCAGCCTCTAGAGACATAACGCTAAGCTCTTAGCTCTACATAAAAATCACCCCGGTGGTACGTGAATGTTCACGTATCACCGGGGTGATTTCTATATGTCTAAATTTATATGCCCAAAACGGGGCGGCGGCGCGGCAAGGAATGGATCTCGCCCGAGCTAACGCTCAATACTCGCCGAAAGACGAGCCAGCGCACCAATCACGGCTGCCTTATTCTGCGTCGACCACATCGGCGGCATCGCCTTCATCAAGAAACCGCCGTAACGTTTAGTCGCCACACGAGAATCCAGTACAGCCACCACGCCGCGGTCAGACACCGAACGAATCAGGCGGCCCGCGCCCTGCGCCATACGAATCGCCGCATGGTGAGCAGAAACCGCCATAAAGCCGTTACCGCGGTGACGGTTCACCGCCTCCGTACGAGCCTGCGCAATCGGGTCGTCCGGGCGGGGGAACGGAATGCGGTCCATCACCACCAGGCGGCAAGAGTCACCCGGAACATCCACGCCCTGCCACAGGCTCATCGTTCCGAACAGGCATGAGTCAACGTCCTCGCTGAACTCCTCCACCAGAGCCTTGAGCGAAGACTCACCCTGCAGAAGAATGTTCAGGTCGCTGTGCTCACGCATGTACTCGGCGGCACGCTCGGCGGCGCGCTTCGAGGAGAACAGGCCCAGGGCACCGCCCTCCGAGGCCTCGCACAGCTCACGCAGGCGCTCCAGCTGACCCTCATGCACACCGAATCCCGGAGGTTTCAAATCCCCGGCGACGTACATGATGCCCTGCTTGCGGTAGTCGAAAGGCGAACCCACGTCGATGCTCGTCCAGCGCGGCGCGCCCTCGCCCTGCAGTCCCAGTGCACCGGCGGCAACGTCAAAAGAGTCACCCACCGTCAGGGTCGCACTCGTCAGAATCACGGTGCGGTCAGCGAACAGGCCGTCACGTAGCTGTAGGCCAACGCTCAACGGGGCGATGTTCAGGGTCGCCGGGTCGGTATCGGAAGCAGCCACATAGCGGCCGTTCTCCCAACCGCCCTGGCGAGAAATCCACAGCACGTCCTGCTCGCCCGAAGCCTCCAGAATGCGGCTACTCATATCGTGCACCTCAGAGACACGCGAGCGCGCCATCTGCAGGCCTGCATCAACATCCTGACCGTCCGGTTTGGTATCGGACAGGGCGGTGCGGGCGGCATCGTTGACCGCAGAAATAGCGGTCAAAAGGCGACCGTCCAGGCCTTTCAGCAGGCCCTCGGCAAGACCCTCGAACGCGGTCTCCAGGGTGCCGGCCGCCATTTCCAGTGCGCCGGAATCAGCCTTCGAATGCTTCTTCACGCTACGCGCCGCACGGCGAACCATCGCAACCGTCAAAGAACCAGACACGGCACCGGTCACGCGGTCCACCAGCTCGTGGGCCTCATCAATAATGACCGTCTCATGCTCGGGCAGGACCTTCATGCCCTCAAAAGCATTAATCGCCAGCAGGGCGTGGTTCGTGATGACGATGTCAGCCTCAGCGGCACGGCTGCGCGCCATCTCGCTAAAGCACTCCTCCACCAGCGGGCAGCGGCGACCCAAACACTCGGCAGCGCTCACCGACACCTGAGCCCAGGCGCGATCAGAGACGCCGGGCTTCAGTTCGTCGCGGTCGCCGGTCTCGGTGCGGTCAGCCCACTCGCGCAGGCGCACCACTTCCTCGCCCACGCGGGAGGTCGAAGAAGGCATGTCGAAGAGAGCATCCGGCTCGTCTTCCGGGTAGCCACCCTCCAGCTTGTGCAGGCAGAGGTAGTTATTGCGGCCCTTGAGCAGAGCCACCTGCGCCTGCGACTCCGGACGCGGCTCCAGCGCTTCCAGAAGACGCGGAATATCGCGGTTCACGATCTGCGCCTGCAGGGCCAGGGTCGCCGTCGCAACCACAATCGGCTGGTCAGATTCCCCCACGCGCGCCAGGGTAGGAACCAGGTAGCCCAGGGACTTACCGGTACCGGTACCCGCCTGAACCAGCAGGTGACGCTGCAGCTCAAGAGCCTGCGCCACGTGCGCCGCCATGGTGCGCTGACCGGCGCGGTTCTGACCGCCGGTGGCGGCAACCGCCTCATCCAGCAGGGTCAGGGCATCCTTCGCACCGGGCAGGGTCTCAAGCTCCTGTCCGGTGAATCGGGTGCCGCCGGTTGCGGGGGCGGTTCCCGGGGCGTTTTTGGGCGCGTTGATGCTCTCGGTCACGCTCATACGCTCCTAGCGACCCTCAGAGGTAGAGGACTGCTCGGACTCAGATGCGGTCGCTTCGGTGAGGGCGCGTGCCTCCGCAAGTTCCTCTTCCAGAACCTCCAGCAGGTCGCCCTCCAGCACGTATTCTGCCAGGTCCGAGGCGACATCCTCACGGACCAGAGCCACCACGAAGGTACCGTCCGATACGAAATCAGTGCTCTTAATTTCGGCGTCCCACTCGTGCAGGCGCGAAATAATCTCACCGTGCGAATACGGAATCAGCAGCTTCACCTCAATGGAGGGGCGCGGAATGGTGTCCGCGATCTTCTGCTTCAGCTCGTCAATACCCTCACCGGTACGCGCCGAAACAATCACGTGCTCCGGCTCGCGCTGACGCATACGCTCCAGTACGAACGGGTCGGCGGCATCCGCCTTATTCAGCACAATAATCTCGGGGATATGGCGGGCGTCAACCTCCGCGATGACCTCGCGGACAGCGCGAATCTGCCCCTCCGGGTCAGGGTGCGAAGCATCCACCACGTGCAGGATCACGTCAGCGTCAGCAACCTCTTCCAGGGTGGAGCGGAACGCCTCGACCAGCTGGGTCGGCAGCGAACGCACGAAACCCACCGTGTCAGAGAGGGTGTAGCCGATACCGTCCGGGGTCTGAGCCTTACGGACGGTCGGGTCCAGGGTCGCGAACAGGGCGTTCTCCACGAGCACACCCGCGTCGGTCAGACGGTTCAGCAGGGAAGACTTACCCGCGTTCGTGTACCCGGCAATAGCCACCGAAGGCACGCGGTTACGGCGACGGTTCAGACGCTTCGTCTCACGCGCCGGCGCCATCGCAGCAATCTCACGCTTAAGCTTCGCCATGCGAGCGCGCAGGCGGCGGCGATCCATCTCAATCTTGGTTTCACCGGGACCACGCGAACCGATACCCTCACCGGCTGCGGCACGGCCACCCGCCTGACGGGACAGGGACGCACCCCAACCACGCAGACGCGGCAGCATGTACTCCAGCTGAGCCAGCTCAACCTGTGCCTTACCCTCGCGGGACTTAGCGTGCTGAGCGAAAATGTCGAGAATCAGGGCGGTGCGGTCAATGACCTTGACCTTCACGATGTCTTCGAGGGCTCGACGCTGCGAGGGAGCCAGTTCCGAGTCAACGATGACGGTGTCGGCGCCGGTCGCCTCCACAATGTCCTTGAGTTCCAGTGCCTTACCGGAGCCGAGGAAGGTGCCGGGGTCCGGCTTGAGGCGGCGCTGAACCAGGCCGTCCAGAACCTCGGAACCTGCGGTTTCAGCCAGTGCCGCGAGCTCGCGCAGGGAGTTCTCGGCGTCCTCAACGGTGCCTTCGGTCCACAGGCCAGCAAGCACCACGCGCTCCAGGCGCAGCTGGCGGTACTCGACCTCGGTGACGTCTTCAAGTTCGGTGGAGAGGTTCGCGATACGGCGCAGTGCGCGGCGCTCGGCGAGGTCTTCCTGGTCACCGTCATATTCGGAGTGTTCGCGCTGAACGTCAGAAATTTCGCGTGCGCGAGTATCCAGCACACGGCGGCTATTGTTGCCGTGGGTGCTGGAGGAGTTGTCGCTGTGATGCGCGGTACCGGCGGCGTCATAAGTGGTGACGGAGGCGGCGGCCTGGGAGCGCCCCAGAACGCGGTCTACGGTGCGGCGTAGCTGCTCATCGCTGGGCAGCTTTTCGGTATCAGATACGGGGGTGTTCTTAGAATTCATACGGTTACAATTCTACCGCCGTTGCCCGCATCGGGTAGGGGGTTCGGTCGCCTGTGCGCTCAGGGCGTGCAAGCTGCTGAACCACCCCGCGCATACTCTGCCCGTGTGCGGCGGGATCTTGCCCTACCGGTACACTGGATAGCATGAGCGAGCAGCATTATTTCTCTGAAACCCCCGAGACCGAATTCAAGCCCCGCCCCGTGCAGGTGGAGCTTGCCGGCCGCAAGGTCACCGTCACCACCGCTAACGGCATTTTCAGCCCCTCCGGCATCGATAAGGGCACCGCCATTTTGCTGCAGGAAGCACCCGACCCGCAGGGCGAACGCATGCTCGACATCGGCTGCGGTTGGGGACCCATCACCCTGACTCTTGCGATGCTCGCCCCGCAGGCGCAGGTGCACGCGGTGGACGTGAACTCCCGCTCCATTAGCCTGACCGAACGCAACGCCGCCGCTCTCGGCCTGCCCAACGTGACCGTGGGAACCCCCGAATCTGTCGACCCCGAACTGCGTTTCGATACCATCTGGTCGAACCCGCCAATTCGCGTGGGCAAGGAGGTCCTTCACGAGATCCTGCTGACCTGGCTGCCGCGCCTGGCACCCGGCGGTGACGCCTACCTGGTGGTTCAGAAGAACCTCGGCTCCGATTCTTTGCAGAAGTGGATGGATGCGCACCTTGAGGAGCTGCACCCCGGCGAGTTTGAGGTCTCGCGCTATGCAACCTCGAAGGGTTTCCGTATTCTGCAGGTGCACCGCTACGAGGACTAAGACCTCTGGCGCTCATTGCTAAAAACGTAAAAGCGGCGGGTGTTTTCTGATTTTAGTTTCAGAAAACACCCGCCGCTTTTGTATATCAAAGTCTCTATCGAGGACTGCTCGCTATCGCAGCACGACGGTTGCAACCATCTGCGCCGGACCAGCCAGAACCACATGCTCCAGGTCGTCCGGGCCCAGCACGAAAGTCACCGCGAGGGTACCGCCGGGCACATGCACCAGCCACTCATCCGGTGCTTCCTCGCCGCCCCAGAAACGGGTCGCCGCAGCCGCAGCACACGCACCGGTACCGCAGGAGAGGGTCTCACCCACGCCGCGTTCGTGCACGCGCATACGGATAGCACCCACCTGCGCGCCGCTCTCAACATCCAGGTCGACCGGCACCACAAATTCAACATTCGTGCCGTTGACCGGGGCGGGGTTCACCTGCGGCAGGCTGTGCAGGTCCAGGCCGTCCAGCTTACCGTCGGAGCCGAGCATCACCACGGTGTGCGGGTTACCCATCGAAATGGACAGGCCAGCACGCGGAGTCTTCAGGCCGCGGGCAGACACCAGGCAGTCCTCGCCACCCTCGCGGGCGGCGTCACCGTGAATGAAGCTCCACGGCCCCATATCAATCGCGTAGCCCTCTTCGGTGCGCGCCACAGTCTTCACACCGGCACGGGTACCAATCTTGACGGTCTCGCCCACCTCAAGCTCGATCAGGCCCTCAGTGCGCAGGTACTCCACGAACGCGCGCACACCGTTGCCGCACATCTCTGCGATAGATCCGTCACCGTTGCGGTAGTCCATGAACCAGACAGCGTCCGGGTGCTCCTCGAGCAGCTTCTGGCCCGCGCGGGAGGCGGTGCTACGGGCAGCACGAATGAAGCCGTCCGCACCGATGCCGAAGTGGCGGTCGCAGGCGCGGGCTACCAGCTCGGGGGTGAGGGCAATTTCTGCGTTCTCGTCCGTCAGAAAAATGAAGTCGTTACCGGTGCCGTGACCCTTGGTGAGGGTCAGGCCTGCCAGCTCGCCCCAGATGGAAGGGTTCTCGCTCATATGCTGTCCTTAAGGTTGGTGACCTGTCCGTTTATGATTTTACCGCGCCGACCGGTTCGACGAGGTATCGGTTCGGCGACGGCTCGTTATTGTGGCTTATCGGGTGCTTTCGCGGATGATGGCTTCCGCCTCATCGGCAAGGGTGGGTGAGAGCGCATCTAGCCACTGCACGCGCGGGTCCGCACGGAACCAGGTCAGCTGGCGGCGCGCAAACTGGCGGGTCGCAATGGTCGTATCCTCAATCGCCTGCTCCACGCTGTAGTCTGCATCCTCAAGGGCGCGAGCGAACTGCGCGTAACCAATCGCGCGGGAGGCAGTCTTACCCTCCTGCAGTCCCTGCTCGTTCAGGGTACGAATCTCATCGAGCAGACCCTGCTCGTGCATCAGCTCCACACGGCGGTGCAGACGCTCGTGCAGCAGGGCACGATCCATATCCAGACCAATCTGAATACTCTCCGTCACGTACTCGCGCACCGGCATGAACGCCGAGAACGGGCGGCCCGTCACCTCGAACACCTCCAGGGCTCGAATAATGCGGCGCTCATCCTTCACGCGCGCCGCCGACTCCGGGTCGACCTCCGCCAGGCGGGCGTGCAGAACACCAATACCCTCGGTACGTGCCTGCTCCTCCAGGCGCTCACGCACCCGCGCATCCGTGCCGGGAAACTCCAACCTATCCAGGGCGGCACGCATATACAGACCGGAACCACCCACCAGAATCGGGTAGCGGCCACGGCCACGGATCTGCTCAATCAGCTCACGGCTACGCCCCTGAAACTCCGCCACGGACGCCTCATCCCGCACATCCATAATGTCGAGCAGGTGGTGCGGAACGCCGCGCGTCTCCTCTGCAGTGACCTTCGCGGTACCGATATCCATGCCCCGGTAGAACTGCATGGAGTCAGCGTTAATGCACTCACCATTCAGGCGCAGAGCCAGCTCAATCGCGAGCGCGCTCTTACCGGTGCCGGTCGGGCCCACAATAGCGATAACGGGCAGAGTTTCGGAGATAGTCATGCGCCCCATTCTACCGGTTCCCTCACCCCCCCCAACTTGCGGTGAGGATGAGGGCCCGAAGAACAGGGCGCATGATTCGAATCTAGGTTTTAGGGGCGCAGACCGATGGTCGGCATGCCCAGACCCACCGGCGCACCGGGCACCTGGGTGGTGCCGGTACCGCAAGAGTCAGCCTGGGAGCGGTCCCACGCGTCACCGGCGCGGGTGCGGCGCAGCTGGTACTGCTCGGCGGTCGGGTCAGAAATCAGGTGGAAGGAACCAGCCTCGGTAATCGGCACGGTCACCATGTCGCCGGGGCGCGGAGTCTCGCAACCTTCGGGCACGGAGAAGTGCACGAGGCGCTGGTCCGGGCCGCGGCCCGAGAGGCGGTGAGTCTGCTCAGCCTTACGACCTGCCTCGGCAACGACCATCAGCTCAACGGTCTTACCGAGCTGCTTGCGGTTCTCTTCGCCGGCGATGCGGTCCTGCAGGGCAATCAGACGCTCGTAGCGTTCCTGCACGACCTCCTTCGGGATCTGGTTCTCCATGGTCGCCGCGGGGGTGCCGGGGCGGATTGAGTACTGGAAGGTGAACGCGGAGGAGAAACGAGCCTGCTCCACAACCTTCAGGGTGTCCTGGAAGTCCTCTTCAGTCTCACCGGGGAAGCCCACAATGATATCGGTGGTAATCACGGCGTTCGGGATGCGCTCGCGCACCTTGTCCAGAATGTTCAGGAACTTCTTGGAACGGTAGGAGCGGCGCATATCCTTGAGCACCTTATCGGAGCCGGACTGCAGCGGCATGTGCAGCACGGGCATGACGTTCGGGGTCTCCGCCATCGCGTCAATCACGTCGTCGGTGAACATTGCCGGGTGCGGGGAGGTGAAGCGTACACGCTCCAGGCCCTCAATCTCGCCGCAGGCGCGCAGCAGCTTAGAGAACGCCTGACGGTCGCCGAACTCCACGCCGTAGGAGTTCACGTTCTGACCGAGCAGGGTCACCTCAATGGCGCCATCATCAACCAGCGCCTGAACCTCAGCGAGAATGTCGCCGGGGCGGCGGTCCTTCTCCTTACCGCGCAGGGACGGCACGATGCAGAAGGTGCAGGTGTTGTTACAGCCAACGGAGATGGACACCCAGCCGGAGTACACGTGATCGCGCTTAGTGGGCAGGGTGGAGGGGAAAACTTCGAGGGATTCGAGCAGTTCTGCCTGCGCCTCGTGGTTGTGGCGGGCACGCTCCAGTAGCGCCGGCAGGGAACCAATGTTGTGGGTACCGAACACGACGTCAACCCAGGGCGCCTTCTCGATGATGGCGTCCTGGTCTTTCTGCGCCAGGCAGCCGCCCACGGCGATCTGCATGCCCTTGTGGGCGCGCTTGACCGGCGCGAGCTGGCCGAGGTGACCGTACAGGCGGTTGGAAGCATTTTCGCGAACCGCGCAGGTGTTGAACACGACCAGGTCGGGCTGGGTGCCTTCCTCAGCGCGAACGTAGCCGTTAGCCTCCAGCAGGCCGGACATTCGTTCGGAGTCGTGCACGTTCATCTGGCAGCCGAAAGTGCGCACTTCGTAGGTGCGGGGGCTGGTTTCGGGGGTCTGGGCGGAATCGCTGAGGGTCGAAGTCATGCCCTATAGGGTATCCGATGGGGGATAATGGCTCTATGCAGGTTTCCCTTAGTAGTAACTTTCCGGCTCTGTCACCGAACGATTCTTCCGCTCCCGCCCCTGACGGGGAGCTTCTGAGCGCCCTCATTGAGGAGGCAATCACCGCCTACTCCCCCGTGCCGCCTCAGGCGAGCGCCGATTCTGCCTCGATGCGTCAGAACCTGATGCAGCTGCTCTGCTGGGCGCATTCCCTGGAGCAGGTGGCTGGGCGCACGGTTGAGCGCGTGCAGATTCTGGGTACCGGTATGCGTTCCGTTGTGGTGCGTGTGGCGTATGAGCCTGCGGCCGAGTCTGCCCAGTCTTTCGAGTCTGCACAGTCTTTGCCGACCTCGATTATTGTGAAGCGTTACCGCCGTAAGGATTCGACGGTGAACGCGGGCGGTTTCGGGTACCTGCGTGAGCGCTACGGTTTGGAAGCGCTGAACCAGCAGGTTCCGGGTCTGTTCCCGCAGCTTTACGGTGCGGATGCTGAACTGCGCGTGCTGGCACTGGAGGATGTGAGCGACGGAACCGTGGAGGGCGAGCAGTATTCGGTCGCCCACGCCCTGCTGGAGGGCACCGAGGAGCAGGCGCTGGATGCGCTGAACTACTACATTGAGGCGTACCGTTCCCTTGCCGCCAGCGGCATTATGGGTGAGGCGGTCGAGGATTACCGCCTGAACCTGGCGCGTGCCGACCGCAAGGCGCAGTTCCCGGGTGCTATCGCCTCGCCGGGACTGGCTGAGCGCGGCTTGAAGAAGCTGTACGGTGTGGCTGATGAGGCGCGCGCACCCGAGCAGGGTGCTGACTCTAGCCCCGTCTCTGCCTCCGCTGAGCATGAGGATGCGCCCGTTCTTCCCGCCGCAGTTGAGGAGCTGTCCTTCCGCTTCCGCCGTGTTCTGCAGCCCTTCTTCACCAAGCGCCCGCCCGTGCCCGAGCAGTTCAAGCTCAACCGTGGACGTGTCTATATGCTCTCGTCGGGCGATTTTTCGCCGCAGAACGTGCTGATTGGTTCAGCGGACGGCGCGCAGGTGCGCATGGTCGATGCGGAGGGCACCTGCCTGCACCACCGAGGCTTCCCCTTCGTTGAGGCGATGCTGGGATTCCCCTCCTCGCCGGAGTACCCGCGCTACCGTGTGGACCGCAAAAAGGCGCTACCGGCGCTGTACTCTGCCCTCTTTGAGGACGCCCCGCTGGATGAGCACCTGGCGGAGGATTTGGCGGTGTGCACGGCGGTGACCGTGTGCGCCCTGTTGGAGCTGTACTTTTCTTCGGCACGTTCCGATCTATTGCCTCGTATTCGCCGTGAGGGTGCGCAGCTGATGCGCTTGCTGTTGGAGATCGCCGGTTCTCAGGATGCAACCCTCGCCGAGTTCGCGAACCGTCTGGGGGCCGTTGAATAAGCAGCAGAGTAAACAGCGGATATAGCCTTCGACAAGGCTTTTTATAAGGATCAAAAACGTAAAGGGTGAGCCCGCCACAGAGTGTGTCTGTAGCGGGCTCACCCTTTATAGTGCCTATTTTCTCGGTCACCCCGGCATGGGTCTATCCGTGCGTGCGGAATGTATTACTTCGCTCTCTACCAGAGCTCGTCCTCTGCACCGTAGGCGGCGAGTTCCTCACGAATCACCGACATCGACACCGAGGAGGAGTACCCGCGGCGAGCCAGCATCCCCAGCAGTCGGCGAGTCACCCTATCCTTTTCAGCGCGGTCGCTCAGATCCATGCCGGGGCGCAGCTTCTTACGCACCAGATCGGCGGCGTCCTCACGTTCCTGCTCGTCGGTGCGCTGAGCCAGGGCATTCTCCGCCTCTTCACCGCGCACCCCGCGTTCAGCGAGCTCACGGCGCAGCGCGGCGCGGGAGAGCTTCTTGGTGCGGCTCTTCTGCGCCACAAAGCTTTGGGCGTATTCGGCGTCGTCAATGAGTTTTGCCGCCTCGAACTTATCGAGCAGCGGCTCAATGAGCTCCGCATCGAATCCTTCTGCCTGCAGCTTCTTACGCAGCTGACCTCGGGTTTTTGCCGAATACGCCAGCTGGTTGTACACGATGGTTTTAGCGCGCGTGTAGGGGTCGGTTTCTTCCGCGGCCCGGGCGGCACGCACCTTCTGCTTCCAGGAAGGCACGTTGCTTTCCGACGGTAAGGAAACCTGTCTCATCTGAGAGCCGCCCGGTTGGGAACCGCGTGCTCGAGAATCATCCTTTGGGGATCCAGCCGAAGCGGCACGGCGCTTTCCGGTACCAACGCCCTGCGCCTCCTCCTCCGCAATACCGCGGATGAGCGCTTCTTCGGCGGGGGTGAGTTCTTCATTCAAGCTACTTCCCTCCCTGAATAGGTTGCTCCCCGAGCCGCGGCCTGCAGGACTCTTGCGGGTTTCCTCGTCGTCACTTCGAGCCCCGAAGGCGGGCGCGTAGGGCGAGCGGCTCCGCATTTTCTCTTCCTGTGCCGCGCTCATACGGCGGAACCCGCGCTTATAGTCGGTGTTCTTGGAGGCACGCGAAGACTTGCGTTTCTTCTGCTTATCCCGCTGAGCGGCTTGCCTCTCGATTTCTTCCTTCTCTTCGGCGGTGAGCCCCGACCCGATGGAGGCGGCACCCGCTCGACTCATGCGCCCCGCCGCCATAGGGCGCGGTTCGGCACCGCCGGGGGTAAAAGCACGAACGGGCGCTTCGTCAATGGAGACGGCGGGCAGGTTCGGGTCAACGAGCAGGCTACGGCGCGGGGATTCACTACCTTCCCCGGAACTGCCATCTTCAAAGTTGGCGGGCACAGCCTGCAGGGGCAACTCGGGTACGCGGAACTCCCCCGCGTAGTCGTTGCCGTTATCGCGGGCAATGCTTTCTTCGATAAAGCCGTGCGCGGCGGGGTGCCAGTCCGGAAACTCCTCAGTGGCTACCTGCTCCGCTACCTTGTTCCGCGCCCACTTTTTGGGTGCAGCCTTTTCGGTCTGCCGCGCTTTCTGCGCAGGCTTTTGGGGAGAGGCTTTTGCGGGCGCGGGCTTCTCCGCTTCTGCGGGTGCCGCTTCGTCCGAGGGCACCCACCCCGCATACTCTGCTTCAGGGTAGGGAGGCTCGTCCAGATATGGGGGCTCTTCAAGACTCGGAGGCATCTCCGGGTACGACGGTTCTACCGCCTGCGGCGTAGCGGGCGAGGGATCCAGAACAGCAGGAGGAGTAATCTGCGGTGTCTCCCAGTTGAGGGTGGGCTCTGCCAGAGGTGCGGGCACCTCAAAATTGAGCGCCTCGAAGCCGCCTACTTTAACCGGCGGGGCGGTAGATTCAAACGAACCGGTAGCGTCAAAGGAAACAGGCGCTGAGAATGCAGGCTCTTGGAAGGCTGACCCTTGTAGAGCTGAGGAACCGAAGTGCGGTTCGGTCGCCTCCAGCGCTGCAAAACCGGCGTCGTCGTCACGCGCGTTGTTTCGCTCACGCTCTTCATGGCCGTTCTGTTCCGTCATGCGCTGTTCCATCATGCGCTGTTCCGTCATGTTCAGTTCCTCCTCTCCCCTGTGTTGGCTCGCTTGATGGCCCGTGCGCCGGGCTATACGGCGCTCCCCCATTGTAACGAGGCGTTGTCTCGGCGCCCCCGATACGCCCGTTAACGTGCTTCTTCCGTTAACGACAGATTGCCGTGCACCGTGCGGAATGCACAGCACACGGCAATCAGTCGTGGCGTTAGCAAGAAGCTACGCGGGCGGGTTTAGAACTCCTCAGCCAGCTCGTCCAGCGGGTCGTTACCCTCGGACTCAGCAGCTGCCTGCTCGTCAGCTTCTTCCTCAATGATGCCCAGCTTCACCAGAACCTTGTACTGCAGTTCCTCGGTGAGCTCGGGGTTGTCCTTGAGCAGCTTACGAACGTTCTCGCGGCCCTGGCCCAGCTGCTCACCGTCGTAGGTGAACCATGCGCCGGACTTCTTGACGATGTCGTTCTCCACCGCCAGGTCCAGGATGCCGCCCTCAACGGAGATGCCCTCACCGTAGAGGATGTCGAACTCAGCCTGCTTGAAGGGCGGAGCCATCTTGTTCTTCACGATCTTGGCGCGGGTGCGGTTACCGATCGGGTTAGCGCCGTCCTTGAGGGTCTCAATGCGGCGGATGTCGATACGGACCGAAGCGTAGAACTTCAGCGCCTTACCACCGGTGGTGGTTTCGGGGGAGCCGAAGAAGACACCAATCTTCTCACGCAGCTGGTTGATGAAGATTGCGGTGGTGCCGGTTGCGGAGAGGCGACCGGTAATCTTACGCAGAGCCTGGCTCATGAGGCGAGCCTGCAGACCCACGTGGGAGTCACCCATGTCGCCTTCAATTTCGGCGCGGGGTACCAGTGCTGCAACGGAGTCGACTACCACGATATCAACGGCACCGGAACCAACCAGCATGTCCATGATTTCCAGTGCCTGCTCGCCGGTGTCGGGCTGAGAGACCAGCAGCTGGTCGATGTCCACGCCCAGCTTAGCCGCGTAAATCGGGTCCAGTGCGTGCTCGGCGTCGATGAACGCTGCCACGCCGCCTGCCTTCTGAACGTTCGCTACAGCGTGCAGTGCAACGGTGGTCTTACCGGAGGACTCGGGACCGTAAATCTCGATGACGCGGCCGCGGGGCAGACCACCAATACCCAGAGCGGCATCCAGAGCGATAGCGCCGGTGGAGATAACCTCGGTCTTGGTGATTTCCTTATCACCCAGGCGCATGACTGCACCCTTGCCGTAGTTCTTGTCGATCTGTGCCATCACGGCTTCAAGTGCCTTGGCGCGACCCTCTTCGGGAACGCGAGCTACGCTCTGAGACTTGGTGTTCTTAGCCACGGTAGTACCTCGTTCTTTGTGTTGTCAGTGGTTGACGGGAGTAATGTTTCTTCGGAATCGGTGGGACTCGTAATCGAGACCTTGAAGGTTTTGGCCTACCGGTTCCTTCTGAGACTACTCTAGGGTCACAGCCTGACAGGATAAGGCCATTTTTTAAAATCTGTGGAAAACTTTGAAGATTTTTCCGAAAAATTCCTGATGTGGAAAAGTCTAGCACGAGTCGAACAAAATTACGACCCAGTTTCGAATAAATCGGATAGGGTTTCGGCATATATTTTCGAAAAACCCCGGATTCTCGGCTAATTATTCGAAAATACCTCCCGCACAGGCGCTAGCACTCGAACAAATGCCAGGGAACAGACGCTAGGCCCGCCCATACGCTAGAACACGCCAGGCTCACTACCTAGCGCAACGGCTCCTTATCGGGACCCAGGCGGCGCTCCTGCGGAATCTCCTGCTCCTCACAGATTGCAAGCCACACATCCCTCGGGTTAACGCCCTGGTCCAGCGCCTCCGCAGCGGTCACATGACCCAGCGAACCCAGCACCAGGTCCCGCGCAAGTACCGGAGCATACCCGGCACCGAACTCATACTCCATGCACGCCCAAAATTCGCTCAGCTTCACAAGCGCTCCTTCCGCTTCACCGCTAGTTTGCTTCATAATTCGTCACATCGCTCGGTAATAAACCGAGAATAAGCGATGCCGCACACCCACCTTACGGGGATGCACGGCATCGCTTCACGTTTAGTGCGGCATGTGCCGCCTCGCATTACTTCGAGAGAATGTAGTAATCGCTCTTGTACTGCTCAGACATCTCAGCCGGAACAGTATCCGGGATCTGAACGCCCTCGAGAACCGCCATACGGTCGGCAACCTCACGCAGCATCTGGGACATCGGAATGTCCAGAGCCTGGCAAATCCACGCCAGCAGTTCGGAGGAAGCTTCCTTCTGACCGCGCTCAACTTCGCTCAGGTAACCGAGGGAAACACGGGCACGCTGGGAAACCTCACGCAGGGTGCGGCCCTGACGCTGGCGAACGTCGCGAAGGACCTCACCGATTGCCTGTCGCAGGGGAACAACCTTAGCTTCCTCAACGACCGGGGCGGCCTGTCGGGGGGTCTCCTCGATTTCCTTCCACTTAGTAATGCCATTAATCGATACGCGCTGCTTAGCCATGAGCTTCTATATCACTTTCCTGAGTAGGTATTCCCGACGCGCGGGACTGTACATAGTTAAGCCTAACTGATTTTTGGAGCGTGAGCTAGGAGCCCCGCCATTTTTGTCTTCTTCTTACGGCTTGTATCTATTCAAACAGACGAACCTATGCCTTTATTCCCTCGGAGCTGAAAGAACCCTGTGAATATATTTGAACCGTAAAATTTTTTCTCAGGTAGGCGCTGCACAGACGACTACACAGCCGTTCCAGGCGCCGCACAGCACAGCACAGTCTAGCCCAGCACGCTACGCCTGCTCGTTCTCCAGAACCCCACCGGCACCGCCGCGTACCGCACGCGCCAGCAGAGCAATCGCATCCGCACTCGCCGCCGCACGAATCTGCGCCCGGTCCCCCGAATAGTGCCGCTCAAACACCTCAGAACCGGACGGGGAACACACGCCAATATAGACCGTGCCCACCGGCTGGCCATCCGCAGGATCAGGACCGGCAACACCCGTAGTCGACACCGCATAATCGGCACCGCACACACGCGCCGCACCAACAGCCATCTGCACCGCCACCGCAGGATGCACCGCACCCTCACGCGCCAGCAGCTGAGCATCCACTCCCAGCACCTGCGCCTTCACCTCGTAGGCATAGGAAATCACGCCGCCGCGGTAATACGCGGATGCACCCGGCACCGTACAAATCGCGCCGCCCACGTCCCCGCCGGTCAGCGACTCAGCCGTCGCCACCTGCACCGGGCCCTCCTGGGCGGCGCGCAACTGCACCGCATCACGCAGTAACAGCGCCGCTGCCTCCGGGGTGCCGGAGAAAACCTCAGCGGAAGAAAGCTCAAGGGACAGAGCATCTTCAAGTACGAGGGGAACCATCATTCTCTCCTTTCAGCGGCGCACCGCCGCCCAAAACCTCACGCGGCGTACAACGCACCGCAGGTACAGCGAAGGGGAGCAGCACACGCCACTCCCCTCGCCTCTAGTTACCGCCGCCCTGGGAGGCCTGAGCCTGCAACCAGTTACGACGCAAAATATACGCATCACGCACATACACCAGGCCGGTCCACACGGTAATCGCGGTGACCGCGCCCATCAGAACCCAACCAGGAATCAGCCAGCCAAGACCCAGCTGACCCAGCGGCAGAAGCATCAGCACCAGCGCCACCGTCTGCAGCACGGTCTTAATCTTGCCGCCCTTACTAGCGGCCATCACACCGTACTTAATGACGAACAGGCGCATGATCGTAATGCCCCACTCACGTAGCAGAATCACAATCGTGACCCACCACCACAGCTCGCCCAGCGCCGACAGCACAATAAACGCCGCGCCGGTGAGGAACTTATCGGCAATCGGGTCAGCAATCTTACCGAAGCTCGTAATCAGATTACGCGAGCGCGCCAAGTAGCCGTCCGCCCAGTCCGTGAGCATGGCAAGAATGAAAATAATCCATGCGAGCCAGCGGTGCGTTGGATCAGCGGCACCAAAAGTACCGCCCGCAACCAGGGCAACGATAAAGAAAGGAACCGCAATAATACGCAGAACCGTCAACACATTCGGCACATTCCAGTTCGAAGGTTTCGCTGTGCTGACCGCACCTGCGGGTGCGGAATTGCGAGCTTCACTCATAACGGCTCCTTACGGGTAGATGGCTTTCGACGGTGAGAGACCGCGTACGCACCGACACCTAAACGTATCGGGGGTACGCAAACACCCCGTACCGTCCATTATACGTGTGCCGTAGCAGACATCACAGGGACGATGCGGGGTGCATGTCGCGCGCTCACTCAACTGAGTGGGTCAGCCGAGCGGGCAGGGCGCTGAGGCACTAGCGGCCGGTCAGCTGCCAGGCGTCCTCCGAGCCCTCATCATCAGGCTCATCGAAGTAGTCGGTGACCGCCTCGCCCGGGTCCACCGCATTCGCGTACGGGTCGGCAGCCGGAGGCTCCTCACCGCGAATACGCGCCAGGGTCGCCTGCAGGTCATCCGGGCGGATGAGCACCTCACGTGCCTTCGAACCCTCCGAGGGGCCCACCACGCCCTGCGACTCCAGCAGGTCCATGATGCGGCCAGCCTTCGCGAAGCCCATGCGCAACTTACGCTGCAGCATCGAGGTCGAACCGAACTGGGTCGTAATCACAATCTCCGCCGCCTGCAGCAGATCATCGAGGTCATCACCGATTTCCTCATCAATCTGCTTCTTCGCGGCAGAGACCATCACGTCCTCACGGTAGATGGTCGGCGCCTGCTTCTTCACGTGCTCAACCACGGCGTGAATCTCAGACTCAGACACCCACGCGCCCTGAACACGCATCGGCTTCGAGGCACCCATCGGCAGGAAGAGCGCATCGCCCTGACCGATCAGCTTCTCCGCGCCGGGCTGATCCAGCACCACGCGAGAGTCAGTGACCGAGGAGGTTGCAAACGCCATACGGGACGGAACGTTCGCCTTAATCAGACCGGTCACCACATCCACCGAAGGACGCTGGGTTGCCAGCACCAGGTGAATACCCGCCGCACGCGCCAGCTGCGTAATACGAACAATCGCCTCTTCCACGTCACGCGGGGCGACCATCATCAGGTCGGCGAGCTCGTCAACAATCACCAGCAGGTACGGGTACTCGTGCACCGTGCGCTTGCTACCGGGATCGGGCTGAACTTTACCCTCACGCACCGCCTTGTTGAAGTCGTCCACGTGCTTGTAGCCGTAGTGGGCGAGGTCGTCGTAGCGGGCATCCATCTCACGAACCACCCACTGAAGAGCCTCAGCAGCCTTCTTCGGGTTCGTAATGATGGGCGTAATCAGGTGCGGAATACCCTCATAGGCAGTCAGCTCCACACGCTTCGGGTCAACCATCACCAGGCGCACTTGGTCCGGGGTTGCACGCATCAGAATCGAGGTAATCATCGAGTTCACGAACGAGGACTTACCGGCACCGGTCGCACCGGCGACCAGCATATGCGGCATCTTCGCGAGGTTCGCCAGCACGAAGCCGCCCTCAACGTCCTTACCCACACCCATGACCATCGGGTGCTGGTTCGCGTGAGCCTGCGGGGAACGCAACACGTCGCCCAGGGCCACGGTCTCGCGGTCCGTATTCGGAATCTCAATACCGATTGCGGACTTACCCGGAATCGGGGACAGAATACGAACATCCGGGCTCGCCACAGCGTACGCAATGTTCTTGCTCAGCGCGGTCACGCGCTCTACCTTCGTGGCGGGGCCCAGCTCAATCTCGTAGCGGGTCACGGTCGGGCCACGCGAGAAGCCGGTGACCTGCGCATCCACCTTGAACTGCTCCAGCACGTTCGTCAGAGCCTCAACCACGTGCTCGTTGACCTCGGAGGATTCCTTAGCGGGCGGGCCAGAAACCAGCATCTCCTCAGAAGGCAGCACGTACGCGCCGCGGGAGGATTGGACAACCTGCTCGCCGCGCGCCTGCTCGGTGGTTGCCACCTGAGTATTGTTCTGCAGCGGGCGGGATGCGCCAGCCTCGGGCGCTCGCGAAGCCGCGGGAGCCGCGTTCTTCGGGTGAGCACCGGGCGAGTGCATGCGGGTCGGAATCGGAGGCTGAGCCGCGGGTGCGGCAGGAGCCTGGGATGCGGAAGCCGGAGCGGCAGACTGCGCAGGGTTCACCACTTGGTGAGGCTTCGTCTGCGGTGCAGCTTCCTCAGAAGCGCCGAAGCCGTCATATGCCTCAACGTCAAAGAGAGGTTCCTCGCCAGGAATACGGTTCACGCGGCCGTTCGCCACGGCGGCGCGCTGCACCTGATCCAGGCGGGCTGCGGGTGCATCCGACGCCTCAACGTCGAAGAGGTCAGGGCTACTCGAATAAGCACCGTTCTGCGCAGACGTACCCTGGGCGGACGCGCCCTGCGCGGCCGGTGCCTGGTTGAGGCGACCGGGCAGACGGGACAGACGGTTCGGCTTAGCCGCCGGGCGCGTCTGCTGAGCGAATCCCTGCGCAGAATCCTGTGCAGAGTCCTCCGGCTGTACCGGCATCTGCGTGGTTTCCGGGTGAGTCTCATCCACCACGGCGCTCACGAATGCTTCATCACCGGCGTACTCGTCCAGGGAAGAATCGGTCGACGCAGCGGGAGCAATGCCCAACCAACCGCGCAGACGAGCGAACAGGCCACCAGACTTCTGAGTCGTACGTGCCGGCTTCTCATCGTCACCGTACAGGTAGCTGCGGTCGTGCTCCTCAGCGTTCAGGTCCACGGTCTGAGTCGCATCCGAAGGGCTGTCCTTCGCGGAGGTTCGAGTCGTGCCGTTCGGCTTCTCCCCCAGAGCCAAACCAACCAGGTGCAAAGTACGCGGCACCACCTGACGAATCGGAGTGTTCGTCAGAACCATCAGACCGGCAATACCCAGAAGCAGGTGGATCAGAATCTCAACGAACGCAATACCGCCGCTCACACGCACAATGGGGGTGCCCAGCAGCACGCCAGCCACACCACCGCCAGCCCAGACGGCGTCAAAACCATCCGCGAAGGTCGGGTGACCCGCATGGCGAGCAAAGAACAGGGAGGTCGCCACCAGAATGATGAAGGAGCCCAACGCCACGCGGTTATTACGTTTAATCAGGTCGGGCCCACGGAAAACGCACCACGCCATGATGAGGCAAAACACCGGAATCAGCAGGGCGCCCTGACCGAAAATACCGCCCAGCATGGTGTGCCAGGCGTCCAGGGGCGCTCGCAACAAACCGAGGGAGGTGTGGGCGCGCCAGTTGTACCACTCCACCCCGGCGCTGATTAGGCCGAACAGCAGGATGGTGAGCGCGCCGCCGTCACGGCGGTCTTCGGGCGCAAGGTCGGTGCGCACCGTGCCAATGGAGCGGAAGAGCCCACCGATAGCGTGAGCGATGCTCAGCCAGACGGAGGAGATAGCGCCCGCTACAGGGTTCGCCGCGTTGGCACCGCGCTGGGCACCGCCTCGGGAGGTGGTGCGCTTGCGGGTGGTCTTCTTAGTGTTTGCTTTAGTAGAGGTCGTGTTACGACCCTTCGTGGTCCGTGGAGCCATACCTTTTAGGGTATCAACCTTCCCGTTAATGTACCGATTCTTTCGTTATCAGTGAGCTAAAAAGTGCGCCCCGCCCTGTGTCTATGAGGGCACTGATAGGGCGCTGATGAGGCGCTTCTCCCCTACCGCGTTCGCTTTCGCGTAGCTTTCGCGCAGACGTTCGGCAGATACACAGCAGGCGGGGCCGACACAACGTATCGACCCCGCCTTTTCGCTATGACAAGCGACTAGCCTCGCGCAGAGTATTAGTTCTTCGCGGCCTTCGAGGAGTTCTCAACAACCACGGGAACAATCATGGGCTTGCGGCGCAGACGGCGAGAAATCCAGGCACCGATGGTGCGGCGCACAATCTGCTGCAGCTGCTGCACGGTGTGTACCTTCTCGGGTGCGCGGTGCAGAGCATCCTCCAGGGCGGCGGTAATCTTCGGAACAATCTCGTCGAATACCGCGTCGTCCTCCGCGATACCGCGAGCGTGAATATCCGGGCCGGTCACCACACGCTTGGTTGCACGGTCCACCACGGTCACGATGGACACGAAGCCCTCTTCACCCAGGATGCGGCGGTCCTTCAGGTCGCTCTCGGTGACCTCACCGACGGAGCGGCCGTCAACGTACAGGTACTCGCAGGGAACCTCGCCCACCACGGACGCCACGCCATCGCGCAGATCCACGACGGTGCCGGACTCGCAGAGCAGCACGTTCTTCTTCGGAACGCCGGTCTCCATCGCCAGGTCACCGCTAGCAATCAGGTGGCGAACCTCGCCGTGAACCGGCATAACGTTCTTCGGCTTGAGAATGTTGTAGCAGTACAGCAGCTCACCCGCGGCAGCGTGACCGGAAACGTGAACCTTCGCGTTGCCCTTGTGCACCACGTTAGCGCCCAGCTTCATGAGGGCGTTAATGATGCGGAAGACGCTGGTCTCGTTACCGGGAATCAGCGAGGACGCGAGCACAACGGTGTCGCCGGGCTCAATCTGAATCTTGTGGTCACCGTTCGCCATGCGCGACAGTGCCGCCATCGGCTCGCCCTGCGAACCGGTGCACATCATCACAATCTGGTCGGGGCGGTAGTCGTCAACCTTCTTCAGGTCCACCAGCACGTTCGCGGGAACCTTCAGGTAGCCCAGCTTCTCAGCAATGGTCATGTTACGCACCATGGAGCGGCCCACGAGCACGACCTTGCGGCCACGCTCAGCGGCTGCGTCCAGCACCTGCTGCACGCGGTGAACGTGCGAAGAGAAGGACGCCACAATGATGCGGCCGCTTGCGTCACGGAAAACGTTCGACAGCACCGGACCGATGTGCTTCTCGGTCGGGGTGAAGCCGGGAACCTCAGCGTTGGTGGAGTCCGGCAGGAACAGGTCCACGCCCTCCTCGCCCAGGTGAGCAAAGTGGCGCAGGTCGGTGATGCGGCCATCCAGCGGCAGCTGGTCCATCTTGAAGTCACCGGTGTGCAGAACCTTGCCTGCCTTGGTGCGGATGTAGACAGCCAGCGCATCCGGAATCGAGTGGTTCACAGCAACGAACTCGCACTCGAACGGACCAAAACGCTCCACCTGGTGCTCCTTCACCGCGAGGGTGTAGGGCTTGATGCGGTGCTCGGCGAGCTTCGCCTCAACCAGTGCCAGGGTCAGTTCGGAACCGACCAGGGGGATGTCGGGGCGGCGGCGCAGCAGGTAGGGAACCGCGCCGATGTGGTCCTCGTGGCCGTGGGTCAGCACCATGGCAACCACGTCGTCCAGACGGTCGACAATGTAGCTGAAGTCGGGCAGGATCAGGTCCACGCCGGGCTGGGACTCTTCGGGGAAGAGTACGCCGCAGTCAACAATCAGCAGCTTGCCGTTGATTTCGTACACGGTCATGTTACGACCGACTTCGCCCAGGCCGCCCAGGGGCACCACGCGCAGGGTGTCCTTCTTCAGGCGGGGCGGGAGGGGAAGATTCGCTTCAAAGACGCTCATCGTGTGTCTCCTCTTTCTTCTATGTTTTCTTGTGATGTCTGTGATTCGTAGGCGACGCTTCGTACCGCAAGCACTCCAGCCGGTTCGGCTCTCACATGCCGAGGAGGTGGGGTGCTGCCGGTGCGTCCAAATCACCGAAAGTATTCAAAAGTATTCGGGGGCGTAGTGCGCGGGTGCCTCTGCCTAAGCTGGGCCCCTGTCTGAGTGGGGCCGAATCGTTGGGCGGTAAACCGCGGCAATACGCCAGAGCGGACCCCTCACCTAGTGTTAGGTGTGGAGTCCGCATCCGTTGGCTACAACATGCGCCCCGAAAGCGGGGCGTAGGGTAGCCGAAGTCCTCTATATATACGCTCCCCGCACTATTGCGTGCGTCGGGTAGGCGTCAAAGTTTAGGAGTTCTTCAGGGTGTGAGCGATGCTCGAGGAGAGCAGGTCAACTCGCATAGCCTGGGCAACCTCCGGTTCGGAGAGTACGTGCGGCAGGCGGACGACGGGCTCGTCCAGCACACCCTGCCAGGAAAGAATTTCCTTGGCGGCAACGCAACCGGGGGCGCGGCCCATGGTTGCTCGGACAATCGGAGTCAGTTCCAGGTGAAGACGCTGAGCCTCCACCAGGTCCTGTGCAACGACAGCATCAATCAGGGCACGGAAGAGTGCGGGTGCCACGTGTGCGGTCACCGAAACGAGGCCGACGGCGCCCATTGCCATCCAGGGAAGGGTCAGTCCGTCGTCGCCGCTGTAGTAGTGCAGGTCGGTGGTTGCCATGACCTCGGTTGCGGCACCGAAGTCTGCCTTGGCGTCTTTCACCGCTACAATACTATCAATTTCTGCAAGGCGACGGTAGGTTTCGGGTGCGATGGGGATGCCCGCACGACCCGGAATATCGTAAAGCATGACGGGGGTCTCAGTTGCCTGCGCAACGGTCGCAAAATGGGCGTAGACACCCGGCTGAGTCGGCTTGTTGTAATAGGGGGTCACAACCAGCAGGCCGTCCACACCAATCTTTTCGGCACGGTGCGCCAGCTCAATAGTATGCGCCGTATCGTTCGAACCAACACCGGCAATAATCTTCGCGCGAGAACCGACGGTATCCTTCACAATCTGGAAGACGCGCTCGTTCTCGTCATCGGTCATGGTGGAGTATTCACCGGTGGTACCGCAGACCACCAGACCATCGTGGCCGTTCTCCACAAGGTAGTTCGCCAGGTCTGCGACCTGCTTTTCATCAACGGAGCCGTCCTTCGCGAAGGGGGTCACCATTGCGGTCAGGAGGCGACCGAAGACGGGTTCAACAAAAGTACCGGGGTTCGAAAGGTTCTCAGACATATGTCCAGAGTACGCCCGAAATGCAGATTTTTCCGTTAGAACGCATAAGTTTTCATGCGTGTTCTACTATTCGGACTCTTTCAAACCCGCGGTACTTCCACGAGAGCCTATGAAACCGGGCACATAGCCTCGGCGTTATCAGTCTCATACCGAAAATAAATGTGGCATTGACTAGGGATCGCAGGGTCAGAGCCTAACGCATGCCCTTCGCCTGACCGCCCGAACGCAACGCCCACGCGTTGCGCATCGCCGCACGGGCACGCTTGCGTTCACCACCGGCATCGTACATGCACGCCAGGTTGAACCACGCCTTCCAGTTCTCGGGGTCCTGCTCAACCGCCGCCGCAAAGCCTTCAAACTCCACCGCCGCCGCCTCACGGTCCACACGACCGGAGGGGGTGCGCGGCAGGGTATCCTCCGCCAGCTCACCCGAAGCAGCCAACTCCTGAGCCATACGCTGAATACGAGCACCGAAAAGCACCTCACGCACCAGCGCCCACGCACCCAGAATCGGCAGCAAAATCATACCCGCGCCAAGCACAATGCCAGCCACCGAACCGGAGGTGAGCATCACGAACCCCTGCTGCGCAATGTGTACCAGGTACAGGGTCAGCAGCGCGCAAGTCAGTGCCGCGAAGGTCTTACCCCAGCCGCCGGCATCCACCGTCACAAAGACGGCACTAAAAATCAGCACGCCCAGGATAGAGGCACGCGCCGCCAGAGGCAGCGGCAGAATCAGCACGGTCAGCACCATCAGCACGCAGGCGCAGACAGTCCACAAACGTAGCGAAGTCCACCAGGGGCTACGAGCCTCGGAAGATACCGGCGAGGTGTCGGGTGAAGTCTGTTCAGACAATATTCTCTCCTAGGACAAATCCATGTAGGCGTCCAAGCCCACGCTCAAACCCGGATGCGCCGCCACCTCACGCACACCCAACAGCACGCCGGGCATGAAGGAGACACGGTCAAAGGAATCGTGACGAATCACGAGCTGCTGACCGGGATCGCCCAGCAGAATCTCCTGATGCGCCACCATGCCGCGCAGACGCACCGCGTGTACGTGAATATCGTCGACCACGGCACCGCGCGAGCCCAAAGGATCGGAGGTGGTGGCGTCCGGGCTTGCACCCACGCCAGCCTCCGCGCGGGCGGCGGCCACCTTGCGGGCGGTGTGCACCGCGGTACCGGAGGGGGCATCCACCTTATTCGGGTGGTGAATCTCAATGATTTCTACCGACTCGAAGTAGCGTGCCGCCTTCGCCGCGAACTCGGTTGCCAGGATCGAACCAATCGCAAAGTTCGGGGCGATGAGCACACCCACCTCGGGGTGCTCCGCCAGCAGCTCGCGCAGGGAGTCAAGACGCTCGGGGGTCCAGCCGGTCGTACCCACCACAGCGTGCATGCCGTGCTCCACCGCAAAGCGCACATTCGCCTCGCTGGATTCGGGAACGGTCAGGTCAATCACAATCTCTGCACCGGCATCGACCAGCTCCTGCAGGTCGTCGCCGCGGCCCAGCGCCGCCACCAGGTCCATGTCTGCGGAGGTGTTGACGGCGCGCACCGCCTCGGAACCCATGCGGCCCGCGGCACCGAGTACCGCTACCTTCCAGATTTTTTCGTCAACCTCGTGGGTCATGATTCTCTCCTCCGTAACTTGTTAGCACCCCGACGATGGGGCAGACGCTGTGACGTACAGCCTCTATTATCCCCCGTGTGGGCGCGGCGCACGCCATCGCACACACGCTATGAGATACGCTGCGGAACCTTAGCGGCATAAAAGCGAAGTAATCTGACCGTCATACAAGCCGTTTAATACGTTATCTATAGGTAGCGAACATATAATTAGGAAGTATTTCTTTATTTTCCATCCTACGGAGTGCTTTGACAGTATGAAGTCCCTCTTTACCACCTCCGTGCGTCCAGATGAGGCTAACCGGCGTTATATTCTGCCGGGTCTGGACGGCCTGCGAGCAATCGCTGTGCTCCTCGTGATGGTGTACCATTTCTGGCCCACCGTACTACCCGGCGGCATGATTGGCGTGGATATCTTCTTCGTCATCTCCGGCTTCCTGATTACCTCTCTGCTTCTGCGGGAGGGTGCGCTCACCGGCAAGATTGCCCTGGGCAGCTTCTGGATTCGCCGTGCCCGCCGACTGCTTCCCGCCATTACCCTGCTGATTCTGGTCCTCGGCCCGGTCAGCCTGCTCATTGGCGGCGATATTCAGGTGAACCTGGGCCGTCAGCTTGCCGGTGCGGCAACCTTCTCGTCCAACTGGATCTCCATTTTTGCCGGTAACGACTACTTCGCGCAGACCTCCCCGGAGCTCTTCACGAACTTCTGGTCGCTGGCGGTGGAAGAACAGTTCTATGTGGTCTGGCCGCTGCTGATTGTTGGCGCAGGCCTGTTGTTGCGCCGCCGCTGGCGTCGTTTTAGCGTGGTCATGGTGCTGGGCATTATTGCGTCACTGAGCGTTGCTACCGCTCTTCTGATGTCCGGCGCGCCCATCAGCCGCGTCTACTACGGCACCGACACGCACCTCTACGGCCTGCTCCTCGGCGCCTTGCTGGCGTTCGCGCGCCCCTGGTCGCTGTACCCGCCGCTGCAGCAGTCCGTACTGTACCGTGTGGCTCAGCCCTTCGGCCTGGTCGCCTTCGCCCGCGTCATGATCAGCTGGATCTCCCTGTTCGCGCTGATTCCCTACGCAATTCTGGTTCCCGAGTCGGCACCCGGCGCGATTCCCTGGGGCCTGTTCGGCGCCTCCCTGCTGGCTCTGGGCGTGATTCAGGGTATGCTGCCCGATATGCTCGCTGGTGCCTCCGAGATGCTGCGCCGCCTGCTGAACTTCGCGCCCCTGCGCTGGGTGGGCGAACGTTCCTACGGTCTGTACCTGTGGCACTGGCCGCTTGCCGTGGTCATGCACTACGCCCTGGGCGCGGACCGCTCCCCGCTGGTGAACGTGGGCGTTCTGGTGGCAACCTTCGCAATTGCGGAGATGTCGTACCGCTGGGTTGAGACCCCGATCCGCCGCTACGGTTTCCGCGGTAGCGCTAACCGTGTGGTGGCGGCTTTCCAGTCCTCACGCACCAAGTTCCTGCCGGTTTCAGTGGTCCTGGCTGTTGTTGTGGCGGCTGCTTCGACCGGTCTGGCGGTGCACACCGCTCCGGCGATGACCACCGCCCAGCAGTCCGTTGAGGACGGCAAGCGTGCCGCCGCTGAGCGTCTGAAGGCACGCCAGGAGGCGCAGGCTGCGAGCGCATCGGCAAGCCCGAGCGCTGCGGGCAAGGACGCGAAGGCCTCTGCTAGCCCCTCGGCATCTAAGGTTGCCGCAGGTTCGGTGGATTCTTCGAAGGTGACCATTGTGGGTGACTCCATCGTGGTGGCGGTTTCCCCCGAGCTGTACGACAAGATGCCCGAAGCGCAGATTGATGCTGCGGAGGCACGCACCATCGCCAAGGCTCTGCCGATTATTAAGTCCATGGGCGCCAACGGCCAGATTCGCAAGACCTTCGTGCTGTCGGTAACCGCGAACTCGACCATTCTGGACGGTCAGCTTGATCAGGTTCTGGCGGCTATGCCTGCCGATTCTAAGCTGGTGCTGGTGACCGGTTACGGCCCGCGCAACCTGACCTGGATTGACTACTCGAACGGTAAGATTCGCGAGTTTGCGGCGCAGCATTCTGATCGCGTGATCATTGCGGATTGGAACTCTGCGATTCGCCAGGCTCTGCAGACTCAGAGCGGTCTGCTCTCCTCTGACGGCGTACACCCGGAGGCTGCCGGCCAGGAGCTCTACGCGCAGGTGCTGATGGAAGCTATCGCCAAGGCGCAGAAATAATAACGCGCAGAAGTAACGCGCTGGGGTAGCTCTCAGCGGTAGCTTTTCGGGTTCTGCCGCTCGTGCTGAGCGTCAAAAGCATGGGCGGCAGACGGCCCCGAAGCCTTACGTCTAATAAACGAAAATGCCCGTTCCCTCCCCCCTCAGTTGGGGTGTGGGAACGGGCATTTTTGTGCTTCAGGAGCGTTGAGGGTTAGCGCACGATGGTGGTAATCATCTGCTGCTCACCCAGGTACGCCGCCAGGTCGCGAACCTCCTCTAGGGAGACCGCACGGATCTTCTCCAGCAGCTCGTCGGTGCTGGTGAACAGACCCGAATCCAGTTCGGCGCGGCCCAGGCGGGACATGCGCGAACCCGAGTCTTCGCTACCGAGCACCGTGGAACCAGCCAGCTGGCCGCGGACCTTCGTCAGCTCCTCCTCGGTAATACCGGCGGTGGCGAGCTTATCGAACTCGTAGCCCATGACCTCGCGCACCTGCTCGGTCTTGGCGGGCAGGCAGCCCGCATACATGCCGAAGTAGCCGGCATCCGAGTACGCACCGGAGAACGCGAACGTGCTGTAGGCGAGGCCGCGCTTCTCGCGGATCTCCTGGAACAGGCGCGAGGACATGCCCGCACCGAAGGCACTGGTCAGCACGCTCATCGCGTAGCGGCGGTCATCACCGGCGATAATGCTCGGGCAGCCCATCACAATGTTGGTCTGCTCGAAGCCCTTCTCCACCTCGCGCAGCTCGCTCAGCGGCACAATACCGCTGTCGGTGCGTACGCGACGCGGTGCCGGTGCCACGCCCTCCTGCAGGTTCCAGCCGTAGCGGGTCAGCGCCTCCAGTACGAGGCGGACCATGGTGCTGTGCTCCAGCGAGCCGGCGGCAGAAATGACCAGGCGGTCCGGGGTGTAGTAGCGCTTATAGTGCTCCCACACGGCGTCACGCGGCACCTCGGTAATCTCCTGTGGGGTACCGCCGATGGGGCGGCCCAGCGGGTTCTCGCCCATGAGCTGCTCCACGAAGTTCTCGAAGGCAACGTCGGTCGGGTCGTCCTGATCCATCGCGATCTCTTCAAGAATCACGCCGCGTTCCTGCTCCAGGTGAGCCGGGTCCAGCAGGGCGTTGGTGACCATGTCGGTGATGACGTCCACCGCCATGGGTGCGTCATCGTCGAGCACACGCGCGTAGTAGCAGGTGTGCTCCTTAGCGGTCAGGGCGTTGGATTCGCCGCCTACCGCGTCGAAGGAGGATGCAATGTCCAGGGCGGTGCGGGTGCCGGTGCCCTTGAACAGCAGGTGCTCCAGGAAGTGGGTGGAGCCGAGCATACCGGGGGCCTCGTCGCGGGAGCCGACTCCCACCCAGAAGCCGATGGATACGCCGCGAGTACCGGGCATTTTTTCGGTAATCACGCGCACGCCACCGGGCAGGATGGAGCGGCGCACCTCGTTACCGCCTACACCTTCGTAGATGAGGCGGCCGTGCTCGTAGTTGAGCTCTTCGGCAATCGCCTCAAGCTCGACGGGCAGGGAAATAGACATAGAGAGAAGAACCTTTCAACAGGTACGTCTGAAGGTGAGCTCACCGTCCCACGACCAGTAGACAGTCCGTAGACAGTCCGGCTAATAGGGCGGGTGAGCGTCAGAAGATGCATGCAAGCACAGCGAAGGGGCGCCCGGTGCATCCGGCGGGGAATGAACCGCACCGGGTGCGCCGAACGCCCCTCATCACTTAGCGGGGGTTACGACTACTCGTCGTCGCCACCCTCAACGACCGGTGCCAGCGAGAGCTTGCCGCGGTCATCAATCTTGGTGATCTCCACCTGGACCTTCTGGCCCACGGAGACAACGTCCTCAGCGTCAACAACGCGCTTGCCGCCGTTGAGCTTACGCATCTCAGAGATGTGCAGCAGGCCGTCCTTACCGGGGGTCAGGGAGATGAACGCACCGAAGTCGGTCACCTTCACCACGGTACCCAGGTAGCGTTCGCCAACCTCGGGAACCTGCGGGTTAGCGATAGCGTTCACTGCCGCACGTGCAGCCTCAGCGGAGGGGCCGTCAGCTGCGCCGATGTACACGGTACCGTCGTCCTCAATGGAGATGTCTGCGCCGGTGTCTTCCTGAATCTGGTTGATCATCTTACCCTTGGGGCCGATGACCTCACCGATCTTGGCGACGGGGATCTTCACGGAGATAATGCGCGGTGCGAACTCGCTCATCTCGTCCGGTGCGTCAATCGCGCTGGTGATGACCTCGAGGATGTGCAGGCGAGCCTCACGTGCCTGGGTCAGTGCGCCAGCGAGCACGGATGCGGGGATGCCGTCGAGCTTGGTGTCCAGCTGGATAGCGGTCACGAACTCGGAGGTACCGGCAACCTTGAAGTCCATGTCGCCCAGTGCGTCTTCCGCACCGAGGATGTCGGTCAGGGCTGCGTAGCGGGTCTCGCCGTCAACCTCGTCAGAGACCAGGCCCATTGCGATACCTGCAACGGGTGCGCGCAGGGGCACACCGGCGTTCAGCAGGGACAGGGTCGATGCACAGACCGAACCCATGGAGGTCGAGCCGTTGGAGCCCAGAGCCTCGGAGACCTGACGGATTGCGTAGGGGAACTCTTCGCGGGAGGGCAGCACCGGGGTGATTGCGCGCTCTGCGAGGGCACCGTGACCGATTTCGCGGCGCTTGGGCGAACCCACGCGGCCGGTCTCACCGGTGGAGTACGGCGGGAAGTTGTAGTGGTGGATGTAACGCTTGGACTTGAGCGGGTGCAGGGAGTCCAGCTGCTGCTCCATCTTGAGCATGTTCAGGGTGGTGATACCCATAATCTGGGTCTCGCCACGCTCGAAGAGGGAGGAGCCGTGCACGCGGGGCAGGATTTCAACCTCAGCGGTGAGCTGACGGATGTCGGTCAGGCCGCGGCCGTCGATACGGACCTGCTCGGTGAGGATGCGCTGGCGCACCACGTGCTTGGTCAGGGCAGCGAATGCTACGGAGACCTCGTTGGCGCGCTCTTCGAATTCCTTGCCTTCGCCGGTAAGAGCTTCCATGAGCTCATCCTGCAGCTCAGCGGCTGCTGCTTCGCGCTCCTGCTTGCCAGCGATGGAGTACACCTCTGCCAGGCGGTCTGCTGCGAATGCCTCAACCGCTGCGTCGACGTCCTCGCCGTGGCCGCCGAAGAAGGGCAGTTCCAGGGCGGGCTTGCCTGCGCGAGCTACCAGGTCAGCCTGTGCCTTGCACAGCGCTGCGATGAAGGGCTTAGCTGCTTCCAGACCCTCTGCAACAATCTCTTCGGTGGGGGCGGTCTGGCCGTCTTCCTTGATGAGCTTCCAGGAGTTGTCGGTTGCTTCTGCCTCAACCATCATGATGGCGACGTCTTCGGTACCGTCAGCCTTGGTGACGATACGACCGGCAACAGCCATATCGAACACAGCGTTTTCCAGCTGGGAGTACTTGGGGAAGCAGACCCACTGGCCGTCGATCAGTGCCATGCGCACGCCACCGATGGGGCCGTTGAACGGCGCACCGGACAGGGAGGTCGATGCGGATGCAGCGTTGATTGCGAAGGTGTTGTAGATTTCGTCCGGCTCGTAGGTCAGGACGGTCACAACGACCTGAACCTCGTTGCGGATGCCCTTGGTGAAGGCGGGGCGCAGCGGGCGGTCAATCAGGCGTGCAGCCAGGATTGCCTCGGTGCTGGGGCGGCCTTCGCGGCGGAAGTACGATGCGGGGATCTTGCCGCCTGCGTACATGCGCTCTTCCACATCCACGGTCAGCGGGAAGAAGTCGAAGCCCTCACGGGGAGACTTGCCGATTGCGGTTGCGGAGAGCAGGGTGGTCTCGTCATCGATGGTGACGAGGACGGAGCCAGCAGCCTGCTTTGCGAGGCGGCCGGTTTCAAAGCGCACGTGGCGCTTACCGTGAATGCCGTTGTCGATTTCGACTTCAGCAAACTTGATTTCGGGACCTTCCACGGTTCCTTCTTTCTTCTTGGCAGGCCGTACGGCGCACGAGTCGGCCTTCGATAGGAAACCACGGCACCTCTCCCCCGCCTTTTCGTGTGCTCGACGTGTGTCGGCACGGTTGTGGGAGTGGTGTTGTTCCGTAATTCGCTACCGAGGACCGCGGCGTGTGTGCCGGTACGGCCTTCTGTTCTTTCTTTCAGGTGAGGCGGCGTCTTCTACCGATTTCTCGCTGTGAATCTAGCGTTGGAATCTAGTGCTGGAATCTAGCGAGCGGAAGATGCGCCCCTCAACGCGGCAGTACGGACGCGCTGGCACTACCCGCCTCCGAAATGGAGGGCTGGTAGTGCTGACAGCACGTCCGCACACACCGCCTAAAGGCGATTAATCACCACAAAAGCGTCAAGACGCTCCTGTTTTATCGGCGCAGACCCAGGCGCTCGATCAGCGAACGGTAACGCTCGATGTCGACGCTCTTCAGGTAGCCGAGCATGTTGCGGCGACGACCAACGAGGATCATCAGGCCACGACGGGAGTGGTGATCGTGCTTGTGGAACTTCAGGTGCTCGGTCAGGTCGGCGATACGACGAGACAGAACTGCAATCTGAACCTCGGGCGAACCGGTGTCGCCCTCGTGGGTTGCGTATTCCTTGATGATTGCCTGCTTGACAGCGGGATCCAGTGCCACTTTTTAACTCCTAGAGTTAGTACCGCATACGTCCCGTACGGACGGTTGCCGCCGGGTGGTGGGCTTACGCCCTGTAATACACGTCGTCTACTGCGGACTGCAGACGCGTTCTTCCCATTCTACGCTACCGGGGCGCTTTCGTGGAAGGGTGAGCAGAAGCCCGGCGACAGGTAGCTCATCACACTACCGGTCGCCGGGCTTCACAGCCGGGTTCTCGAACCAGGCTCTACGTTTTCGGTATTTATGCTTCAGCGCGAGCGCGCACCACCACGAGGCGGTAGTAGCCCAGCAGGAACAGGCACCAGATCGCGCCCATGACCAGCGCCAGCTGGGTGTCTGCGAAGCAGCCGAAGAGCACCACGATAAAGATCATGAACGCCAACGCGAGGTAGCTCAGCCACAGGGGCTGGCGTACCGGCTGCGGGTCGGTATCGGCACCGCTGCGCTTGAATGCGATGTGCGCCAGCAGAATCATGACCCACACGAACACGGTCGCGAAGGTAGCAAGGGAGGCAACCACCTCGAAGGCGTTCTCGAAGAGCACATTCACGATCACGCCGACCGCCATGACGAGCACCATGATGAGGGTGGTCATCCAGGGTGCGCCGTTCTTGGTGACCTTCGCGAAGGATGCGGGGGCGAGGTTCTGCTTCGCCAGGCCGTACATCATGCGGCCGGCACCGTACACGTCCGCGTTCAGCGCAGAGATGGCGGCGGTAATAATGACCACGTTCAGAATCGAGGCAGCCGCCGGAATACCCAGACCCTCAAAAATCTGCACGAACGGCGAGTTCGCCTTCGTCACCGAGTACCAGGGGTACAGGGACATGATGACCGACAGGGTCAGAATGTAGAAGATGAGGATGCGGAACGGCACCGTGCGAATCGCCTTGGGGATTGAGGTGCGCGGGGCTTTCGCCTCACCGGCGGCAATACCGATGTTCTCGATACCGCCGAAGGCAAACATCACCACGGTAAAGCAGGCGAGGAAGCCGGTAAATCCGTTCGCGAAGAAGCCACCTTCAAGAGCCCAGAGGTTCGTGACGGAGGGGGCAACCGAATCGTGCGCCTGCACGCCCACGAAGAGCAGGGCGATACCGCCAACAATCATGGCGATAATAGCGCTGACCTTCACCAGCGTGAACCAGAATTCGGTCTCACCAAACGCCTTGACCTTCGCCAGGTTAATGGCGAGCAGAATCAGCAGGACCGAAACAATCCAAATCCAGGAGGGGCTGTTTGGGAACCAGAACTTCATGTACACGGCAAAGGCGGTGACGTCCGCAATGGCGACCAGCGCCATTTCCAGGGCGTAAGTCCAGCCGGTCACGAAGCCCGCCCAGCGTCCAAGGTAGCGGGTCGCGTATTCAGAGAACGCACCGGAAACCGGGTGTGCCAGGGCGAGTTCGCCCATAGCGCGCATCACCATGAACACTGCCGCGCCGCCAATAACGTAGGCAAGCAACACGGAGGGGCCCGCCAGCTGAATGGCGGATGCCGAGCCGTAGAACAGGCCCGTACCAATGGCGGAGCCGAGGGCGATGAACATAATGTGACGCAGGGAGAGTCCACGCGATAGCTGCGGGTTCTCGGAGGCAACCGTCGCTGCTCCCTGCTGTACCGGGGTTGAGTCCGGGGTGGTATTCATCTTCTTCTTTTCCTTTACCTCGTGGGGTGTACCCGCCGGTGGCGGGGAAACTTATCGGGCGGTTCCGCAGTTCAGCAGGTGGCTGAGAGCGGTACCGGTTGATTCACTCCCCATCGAGTGATGGGGCGTTGTGCAGAAGGTGTTGCCTTCCGCGCCTCGCCCCGTGCGTTGCCGCTCAGCCCATGTGGCGGAGCGAAAACGCAAAAGACGGCGGGAAGGCAACGTTGCCTTTCCGCCGTCTTTTCTTCAAAGACTACTTCTGTCGCTTACGTCCAATGACGATAGAGCACAGAGCGGTTACAGCAGTCACGGTGTAGACTGCAGGCCACGCGCCAATCTTCTTGGCGAGCGGATGGGATGCGCCGAAAGCGCCCAGGTAGATTGCGGTCAGGAAGTTAGCGCGACCGGTACCAGCCTTGCGCTTCCAGTTCTTGTGTGCGACGGCACCGCACAGTGCCAGCACAGCGCCGCCGAGGGGGCGAATACCGGTGCTGGATGCGACCTTGTAGCCACCGATCAGGCCGGTGACGGATGCGAGAGTCGGGCAGAACTTCACGACGTACTCCTCTGTAAGAGTGATTAGTTTCTTCAAACATAGTACTCCACGACACACAGAATGTGTATTCACCGCGGTTAATATTTCTGCATTTCTCGCGGTTCAGGGGTATAACCGGGCGCAGAGACCGAGTGCAAAAGACCGGGGCGTGAACCCATCAGGTCCACGCCCCGGCACTTCCTCCGGCATTTCAAACAGCGGGTTCAAATTCGCATCTCACCGCAAACTTGCCGCGTGCTCTAGAGGTTTAGAGAGCCAGCTCCAGCGCCTCCAGCTGCGCCTCGGTCCACAGCTCAGCGGCCAGCTGCAGAGCGTAACGAGCCGAGCGGGGAGCCACAACATCCATCGCCAGGTGGAAGTCCTGGTCAGCCTCCGGGCCGCACAAATCAGACACGCAACGCACACCGATAAACGGAATCTCGTAGTTGTGGCAGACCTGCGCAATAGCGGTGGTCTCCATATCGGTGCTAATCGCACCCTCGAACGCCTCGCGGGTGTCCTTCACGTTGTGTGCGGTCACGAAGGAGTTGCCCGCCAGCATCTGGCCGCGGCGCACCTCCCACGAGCTTTCAGCCTGCTCACGCACCGGCTCCAGCGCGGCGAGCGCATGCTCCAGAGCGTCCTGCCACTCATCCGCCTGGCCATCGTAGCTTTCGGGCATGCCCGGAACCTGGCCACGCGCATAGCCGAAGGCGGTCGCGTCCGCGTCAGTGTAGGTGTAGTTCTCGCCAATCAGCACGTCGCCCACGTTAATGCCGCGAGCCAAACCGCCCGCGGTGCCTGCGCTAATGACGCCCAGGCAGTTCGAGGAGTAGCTAATCGCCTCGGTGACGGCGCTCGCCGCGTTCACCAGACCAATCTTGGAGCGAACCAGCAGCAGCGGAACCTGGTCCTCGCCCACCTGCAGGTAGCGCGGGTGGAACTGTGCGGCGCCCTCGGTGAAGGACGGCTGCAGCTCCTCGGTCACCTTCAGGAAGGGTGCGAGCTCCTCGTCCATAGCCACCTGAATAATGATGGCGTTAGACATGCCGTCCATCAGCTCAAACATGCTGTTAAACGCCTCAGCCGGGTCAAAAGCGTTCGGGTCAAAGTCCACCGGGTTGAAGGCGGATGCGAAAGCGTCAGGAATCTGCGCGCTCATTACGCCATCACCTGCGCCCACTCATCGTGTGCCGCGAGGAACTCGCGAGCCGCAGCCTGCGCACCCTCGAGGGTGTGGTTAGCGCCCCAACCGCACTGCACCTCGTTCGCCGCCGGAACCTCGGTAGCGTTGAGGATATCGTTGAGGGTCGCTTCCAGAATCGGGAAGAACTCCTCGGGCTCCAGGCCCAGGGTCAGCGCGTAGAAACCGGTCTGGCAGCCCATCGGGGAGAAGTCAATCAGGCGATCGGTGTGGTTGCGCATGTGCTCGGCGCTCAAGTGCTCGATGGAGTGCACGGTCGGCATCTCCAGGTGCGCGGTGTTCGGCTGGGTGAAGCGGATATCGTACTTGATGAGGGTGTCGCCACCGGGCAGAACCTTACGGTCCGCGATACGCACGTAGGGTGCCGCCACGGCGCGGTGGTCAAGGTTGAAGGATTCGACGTTCATTTTTTCCATGACTCTATCTTCTCTTAAAACGGAGGCGACTAAAACAGGGGTGCCTTGCGGGCGGGGCAGGAGGAAAAGACGGGCGGGTACGCAAAAGCCCCGACGGCAGATCCGAAAATCTGCCGCCGGGGCTTCAAAGCCGTTAAAGGCAAAAGCTATGAGCGCAGGCTGTTGTTCTTAGAGATGAGGATGCTTCACTTCCGCCTGCACCGGGCACTCCGGCGGGCAATAGTTCTTCGCGTCCTCAGCCAGCACCTCGCGGGTCTGCACCACGTCATCGTTAATCTGCTCAATCAGCGCCTCAACACCGGTGTACGCCACCATCGGACGCAGACGCTTCACGAACTCAATCAGCACGCGCTGACCGTACAGGTTGAAATCCTCCACGCGCTCCTCGGGGCGGTCAATCACGTGCGCCTCAACCTGGCGGTGCTCAATACCGTCAAAGGTCGGGTTCGTACCCACCGAAATAGCGGAGGGGTGACGGTTACCGTGTTCATCCACGAGCCAGCCGGCGTACACACCGTCGGCGGGAATCAGGCCGCGCGCCTCAAGCTCAAGGTTCGCGGTCGGGAAGCCCAACTCACGGCCACGTGCCAGACCGTGCACAACCTCGCCAGCCATCATGTGGTGGCGGCCCAGCAACTCGGTAGCGGCGGGCATATCGCCCTCCAACAGCAGCTGGCGGATGCGGGTCGAGGAGCAGCGGGTGTTCTCATCCACCATCAGATCCTCAACGACCACAACCTCAAAGCCGTACTTCTCCCCCAGCTCACGCATGGTGTTCAGGTCGCCGGAGTTGTTCTTTCCAAAGCGCACGTCGTCACCGATGACCACGAAACGCGCGTTCAGCGCATCCACGAAGGTGGACTTCACGAACTCTTCGGGGGTCTGCGAAGCGAACTCCAGGTTGTAGTTCAGCAGCAGGTAGTCGTTCAGACCCAACAGGCACATGAAGTAGCGGCGCGAGCCCTGACCCATAATGTCGTGGTGGGTCGCCTCGGGACGGTGCACCTGCATCGGGTGCGGGTCAAAAGAGACCGCGATAGAGCTCAAACCGTGCTCTTCAGCAAGGGAGACCACGCGCGAAATCACGCGGGCATGTCCACGGTGCACGCCGTCAAAATTGCCGATGGTCACGACCGAGGGGCCGTAGCCGGCGGGGACCTCGCTCAAAGCGGTGTAGAGGGTCACGGGCTCTCCTGAAAAAGATAAATGTACCTAACCATCCTAGACCACAGGCGGCAGGATGCAGAATTCAAAACGGGAATCAACAGGGAATGGAACGGTGCCCCTCGCAGGCGGTGCTCTCTCCCCTACCTTTGCGGATGCGGCGGGGTATCTGGCACGCAACTGTGCAGCCTCCGCACCTGGAAAATCCATGCGCAGCACCCGCCCAGAAGAAAGCCCGGGCAGGCACCCCACCGTGCGGCAGGAACCTTCCCGGGCGTTACGACTACTTACGAGCCTGGTTACGAGAAGCCTTCAGCATCTCCTCGCGAATCTTATTGGACTTGTTAATCCAGCCGTACCACACCAGCAGGCACGGAGGAATCACAAGCTCAGTCACCATCAGCACAATCAGCGACCAGTGCGGGGTGCCGAAGAACGCCCACGACAGGATACGACCCACGCCGCCCAGAAAAACCACCAGGCAGGAGAACACGAGCATGTTCACCCACTTGAACTTCAGGGCAATGAACACGAAGGACAGGCCCACACCCACATAGGCTGCCGCGAAGAACACGTAGTTCGACTGCACCGAGGCGTTCGCAAAGTCCTGAGGCGCATCCGGAATGACGCGGACACCGCCCAAAACCTGCCACACACCGTACGCAATCATGAACAGACCGTACAGCGCCACCGCCGCACGGAACGCCGCACGGTTCTGAGGCTTAGCCGCCTCCTCAAGGCTCTTGGGGCGGGCAAACGCCTCGCGGGTTGCCTTCTTCTCAGCCTTCTTATCGGCCTTCTGCGACGCCTTATCGCCGGACGCCGGTGCGGCTACGCGAACACCCTCGGGTGCCTTCGCCGCAGAAATAGGCTCAGCGTTCTTAGCACCGGCAGCCTTCGCGGCACCGCTCTGAGTAGCAGCCCCGGTTACGGTAGCTTCAGCCTGTGCAGACTCCACGCGGGGTACCGGCGCGGTACGAGGCTCACTCGCCTTCTTAGCAGAGCTCTGGTTCTCGCTCATCTTCTCTCCTTCAGCAGGGCCGGGCGGCACCCGCACGAGTAGTCATGTGTGTTCAGGGGTTGTTTACGTTAGCGTGTTGAATGAATAGGGGGCGCACATTCGGTAGGGCGCATATTCAATAGGCACTGGATCAATCAGGCTTGAGGAATCAGGCTTGAAGGAATCAGGTGTGGGCAGGCGCAAACGCCGAACCCTCTTCGCCCATCATAAGCCCTCAACGCCTAGTTGAAGGAACGATTCGCCTCAAAAACCAGCACCGGGGCGGCCTGCACCTTCCCGCGCTGCTTCTTATTCTCCAGAAGGGCAACCAGGGTACCGTCCGGGGCGAAGCCCGCCACAATACCCTCAACGCTGGCATGCTGCACCGCGCCGGACTCATCCGCGCTCGCGTGCACGGAACGCTTCACCACGGAACCGTCACCGCTGGGGCTAATACGACGACCGTAAGAAATGTCGCTCGCCTCCGCGGCAGAGAGCTCACGCGCACCAAAGATGCGGCGTGCCGCCTCCTCCAGGGGAAGCAGCGGCAAATCTTCCAGCGGTGCCTCCGACTCTTCACGGCGCTGCTTCAACTGCGCCAAATCGGCGGCATCCTCAAGCACCACCGCGCCCACACGGGTACGGCGAAGAGCCGTCAGGTGGCCACCGGTGCCCAGAATCTTGCCCAAATCACGCGCCAGGGCACGAATATAGGTGCCCGAAGAGCACGAAACCGTCACCTTGCAGTCAATCACGGGAACCGAGGTTGCCGCGTGTTCGCCCTCATTCTCGGGGTCCTCAATCACGTACTCGGCAAAACCAGGGTTGATGGAATGTACCGTGAACTCGCTAATCGTCACCGGACGCGCCGCCAACTCAACCTGCTCACCGCTACGCACACGCGCATACGAACGAACACCGTTGATCTTAATAGCGGACACCGCAGAAGGAACCTGCAGAATATCGCCGCTCAGCTGCGCCACAGCCTCCAGGATGCGCGAGTGCATCTGCTCAGCGTCCAGACCGGTCAGCGCCTCGACGGCATCAGGATGCGCGGCGGTGTGCTCGCCCTCGGCATCCTCAGTCAGCGTCTCAATGCCCAGGCGAATCGTCGCGTCATAGGTTTTATCCTGACCGACCAGGTAGGTCAGCAGCTTCGTCGCCTTATTGATGCCCAAAATCAGCACACCGGTCGCGGCGGGATCCAGCGTACCGGCGTGACCAACCCGCCGGGTGCCAGCAATACGACGCATCTGAGAGACCGCATCGTGGCTGCTCATCCCGGCGGGCTTATCAATGACCATCAGGCCGGACGGGCCCTGAGGTTGTTTCTTCGCCACTTAGGCGTCCTCACCCTCGGCAGGCTCATCCTTCTTGTAGGGGTCAGCCTCACCAGCGTACTCGGCACCCTCGGCTGCAGCAGCCAGGGCGGCGTCGCGCTCGCGAGTCTCACGCAGAAGCGCCTCAATGTGGAAGGCGTTCTCGGGAACCTCGTCAGCGACGAAAGTCAGGGTGGGGGTCAGGCGGGCAGTGATGTTCTTACCAACCTCGGCGCGCAGAATGCCCTTAGCGGATTCCAGCGCCTTCTTGGTGTTTGCGGCGTCCTCTTCGGAGCCGAACACGGTGTAGTACAGGGTTGCGTGCTGCAGGTCGTTGGTCACGCGGGCATCGGTAATGGTCACAAAACCGAGGCGGGGATCCTTAACACGACGCTCCAGCGCCTTCGCCACAATTACCTTGATGCGGTCGGCAAGTCGTGCCGCGCGGGCTGCATCAGCCATGTGTTTCTCCTTGAAATCTCGTGGTACTTCCGCGAACACTCGGGGTGTTACGGAGGCGTTCCAGGTAATGCGGAAGCGCCCGCCCCGCCAGCGTCCGCCCCGCAGGCTCCAGATTTAGAAGCCTGCGGGTGCGGGAACACTAGCGAGTGACGGGCGCATCAGCGTGTGAGTCTTAGACACGCGGCTTTTCGCGCATCTCCCAAGTCTCGATAATGTCGCCTTCCTTGATGTCGTTGAAGGAGCCGAGGCCAATACCACACTCGAAACCTTCGCGAACCTCGGTAGCGTCGTCCTTGAAACGACGCAGCGACTCGATGGTGAGGTTGTCTGCCACCACGGAACCGTCGCGCACCAGGCGTGCCTTGGCGTTGCGCTTGATGATGCCGTTCTTGACAATCGAACCTGCGATGTTGCCCCACTTGGAGGAGCGGAAGACCTCGCGGATCTCTGCGGAGCCGAGCTCCACTTCCTCGTACTCGGGCTTGAGCATACCCTTGACGGCCTGCTCAATTTCCTCAATCGCACGGTAGATGACCGAGTAGAACTTCATCTCGACACCTTCGCGGTCGGCAAGTTCTGCAACGCGCTCTGCCGGGCGGACGTTGAAGCCGATGATGACCGCGTTGTCCACGGTAGCCAGGTTCACGTCGTTCTGGGTAATAGCACCCACACCGCGGTGGATGACGCGCAGCTGAACCTCGTCGCCACCGACGTCGATCTTCATCAGGGACTCTTCCAGCGCTTCGACAGCACCGGAGACGTCACCCTTAATGATCAGGTTCAGGGTGTCCATCTTGCCCTCAGCCACAGCGGCATCGAAGGACTCGAGGGTCACGCGCTTACGACGCTTAGCCAGCTGAGCGTTACGATCAGCAGCCTCACGCTTCTCAGCGATCTGACGAGCGGTACGCTCTTCCTCGGTGGAGAGGAAGGTGTCGCCTGCACGAGGAACGGTGGACAGACCCAGCACCTGAACGGGGCGGGACGGGCCAGCTTCCTTCACAGCCTGACCGTTCTCATCGAACATTGCACGAACGCGACCGTGAGCAACACCGGCAACGATAGCGTCACCGACGCGCAGGGTACCGGACTGAACCAGGACGGTGGAAACCGCACCGCGGCCCTTGTCCAGGTTTGCTTCAATAGCAACGCCGCGTGCTTCCTTGTTCGGGTTAGCGGTCAGTTCGAGCACGTCAGCGGTCAGGGTGACAGCCTCAAGCAGCTCGTCGATGTTGGTGCCGTTGCGAGCGGAGACGTCCACGAACATGGTGTCGCCACCGTACTCTTCGGGGATCAGACCGTACTCGGTGAGCTGGCCACGGATCTTGTCCGGGGACGCGCCTTCCTTATCGATCTTGTTCACAGCAACCACAATCGGCACGTTAGCTGCCTGTGCGTGGTTCAGTGCCTCAACGGTCTGGGGCATAACGCCGTCATCCGCTGCGACCACGAGGATTGCCACGTCGGTGACCTTCGCACCACGGGCACGCATAGCGGTGAACGCCTCGTGACCGGGGGTATCGATGAAGGTAATCGCGCGGTCTTCACCCTCAACGGTGGTGTGGACCTGGTATGCACCAATGTGCTGGGTAATGCCGCCGGCCTCACCATCAATGACGTTGGTGTTACGGATAGCGTCCAGCAGGCGGGTCTTACCGTGGTCAACGTGACCCATGACGGTAACGACCGGGGGACGAACCTCCAGAACGTCCTCGCCCTCAGCTTCTGCTTCGGCTTCGAGGTCGATGTCGAAGGATTCGAGCAGCTCGCGCTCCTCATCCTCCGGGGAAACAATCTTGATCGAGTAACCCAGTTCGGCACCCAGCAGCTCGAAGGTCTCCTCGTCCAGGGACTGAGTCTGGGTAGCCATCTCACCCAGGTGGAAGAGAACCGTAATCAGCGATGCCGGGTTTGCGCCAATCTTCTCAGCGAAGTCCATGATGGACGCGCCACGGCGCAGACGAATCTCGGTCGAGCCGTCGCCGCGAGGAACAACCACGCCACCGGGTGCCGGTGCGTTCAGCTGCTCCTGCTCATGGCGGCGAGCTGCCTTGGACTTGCGGCCCTTACGCTTGGAACCGCCGCGACCGAATGCACCCTGTGCGTTGCCGCGACCGCCGGGGCCGGGACGACCCGGACCGCGGTTGAAGCCGCCGCCGGAACCGCCGCCGCGACGTGCGCCGCCGCCACCGTTACCGCCGCCGTTGTTGGAACCGGACGCGCCGCCACCAACGTTGGAAACCTTGGGCATCATCGAGGGGTTCGGGCGTGCGCCGCCGCCACCAGCCGGACGGGGTGCACCGGGACGTGCGCCAGCTGCCGGGCGGGGACCACCGTTGCCACCGGGACGTGCGCCAGCTGCCGGACGGGGTGCACCGGGGCGGGGACCGCCGTTACCGCCGGGGCGTGCGCCACCGTTGCCACCGGGACGACCGTTACGTGCCGGACGGGGACCGCCGGAACGCTGGGAGTCGCCGCCGCCACGCTTCATACCCTGCTGGGATGCGAAGGGGTTGTTACCGGGGCGAGGACCGGGCTTGGGGCCGGGCTTCGGAGCGGCAGGCTTGGGAGCTGCCGGCTTCGGTGCAGCCTCGGGGCGTGCCATGCCCTGCTGGGATGCGAAGGGGTTGTTACCCGGGCGGGGGCCGCCGGGCTTGGGTGCTGCTGCCGGCTTTGCGGCGGGCTTAGCTGCTGCAGGCTTGGGAGCTGCGCTCTCAGCTGCGACAGGCTTAGCTGCAGGCTTAGGTGCCGGCTTAGCGGCAGGCTTTGCCGCTGCGGGCTTGGGGGCTGCCGCAGGCTTAGCGGCGGGCTTTGCTGCTGCGGGCTTGGGTGCCGGCTTAGCGGCAGGCTTAGCTGCCGACTCCGCGGGTGCTGCCTTTGCGGCAGGCTTAGCGGCTGCGGCGGGGAATTCCGCGCGCAGCTTCTTCAGAACCATGGGGTTCAGGGTGGAAGAGGAGCTCTTAACGAACTCGCCCATATCCTTAAGCTTGGCAATAACTTCCTTGGAAGGTACGCCTACTTCTTTAGCAAACTCGTGTACTCGAGGCTGAGCCAAATTTTCTCCATTCCCGGTCCGCACCGGGAATGGTGCGGACACTAATGTTTACGGGGTGCACGCCCGAAGGCGCGCCAATTCGTGAAATTGCCGGTGGGTGAGCACGAAAGGGTACTCATTTCGCGGCACTCATTAGATATCCATCAGTTTTCTGACTCGCTTTCAGATAAGAAGTCGTCAAACTCGTTGACTTACAGAGGGCATATACCCGAAAAGCGTCTACGAGGGGGTCGAGTCCGCAATAACGGCTCGAATCTGCTCACAGCACGCCTGCAGCTGGGCTGCAGGGACCGCTTTTTTGAAGGCGCGCGCCAGACCGTTCTTTTTCTGCAGAGCGGCTACGCACTTTTCGCTCGGATGGATCCAAGCGCCTCGTCCGGGCATAGTTCCCGCCGTATCGGGCTGATAGGGCGGGGTGTCCGCCTGCTCGGTAGCAGACGTGACGGGTGTGCGGGCGATGCGCAGCAGGTTGCGCTGTTCATCGCGGGCACGGCATCCGATGCAGGTGCGGACCGGTCCTTCAAACGCTTCGGAGGTTGCGGTGAGGTCGTGATTGCTCATGGTCCTCTCCCCTCTCTAGCGTGTGTAGAACCGCGTTCGCAGTACATTCGTGATGCTCTATCCGGTGCGCGTGAGGGCACGATAAAGCGCCCGGTTACGCACCGGCACATCTTAATAGTGTATCCCGTTTTTAAGAATCATGGGCAAAACTGTGACGCAGGCGCAAGAACACCGGGCACGTTGCTGCCCGATCTCTTGCGCCTGCATCAAAAGGATATGCCGCGGGATACGCCCCTCACCGGGGCTAATGCTTATTCAGCGTCCTGTGCGGACTCTTCTGCTGCTTCTTCAATTGCCTTCTCAGCGGAAGCTTCTTCAGCCAGGCTACGAGCCACGCGAGCTGCAACCTCTTCCTCGGCACGAACCTGAGCGTACTTGGACTCGGAGAGAATATCGATACGCCAGCCGGTCAGCTTCGCTGCCAGACGCGCATTCTGACCCTCACGGCCGATAGCCAGGGACAGCTGGTCATCCGGAACCACGGCACGAGCGGAATACTCACGCGGGTTCGCGATAATGACCTCGGTGACCTTCGCCGGGGACAGTGCCGCAGCGATGAAGGTTGCCGGATCGGTCGAGTAGTCGACAATGTCAATCTTCTCGTCGTTCAGCTCGGCAGCAACCGCACGCACGCGGGCACCCATATCGCCGATGCACGCACCCTTAGCGTTAATGGTCGGGTTCTTCGCGGACACAGCAATCTTGGAGCGGTGACCAGCTTCACGTGCGATGGAGTTAATGGAAACCAGGCCCTCAGAGATTTCGGGAACCTCGTGCTCGAACAGGCGCAGAACCAGGTTCGGGTGCGAACGAGAAACCACAATCGAGGGGCCCTTGGGGCCGCGGCGAGCCTCAACCAGGTAGGCGCGCAGGCGGGAGCCGTGCGGGTACTTCTCGCCCGGAACCTGCTCATTGCTGGGCAGAACAGCTTCAACGGTGCCCAGGTCAACCTGAACCATACGCGGGTTGTTGCCCTGCTGAATCACGCCGGACACCAGGGTGCCCTCACGGTCCTTGAACTCGCCCAGAACGGATGCGTCCTCAGCGTCACGCAGACGCTGCGAGAGCACCTGGCGGACGGTTGCGGCAGCGATACGGCCAAAGTTGTTCGGGGTATCGTCGAACTCGTCAATCTTCTGGTTATCTTCATCAAGCTCGGGAGCCAGAATGACGAACTCGCCGGTAGTACGGTCGATGACGGCACGAGAGCCCTTAATAGCGCCGGGCTGCTTCATGTACGCGAGCAGCAGGGCGTTCTCAACCAGGGTGAAGAGCTCCTCCATGACGAGAGAGCGCTGCTTCGCCAATGCGCGCAGTGCGCCCAGGTCAATAGTTTTAATATCCTCCACGCTTTTCAGCCTTTCCCAGTTAGCACGGCGCCGGGACGCTTAGTGCGCCCCGGCTCCCGAACGGTATATACCTGGCACGGAGCACCCCGTGCCTGAAGCTTTAATAACTCTATTCTACCGGCTCAGCAGGCGAATTGAAGTCAATCTCGACGTGAGCAGAAGCAATATTTTCCCACGGAAGCAATGACGGCTCGTGGTACGACTCCTTCTGACCCTTCTTCGTATTCTTCTTACGAGCCAGCACCGGACCCTCGTCCTGCACCTCGTGCAGACGCGCCAGGTACTCGGTGCCATCGGGTGCGGTGACCGCAATCAGGCGGGTGCGGGCACGCTCCCAGTGGCGGCGCTCAGTCAGGGCGCGGGTAGCACCGGGCGAGGACACCTCCAGCTCGTAGGGGAAGAACTCGTCGTTTTCATCCGCACGGTCCAGGGCGCTCGAAATCGCACCGGAAATCTCCGCGAGGGAATCCAGCGACAGCGAATCGGTACGCTCAGCGGTGTAGTCCACCGTAATCTTCACGGTACGGTTCGCCGCCGGGCCCGAAATCTTCAGGCCCTCCAGCACCAGCGAGAACTCGGAGATAACCGGGGCAATCGCCTCGGCAACCTCTTCCTCACGGATCGCGCGGGTACCCACGCGCACCGGTGCCTCCACCACGGGCTCGCTATCAGCGCGAGTGCGGGGAGCGTTCACACCATTCGCCACGCGGGATGCGGCACGGCGAGCGCGCGCATTCGGGGCGCTCTTCTTAGAGCCAGAACGCTTCGGCTTATATGCCATAGTTCTCTTCTTTCATTCTTCCGCCGCTACCCTGCCCCACCTCCGGGGAGGCGGGGCAGGTGGCGACGGTTTTACGTCTTAGCGGGCTAGTGGCGTGCCTTAGGCGCGCGCACCTCAGCGATGACCTCAGCCACCGCGTTCTCGACGGACACCTCGCGAGCCTCACCGCTGCGGCGGTCCTTCAGCTCCAGCACGCCGTCCTTGAAGCCGCGACCAATCACCAGGATGGTGGGCACGCCCAGCAGCTCGGCGTCGCCGAACTTCACGCCGGGGCTGGTCTTCGGGCGGTCGTCCAGCATGACCTGCAGGCCGGCGGATTCCAGAGATGCGCTGAGCTTTTCAGCGTACTCGTGGGATGCTGCGTCCTTGCCGGTAACGACGATGTGCACGTCTGCCGGTGCCAGGTTGCGCGGCCAGATCAGGCCCTTCTCGTCGTGGTTACCCTCGGCGATAGCAGCCAGTGCGCGGGTCACGCCCACGCCGTAGGAGCCCATGGTCACGGTCTGCAGCTTGCCGTTCTGGTCCAGAACCTTCAGACCCAGTGCCTCAGCGTACTTGCGGCCCAGGGCGAAGATGTGGCCCATCTCGATACCGCGGGCTGCCACCAGCTCACCGGAGCCGTCCGGTGCCGGGTCGCCTTCACGCACCTCGCACGCCTCAATGACGCCGTCGGCGGTGAAGTCGCGGCCGAAGACCAGGTTCGCCACGTGCTTGCCCTCTTCGTTTGCGCCGGTCACCCAGCGGGTACCGCGCACCACGCGGGGGTCAACGAAGAAGGGAATACCGGTTGCGGAAGCTACCGCATCCTCGTCCTCGGTGTGCGCACCGAACAGGGGCGCGTCCAGGCTCAGGCCGGGGCCAATGTAGCCCTTGACCAGCTGCGGGTATGCCTTCAGGTCCTCTTCGCTGGCTGCCTCAACCTCAACCTCGCCGCCGATGCCCAGCAGGGCACCGATGTTGACCTCAACGCGCCCCAGGTCCACGGCACGGTCGCCGGGAACGCCCACGGCGAAGACCTTCCGCTCGCCGGAGGGGGTGATGACGGTGCCCAGGAAGCACTTGAGGGTCTGCGAAGCTTCCAGGGTGCCGCCGGTAACCTCGGAGTGCAGTTCGTTCATGCGCTCCACCAGGGTCTCAATGGTGGCGGAGTCGGGGGTGTCCACAACGAGTGCCGCCGGGGTGTCCTCGGTGATTTCGATTTCCTCGGGAACCACGGTGGTGACGGCCTCAACGTTTGCCGCGTAGCCACCCGCGGAACGCACGAAGGTGTCCTCACCGATGGGGGTCGGGTGCAGGAACTCTTCACTGCGGGAGCCGCCCATTGCACCGGACTGTGCGGTCACAATGACAATCTCCAGGCCCAGGCGCTCAAAGATGCGCTGGTAGGCGGCACGGTGCGCCATGTATGCCTCGTTCAGGCCCTCATCGTCAATGTTGAAGGAGTAGGAGTCCTTCATGACGAACTCGCGGCCGCGCAGCAGACCCGCGCGGGGGCGCGCCTCATCGCGGTACTTGGTCTGAATCTGGTACAGGTAAACCGGAAGGTCCTTGTAGGAGGAGTACAGGTCCTTGACCAGCAGGGTGAACATTTCCTCGTGGGTGGGTGCCAGCAGCATGTCGGCACCCTTGCGGTCCTTGAGGCGGAAGAGGTTATCGCCGTACTCGTCCCAGCGGTTGGTTGCCTCGTAGGGCTCGCGGGGCAGCAGTGCGGGGAAGTGAACTTCCTGCGCGCCGATAGCGTCCATCTCTTCACGGATGATGTTCTCGACCTTGCGCAGTACCTTCAGGCCCAGGGGCAGCCAGGTGTACACGCCGGGGGCTGCGCGGCGGATGTAACCGGCGCGGACCAGCAGCTTGTGGCTGGCGACCTCGGCATCTACGGGGTCCTCGCGCAGAGTGCGCACGAAGAGGTTGGAAAGGCGAAGTACCACGATTCTCCTTGAAAGGTCGATAGGTTTAGCTAGGGTGCCCGTAGCTCACCGGGTGAGCCGCAAATAGGCACAGTCGTCTTTAATTTTATAGCGTTTTAGGGTTCGGCGTGTTTAGCGCTCGAAAATGATGGTCGAGAACTGCCCAATCTGCTCCCAACCGGTCCCCCGGTACATCGCGAGCGCGCGAGCGTTGTAGTCGTTCACGTACAGGCTCAGATGCGGGTAGTGGCGCTGCAGAAGCTGCGCGGCGGCGGCGAAGAACGGTTTAGCCAGCCCGTAGCCGCGGTAGTCCGGGTGCAGCCACACGCCCTGCACCTGTGCGGCGTCCAGGTTCACGATGCCCGCATCCGCCTTGAAGATAACGCGACCGTTCACGTCGGTGACAATGGCGCTGCGCTGACCTGCGATGAGCGTGCGCAGGCGCGCCGCGTAGCCGTCACCGTAGCGAGCAATCGGGTCGAAGCCGACCTCCTCGGTGAACATGGCGGCTGCGGCGGGTAGCAGCTCCCTCAGGTCGGCAGAGGTAGCGAGGCGCGCATACCCGGCAGGCTCACCGATGAGTTGAAAAGCTCCGGTGGGGGCTTCGGCAGGTTTGAGGGGTGCGGGCAGGTGCTCCGGCAGCTCGGGAAGCTCCACGTCATAGAAACGGGCAAGGCCCTTCTCCGGCGGCAGGTACAGTAGCGGCTGCACGGGCCGCTCCGAAAGAACCCGCGCACGATGATCGCACCCATCCCGCAGGCTCGGCTGTAGCATCTGCAACAGCGGAACCGACCCCTTACCGCCCTGAGTCTGCTCGCACAGCTCCTGCATGCGCGTCCACAGGGGCATCACGAAGGCGCTCTCACCGAACATGGAATCCAGGCGAGAACCCACCTGCAGTAGCAACTGAGCCAGGGCGTCACGATGCGCGAGCGCCGTAGCATCCAGGGTGGTCGCGTCCAGGGCGGAAGCATCCAGCGTTTCACCGTCGTGAGAATCCGCATCGTGTTCAGTATGTTCAGCTGCGACATGTTCAACGGCGGCACCGCACAGGCGCACCGGTACCACATTCGAACCCAGCAACAGCACACAGCACAGCTGACCGTCACGCTCACACCCCACGAAACCCTGATAGTAGTGCAGCGGAATACGCGGCGCCTTCGCCGGAAGAGGGCACGCCAAATAATGCTCAATGGGGTACAGGTTCGGGACCGGGTCGCTGAACAGGACGTCCTCCAGCTCATCGCACCACCGAGCATCCAGGGCAAAAACGTGTTCCTTCACGCGATCAGGCATAGGGGAAGAATCCATCGACGAAACAGCAACAGACGAAACAGCAACACGCCGGGCACGATGAGCCTTACGGCGGCGAGAAAAAAGAGTGAACATGACCTGGTGAGTGATAGAGAATGAGCGGCAAAAAAATAAGTGAAACCACGGGGACACGCACCCCCGAAAAAGCGACCGGATCCTGCGGCCACAACCAGCAGCGGCAAGCACCAAGCCTGCCACCACCATAACCGGACATAACCGGAAAAGCGCGGAGGCGCCCTCACC
>NZ_CAJZIE010000002.1:0-49959 GCF_916049665.1 uncultured Rothia sp. | reverse complement strand
TGAGCATCCCAGAATGCTCGGTGATACAAATCACGACATAATACTCGTGTTTTCACCCGTCACCACTTGATTATTATGAATTATTCATAATAAAATAGTTATCGAGCCCGCCCACTGGGCAGTAAGAATAAGCGCCGCGCAACGAATCCGCGCGGCACGAAGCAGAAAGAAGAACACCATGGCAGTTCTGACCATCGGCGACCAGTTCCCCGCATACGAGCTCACCGGCGTTGTCCCCGGTAAGCTGGCTGACATCGAAGCAACCAAGCCCGAAGACTACTTCACCACCGTCTCCTCCGAGGGCCTGGACGAAGACACCTGGCGCGTCGTCTTCTTCTGGCCGAAGGACTTCACCTTCGTTTGCCCCACTGAGATTGCTGCATTCGGCAAGCTCGCTGACGAGTTCGAGGCACGCGACTGCCAGGTGATCGGTGTTTCCGTTGACAACGAGTACACCCACTACGCATGGCGCCGTTCCCACGAGGAGCTCGTGGACCTGCCCATCGTCATGGCATCCGACCTCAAGCGTGAGCTGACCAGCGCACTGGGCATCCTGAACAAGGACGGCGTTGCAGACCGTGCAACCTTCATCATCGACCCCCACAACACCATCCAGTCGGTCTCCATTACCGCTGACTCCGTCGGCCGTAACACCGACGAGGTGCTCCGCCAGCTGGACGCTCTGCAGTCCGACGAGCTGTGCGCATGCAACTGGAAGAAGGGTGCAGCAACCATCGACGCATTCAAGGAGATGAAGTAATCCATGAGCATCGATAACCTGCGTTCGGCTCTGCCTTCCTACGCGAAGGACATGAACCTCAACCTGTCCTCCCTGCCCCGCATCACCTCCCTCACCGAGCAGCAGCTCTGGGGCGCAATCCTCGCAACCGCAGCAGCAACCAAGGTTGACTCTGTTGTTGTTGAGATTGCTGCAGAGGCTAAGGAGCACCTGAGCGACACCGCTTACGAGGCTGCTCTGGGTGCTGCAACCATCATGGGCATGAACAACATCTTCTACCGCACCCGTGGCTTCCTGAACGGTGCATACGATGACCAGCGCGCAAACCTGCGCATGCAGATCATCGGTAAGAACGGTGGCATCGAGAAGCTGGACTTCGAAATGTTCGCACTGGCAGTGTCCGCAGTCAACGGCTGCTCCCACTGCGTTGAGGCTCACGAGCACACCCTGCGTGAAGAGGGCGCAACCAAGGAGCAGGTCAACGACCTGATTCGTATTGCTGCAACCCTCGGTGGCGTGGCACAGGGCATTCAGCTGGCTGAGGCACTGGGCTAAACCCACTAAGCGTTAGAGCTTACACAGAAGCGGCGCATCCACCCGTCATGGGTCGGATGCGCCGCTTACTTTATGCACAGATTATGCCCTGCAGTAGCTAAAAACGTGTTGGGCGGCAGTTTCCTAACTCCCCCGATTTGGCGCTATACAATGCCTGTATGCGGTACTGTATTTTGGCCTCCACCAGCCTTCCCAACGTGGAAGAACTCACTGAGCTTTACGATTCTGTCGGCTGGAGCGCCTATACCAGAACACCCGAACGCCTCATCCCGATGTTGGAAGGGTCGCGGTATCTCTACACCGCACGAGAGGCAACGCCTGAAGGAACGGGACGGCTCATCGGGCTAGTACGCGCCATCGGAGACGGTCAATCTATCGCTTACATTCAGGACCTTCTGGTACATCCGCACGCCCAGCGTCAGGGCGTTGGTTCTGCGCTTCTAAAGCGTGTCATTGATGACTTTGACCGAGAAGACATTCGACAGCGGCTCATTACTACCGACACCGCTAGTGAACACGCTGTTGCGCTCTACAAGCACTACGGTTACGCCCCCGTAGAGGTAGCAGGGTGCATCACCCTTGCATGCTATCGATAAGGCAATATCGCATGCGGCTTGATACGGCTCGACTCGTTCGAGCTGGCTGAGGCACTGGGCTAAACCCACTACTAAGCGTTAGAGCTTAAAACAAGCGGCGCATCCTTCCCTTTTCCGGGTCGGATGCGCCGCATTTGTCTTAACTACTTTTGGCCGTCCGCAGAGCCAGTGCGCAGGGCGGCATCCCAGCTACTCGCCAGGCGCGTCGCCGCGGCAACCAGAACCGCCAAGTCCTCGGCATACACCGGGGTCGAGCGCACGCCCGCGCACCAGTCAATCGTGCCCAACCCCAGCCAGGGCTTACCGGGGAAGAGCTCTCGACGCAGCGCCACGCGGCGCTTACCCAGGGCGCGGCGACCGGGCACGTACCCGCCGCGGCTGATGAACAGCGCCTCTTTACCCTCAGCCTCAACCAGCACCTCCAGGGCCCTCAACGCGGGAACCCAGCTCGGTTCCCCCACTCTCGCCAGGTCGGTTAGTTCGGGGTACTCACTCTCGTGCTCCGCCACGCTCACGCCCAGGATGTACTGGTAGCGCACCTGCCCCAGCTCCTGCGGCAGGCCGCGGTCGGCGGTCTGAATCGTGCCACACAGGTGCCGGGCAACCGGCTCACCCTCGGCGTTCACGCCGGCCAGGGGCTCGCCGCCCCGGTAGATTGCGGGACCGTCCAGATAGAGCCCCACCGCGCCGGTACCCGTGATGTTGGGGCGCACCGACCAGCCGGGAAGCGCCACCTCCAGGCGGGGCACGATTCCCTGCAGGACCCCGAAAACTTCGTCGCGAGATACCGCCACGGCGGCTCCTTTCACCTTACGCAGATTTCGTCTAGTCCCAGCTTAGCGAGCGTTCCGCCTGCGCGAAGGCAACCACACCATGAGCGCCGACAGCGCCGCGCCGGCAATGGCACACCATGTGGCGCCAAGCGCAAAAACAATCATGACAGCCTTGGGGGTGGAGATTCACTCATTCTACGCCCACCTTTTAGCGCGCCCACAAGCTTCTTGATTCCATCTCAGAGCTCGTCATGAGCACTTTTCAACTAGGAGTAGGAGCGGCGGCGGGTCTACAATAAATCGGTGCCAATTCAGGTACGCGCACAGGCAAACAGAGCCGGATGCGGTGATAACGTCGTCACCCGACCCCCCGTTGCGCGCGCCTCCCCCTACCGGCACCCGCAGCACACGCATCACGTACGCAGGAGAACGCCCATGCACGAGTTCTTTGACCCCGATCAGGTATTCCGCATCGTCGACATTGCCGCCGTTGTCGCTAACGGCCTGCTCGGCGGTGCTGTGGCGCGCGCCTTCCGATTCGATATCGTGGGCTTCCTGCTACTCGCGGTCGCCTGCGGTATGGGCGGCGGCATGATTCGTGACGTGCTACTAAACTCGGGCCTGCCCGTGGCGCTCACCGACGGCGGCTACTGGGTGGGCGCTATCGGTTCCTCGATTCTGGCGTACAGCATCGATTTGAGTGCCCGATGGGCAACCCGAACCATGCTCATCATTGACTTCATCGGTATGGGTGCGTGGGCGGCAACCGGCACCATTAAGTCCCTGAACCTGGGTCTGCACTGGCTGCCCGCTATCGCACTGGGTGTGACCACCGCGGTCGGTGGCGGCGTTATCCGTGACATCATGGTCAACCGTATTCCGGCAATCTTTGGTGGTAACTCTCTGTACGCTACTGTGGCGTTTGTGGGTGCCGCCGAGACCGCCCTCGTGACGGGCCTATTCCATCGTCCGAACCTGGCGATGGGTCTGTCCATTCTGCTGTGTTTGGTGCTGGGTGTGCTCTCCCACATGAAGAATTGGCAGCTGCCGACCACCCCGGCGGAGCTGCGTGTTCCTCGCCCGCGCCTCTTCACGCTTGGCAAGCAGGAGGACCGCACCGTCGCTAATGAGGGCTGGTCGCCCGGTGAGCCGCTCACTGAGCAGCTTGAGGTTATTAACGCTGAGCAGCTGGAGGAGTACCGCCGCTCTAAGGGGCTTTCGGAATAAAAGCCAATATATGCTGAATATATAATATAAGCTGGTTTCCGCTGGTCAGATGATTATCTGACGGGCAGAAAACAGCCCATATTTACTATATGCAGTACGGCTAAATCGTGTACTCGGTGCTGTCGTACACGGTCAGGAACTTGCGGATACGCTCATCATCCGAGGCGAAGAAACCGGTCGGCTCACCGTTATAGCGCAGGGTACCGTTCTCCAGGAACACGATACGGTCCGCAACCTTCTTCGCAAACGCCATATTGTGCGTCACGATGACCAGGGAGCGGCCCTCCTTCGCCAGCTGCATGAGCACGCGGATGACCTCCGCCTCCAGCTCGGGGTCCAGGGCGCTCGTCGGCTCATCAAAGAGCAGGTAAGAGGGCTCCAGCGCCAGGGCGCGGGCAATCGCCACACGCTGCTGCTGACCACCCGAAAGGGCATCCGGGTAGGAATCCACCTTATCGGCAAGACCCACCTTCGCCAGCAGCTCGCGGGCACGCTCCTGCGCCTGCTGAGCACTCAGAGTGCCGTTCAGGGTCGGGGCGAGCGCCACGTTCTTCAGCGCCGTATAGTTCGGGAACAGGTTGAACTGCTGGAACACCATCGCCGAGCGGGAGCGAATATCACGCACCTGCGCGTCGGTGAGCTTCTGGCTGTAGTCCACCTGCGCGTCGTCAATGGTGAGCGTGCCGGACTGCGGGGTTTCCAGCAGGTTCAGGCAGCGCAGCAGAGTCGACTTGCCGCTACCGGAGGGGCCCAGAATCACCGTGGTCTCACCGTCGGGGATGTCCAGGCTGATGTTCTTGAGCACCTGCGTCTCGCCGAAGCTCTTCGACAGGGAATCAACGCTAAGCATTGTTGCTCCTCACGTAACGGTTGCTGTGCTTCTCCAGCGCCGACTGTGCGGCGGTCAGCAGAGTGAAAATCACCAGGTAAATGATGGCGACTTCGGAGTACATTGCCAGCGGCTCGAAAGTACGCGAAGCGATCTGCTTGCCGGTCTGGAACAGGTCAACCATCGAAATGACCGACACCAGCGAGGTGCCCTTAATCAGGTCGATAAAGTTGTTGCCCAGGTTCGGCAGCGCAATACGCACCGCCTGCGGAATCACGACGTGGCGCAGGGTCTGCATGCGGGTGAAGTTCAGGGTTGCCGCCGCCTCAAACTGGCCGCGCGGAATAGCCGCCACCGCGGAACGGAACGTCTCAGCCACGTACGCGCCGGTGTGCAGGCTCATCGTGATGATCGCGGCGCTCCACACGTCCAGGGCGATACCGACCTTCGGCAGACCGTAGAAGACGATGAACAGCTGAACCAGCAGCGGGGTACCACGGAAAACCCAAATGTACACCCACGCCAGCCAGTTCACCGGCGCAAAGCGGCTCGTGCGCGCGCCAGCAGACACAATGCCGACCAGCAGCGCCACCACGAACGAAATCAGCGACAGCGGGATAGTCACCGCCAGGGTCGAGCCCAGCAGCTGTGGCAGGGACTCAGCCCAAAGATTCAGGTAGCGTTCCATGAACGGAACTCAGCTCCTTATAAAGAGTGTTAGTTCTTCGGGGAGAGGTCTTCGCCCACGTACTTCTCGTAAATCGCCTTGATGTCGCCGTTGCCCAGGTGCTTCTTCAGCGACTCGTCGATAGCGTTACGCAGAGCATCCTGGCCCTTAGCCATCAGGATGGAGGAGTTGCTGCCGGTACCCAGGTCACCGGAGAGCAGGCGCAGGTTAGCGTCCGGGTGCTCCTTGAAGTACTCCGCGAAGGACACGGAGTCGTTCGCGGTCATCTCTGCGCGGCCCGAGAGGACCTGCTCGATAGCCTCGTCAAAGCCGGACACGACCACGATCGAGGCGCCCTTCGCCTCCACCATCTTGCGGAAGTTCGAAGTCTCAGACTGCGCCGAGGAGTGGCCGGAAATCTCGCTCACGTTCTGCAGGGAAGAATCCTTCTTCACGGCGACCTTCGGCTCCGAGTACAGGTAGGGTACGGAGAAGTCGTACTTCTGCTTGCGCTCGTCGGTTGCGGAGACATTGTTAATGACGATGTCGTAGCGGTCAGCATCCACACCGGCAATCAGCGAATCCCAGGGGGTCTCGACAAACTCAGCGGTCACGCCCAGGTCCTTAGCAATCAGGTCGACAATTTCCTTCTCGAAGCCGACCAGGGTGCCGTTGGACTCGTGGAAGGAGAAGGGGCGGTAGGTGCCCTCCAGGCCCACGCGAATCTTACCGGCAGACTTGATGGCCTCCAGCTTGTTGGTGCTGGATGCGGCGCTGCCGCTGTTGGAACCGCACGCGGCGAGCAGGGCTGCCAGGCCGGTGAAGGCGGTGCCTGCGAGGACGGTGCGGCGGTTAATCATTGCGGACATGGTTCTTCCTTTGCGTCGTAGTTGATGCTCTTGTAGTTGCGGGCTGTCACCCTGCGGTAACCCGGGGCATCGTGCGGTGTGTGCCCCTCTCTGCGGGTGCAACGCTGGCTATCCTACAGCTATTCCCGACCCGAGAGAATTCAACGTAACATTCCGTCATATTCTCTCATCAATGCGGGAAAAGCGGCTGAGACATCAACCACGACGCAGCGTCGGAAGTCCTGGAAAGCTGGGCTTTTCCGAGCCTCCAAGAAGGCTGTTCCGAGAAGCTTAGGAGGCGGGGCTCAGGTCCTCACCCACGTGCTTCTCGAAGATGGCTTTGAAGTCGCCGTTACCCAGGTGCTTCTTGATGGAGGCGTCAATCGCATCCTTCAGCGCGGTCTGGTTCTTCGGCAGCAGAACGGCGACGTTGGTGCCGGGGCCAACCTCACCCTCGAGCAGACGCAGGTTGGCGTCCGGGTGCTCCTTGAAGTACTCGGCGAAAGAGACGGAGTCGTTGGCAGTCAGCTCGGCGCGGCCGGTGAGCACCTGCTCGATGGCCTCGTCGAAGCCGGTGACCTCAATAATGGTGGCGCCGCGTTCTTCCACGAGCTTGCGGTAGTTGCTGGTGGCGCTCTGGGCGGCGGTGTGGCCGGAAATTTCGGAGGCGTTCTTCAGGCTCGAGTCCTTCTTCACGCCCACGCGGGCGCGGGAGTGCGCGTAGGGTACGGAGAAGTCGTACTTCTTCTTGCGTTCATCGGTGGGTGCCACGTTGTTGAGCACGATGTCGTAGCGGCCCGCGTCCACGCCTGCGATGAGCGAGTCCCAGGGGGTTTCGATGTACTCGGCGGTCACGCCCAGGTCCTTGGCGAGGGTTTCGGCGATGTCGTACTCGAAGCCGGCGAGCTTACCGGAGGCGTCGTGGTAGGTGTAGGGGCGGTAGGTGCCCTCCACGCCGATGCGGATCTTGCCCGCGGACTTGATGGACTCCAGCAGGTTGGAGGCGCTCTGCGAGCTACCTGCGCTGGAGCCGTTACCGCCGGAGCATGCGGCGAGCAGGCCGGTGGTTCCGGCGAGGGCCGCGCCCAGTAGCAGGGAGCGTCGGTTCAGCACGGTGGAGGTGTTGAGAACGGTCATTCTTGGTTCCTTAATCTACGTTGATGTGTGGTGTGAAAACTAAAATCTGCGGTACGGACCGGCGGCGTTCACCGGAGGTACAGGCCTAGTCGGGGTTACAAACCTAGCCGGCGAATGCGGCCTTCAGGCCAATCTCCAGGGCCGCGATGAGGTCCTGAACATCCTCGATACCGATCGCCAGGCGCACGAGGCGGTCGTCCACACCGAACTCGTCGCGGTGCTCCTGGGCGTAGGCGCCGTGCGTGGTGTGCGCGGGCAGGCTCACGAGCGATTCGATGCCGCCCAGGCTCACGGCGTTCACGAAGATGGGCAGGGCGCGGGCGAAGGCCTGCGCGTCGCCGCCGTCCTTGAGCAGCAGCGAGAAGACGGAGCCGATGCCGCGCGCCTGGCGGGACTGCACCTCCGCCTGTTCTGCGGAGGAGCTACCGGCGTAGAAAATCTTCTCAACCTCGGGACGTTCGGAGAGGAACTCGATAATCTCGCGGGTGTTCTGCTGCTGACGTTCCAGGCGCAGCGCCAGGGTCTTCACGTCCTGCAGCAGGCGGTAGGAGTCAATCGGGGGCAGCAGCGCGCCGCTGACGAGCTGACCGCGGTGCAGCAGAACCGCCAGGTCGGGGTCGTTCGTCGCCGCAACACCGGCGAGCAGGTCGGCGTGGCCGGCCAGGAACTTGGTGGCGGACTGCACGGTGATGTCCGCGCCGAGCTCCAGGGGACGCTGCAGGTAGGGGGTCATGAAGGTGTTGTCCACGATCAGCAGGGCACCGTGGCGGTGCGCCAGCTCCGCAACCGCGGCGATGTTGGTGACCTGCAGGGTGGGATTCGTGGGGGTCTCGAGGAAGACGACCTTCACGTCCGGGGTGAAGTCCTCATCGCTCAGGGTCGTGAAGTCGCTGATGAAGCGGGTCTTCACGGCGCGCTTGGTCAGCTCGGTGGTCGCGAAACGGTAGGTGCCGCCGTAGGTCGGCATGCCCAGCAGCAGGGTGTCGCCCGCCTCCAGAACGCCAAGAGCCGCCGCGGTTGCCGCCATGCCGGAGGGGTACGCGTAGGCGTGCTCCGCGCCCTCGAGGGCGGCGAGGGTCGCCTGCAGGTTATCGCGGGTGGGGTTCGCACCACGCTGGTACATGTAGGTGGTATCCTCACCGGCGGTACCGAAGGTGCTCGCCAGATAGACCGGCGGCACGGACGCATCGTAGCGGGCATCGTGCACGGCGTGGATAGTGCGGGTCGTGAAACCGGTCGGTTCGAGCTGGTTCTGCTGGCTCATAGTGGTTCTCTTCTGTTCGGGCTACCCCGAACGCGGGTGTAGCTGCTGTGTGTCGTCGTGTATCCAAGATTTACCCTACGCGCATTTTTTATGCTGTTCTAACCCTGCGTCACGGGGGTTAATATGTTCACGCAACGTCATATAAAAATGCGGTGAGGGTGCACAAAATACCCACATTAAAAACATTCTTTTACATTGAAAGAAATGCATTAATCCGGGTATTTTGAGCGATATTACGACGTATATTCGGGGCGCCTAGAATCACGCCATATGGTCGCGCGGTATCTGATGCTCGAGGACTACGCCTGATGAGCCAGAGCCGCGGTCAGACCGCGCTCCAGGTCCTCGATAATGTCCTCAATCTCCTCAATACCGATAGCCAGGCGAATGAGGTTGTCGCTCACGCCGTACTCGTCGCGGTGCGCCTGCGTGTAGGCGGCCTGCACCATGAGCGCAGGGCGAACCACCAACGACTCGATACCGCCCAGGCTCACCGCGTGCGTGAAAATCTTCAGGGCCTCGAGGAAGGCGGGCAGGTCGGCACCGTCCACCAGTTCCATGGAGATGAGCGCGCCCAGGCCGTTCGCCTGGCGGGCATGCACCTGCGCCTCGTACTCGCTGTGCGAACCCGCGTAGAGCACGCGCTTCACGGCGGGGTGCGCCTCCAGGTAGTTGATGACCTCGATGGTGTTCTTCTGCTGCTGAGTCAGGCGCAGCTTGAGGGTCTTGACCTCCTGCAGCAGGCGGTAGGAGTCGGTGGGCGAAAGCATTGCGCCGGTAATCATCTGCAGGTGCCAGAGGCGCTCAGCGAGCGCGTCATCGTTGGTTGCGGCGACACCTCCGAGCAGATCCGCGTGACCACCCAGGTACTTGGTGGCGGACTGCACGCTGATGTCCGCGCCCAGGTCGAGGGGCTTCTGCAGCAGCGGGGTCATGAAGGTGTTATCGACGACCACGATTGCGCCGTTGCGGTGGGCAATTTCTGCAATGGCGGCAATATCACTCACGCGCAGGAGCGGGTTGGAGGGGCTCTCCAGGAACACCATGGTCACGTTGTCGGCGAAGTCCTCGTCGGTGAGGGCAGTAAAGTCGCCGATGAAGCGGGTCTTGACGCCGCGGGCGGGCAGCTCAATGGTTGCGAAGCGGTAGGTGCCGCCGTAGGAGGGCATGCCCAGCAGCAGGGTCTCGCCTTCCTTAAGGATGCCGAGGGCGGCAGCGGTGGCGCCCATTCCGGAGGGGTAGGCGAAGGCGTGCTTGGCGCCTTCGAGGGTTGCGAGCGTGGTTTCGAGGGCCGCGCGGGTGGGGTTGCCGCCGCGCTGGTAGTCGTAGGGGCCTTCGGTGCCGTCACAGGGCTGGGCGTAGGTGGTGGTCGTGTAGATCGGAGGCAGGATGGAGCCGTACGGGTTGTCGCGGTCCGTAGTGTGAATTGCCTTCGTGGTAAATCCGGTCATGCTGTCCTCGGCTAAGGTTGGGCATAAAATGCGGGGGATAAATATATTGCTAGCTTATGGCTCTTTTTACTGGCTGACTAGTTTTTTCTTTTCTGTGACCGAGTGACTTTTTATGACCGAAAAATAGCGTTATATTTCGACATTTTAGAAATATATTTCGTCATATTTCGGGTGTGAAAAGACCCGGCGGTCGGTACGCGTGTGTGCTGTGTGCCGGCCGCCGGGCTCCACACTAGGATACCGGCTTACGGTGCGAATGCGTAAGGGTAGGTTTACCTTAAAGCTGAACCGCCCTCCACAAGGGGCGATGCTGCGCCCTCAATCTCGCTCAGAACGTGCCGGATGCTCTGCCGGGCACTACACCGGACGCTACACCGGGCATAGCAGGAGGGGCGCACCCGGGAATCGCCCCGGGTACGCCCCTCCATTCAAACGCTGACAAGCGCCTGATTTTTGTAATTACAAGCTACGGTAGCCGCGGCTTATACAGCACAACTTACTTCGACAGCACCTGACGCTTCGAAGAAATCACGCCCGTATTGAAACCAGCCAGGTGCAGGCCACCGTGGAAACGCGCATGCTCAATCTTCACGCACTTATCCATCACCACGTTCAGGCCGGCAGCCTCACCAATCGCGGCAGCCTCCTCACTCCAGGAGCCCAGCTGCATCCACACGGTCTTCGCGCCCAGATCCACAGCCTCCTGAACCACGCCCGGCAGGTCCTCATTACGGCGGAAAATCTCCACCAGATCCGGGACCTCCGGCAGGTCCTGTAGCGACGGGTACACCGGCTGACCCAGCACAAGCTTGCCCTTTGCCGCCAGAATCGGGTTCACGAAATACAGCTTGTACGGCGACGCCGACTGCAGGTACGTTGCCACAAAGTACGAGGCGCGCGAAATCTTATCGCTCATACCCACAATCGCGATCGTGCGGGTATTACGCAGAATGTTCAGACGCTCAGGGGCGGAAGGACCCACCCAGGTACGCTTCTCAGTCATTACTTTTCCTCCTGAGTGGTAGTAGGCAGGGAGCAGGATGCGCCAGCAGCAGCCTCAGCGGCGGCAGCGTCCTCGGCGGCCTTAGCGGCGGCAACCGCCTCCTCAGCCTCCACAACCTTATCTGCGCTGGACTCGCCCACACGCTCACCGGCGTGGTTCAGACCGGTCGCGTAAGTCAGCGCCTGGTCCAGGTCCCAAATGATGTCTTCAACGTCTTCCAGACCCACCGAAATGCGGATCAGGTCCTCGCCGACACCGCCAGCGGCCAGCTGGTCAGCGGTCAGCTGCTGGTGCGTGGTCGAACCCGGGTGCAGCACAAGAGTGCGGGAGTCACCAATGTTCGCCAGGTGGCTTGCCAGCTGCAGGGCGCCGATGAACTCGCCGCCGACCAGGCGGCCGGAAGCCTTCTCAGTGCCCTTCACACCGAAGGAGAACACGGAACCGACACCCAGCGGCAGCAGCTTCTTCGCACGCTCGTGGTGCGGGTGGTCGGGCAGGCCAGCGTAGTTCACGTAGGCGATACGCTGATCCTCAACCAGCCAGGCGACAACCTGCTTAGCGTTCGCCAGGTGCGCGTCCATGCGCTGCGGCAGGGTCTCAACACCCTGCAGCAGGTTGAACGCGGCCTGCGGGCTCAGCGACGGACCGAAGTCACGCAGCTGCTCAGAACGCAGCTTGGTGAGGAAGCCGTACTCACCGAAGTTACCCCACCAGGACACGCCGTTGTAGGAGGGAACCGGCTCGGTCATGGACGGGAAGTTGCCGTTACCCCAGTTGAAGCGACCGGACTCGACGACGATACCGCCGAGGGTGGTACCGTGACCGCCCAGGAACTTGGTGACCGAGTGAATGACGATGTCCGCACCGTGCTCGAGGGGGCGAATCAGGTAGGGGGTGGACAGGGTTGCGTCCACGACCAGGGGGATACCCGCCTCATGGGCGACCTCTGCGAGGCCTTCCAGGTCGGCAACCTCACCGGAGGGGTTCGCCACGATCTCGGTGTAGATTGCCTTGGTGTTCTCGGTCAGTGCCGCCTTGTAGTCGGCGGGGTCGGTGCCGGGCACGAAGGTGGTTTCAATGCCGAAGCGGCGCAGGGATACGTCCAGCTGGGTGACGGTGCCGCCGTACAGCTGCGAAGAAGCCACAATGTGGTCACCCTGCTGGCACAGAGCCGCGAAGGTGATGAACTCGGCAGCCATGCCGGAGGCGGTCGCTACCGCACCGATACCGCCTTCGAGGGAGGCGATACGCTCCTCCAGCGCGGCGACGGTCGGGTTGGATAGGCGCGAGTAGATGTTGCCGTACTTCTGCAGGGAGAAGAGGTTAGCTGCGTCGTCGGCATCTTTGAAGACGAAGGAGGTGGTCTGGTAGATAGGGACCGCGCGGGCACCGTGCTCAGCGTCGGGGGTGCCGCCCGCGTGTAGTGCGCGGGTGCGGAAGCCGAAAGTGTGTTCAGCCATTGGTTTGCTCCTGGTGTATCTGCCCGCCTGTGTGCGGGGAGTCGATAGTGGCTCGACTTTATACTGTGCCACCAGCGGCGGGGTGCACCAAGTGCGGGTACCTATATGTCGTTTATTGCGGATTATGACGGGCGGTTTTTGGTGAGCGGGGACTGCCGTACGGGTCTTAGCGGGGCGTCATATCAGCTGTCATAACAGAAGTTGTTATGACGGCTGTTATGATGCGCGGTCAATGAGACCGACAGGAATGCCCGTTTTTAGCCTGCAATTTCGGGGTTTTTAAGATTCTAAGAATGATGAAGACAGCGAATCATAGCAACATCATCGCAGGATCATAACAACATCATCGCAGAAATTGTTATGATGCTGTTATGACGTTGCTATGACGTTCACCAAGAAGTAGCCATCGGGAGCATGCATGGAAACAAACACCGCCGAACTCATCAAAAACCTACGCCGTAGCCAGGCTGAAAACGGGCGAGTAGAAGTCAAAGCTGCAGCTGGCGGGTTCCCCAAGTCCGTTCTTGAAACCGTTAGTGCCTTCGCCAATGGAGACGGTGGCACCATTCTTCTTGGCCTCACCGACCCGGCAGAAGGTCTACAGCCAGTTGAAGGTTTCAACGCACAGGCAGTCCACGACGCATCCGTTGAGGCAATCCGTTCCAAGATCACACCTCGACCCCCGGTAGATATTCAGGTTGAGGCGGCAGACGAGCAGCACCGTATCGTGCGCATCGATGTGCTCCCCGGCGACCCGACGCAGAAGCCCTACTACATCGAAGCACACGGCATGTATAACGGCTCCTACCAGCGCGTCGGCGAGGCCGATATTCGCCTCATCAAGTACGAGATTGACCGCTTCCTAGAGAACCGCAGTCAGCCCCGCTACGACGAGGAGCTGGTCAGCGAGGCAAGCTTCAAGGACCTCTCTCCCACCCTTGTGAGTGCCTATGTCGCTCGCCTGCGCGAGGAGCAACCTCGCGTTTTTGCGGCGCTTTCTGACCGTGAGGTTCTTCTGCAGGCACGCATTCTACGCATCGATTCTGAGGGCCGAGAAGTGCCCACTCTTGGGGCGCTTCTCGCCATGGGATCCTACCCGCAGGCGTTCTTCCCGCAGCTGATGATGAGCGTTGTTGTTCTTCCCGGTGAAGAGCTTGGTGAGGTCACTGAGGACGGTCGACGTTTTCTGGACAATCACAGCTGTACCGGGCCTATCCCCTCCATGTTGGACGAAGCTATGGGCGTTTTGGTTCGCAATATGCGCAAAACGTCCACGATGGAGGGCCTCAACAGTAGCGGTATCGGGCGGGTTGAGCGCTACGAGTATCCGCTGGAGGCTATCCGCGAGCTCTTGGTCAACGCCCTCATGCACCGCGACTACTCGCCGGGTGCGCGCGGCTCACAGGTGCAGGTTGAGCTCTACACCAACCGCCTGGTGGTGCGTAGCCCGGGCGGTATCTACGGTGCTGTGACTATCCGAGATTTTGGTCAGCCCGGTGTTTCTTCAACCCGTAACAGCTACTTGGCAAGTATTCTGACTGATCTGCCCGACCCGGGTACGGGGCGTTTGATTGCAGAGAATAGGGCTTCCGGTATTCCCACGGTTCTGCGCGCGCTGAAGGAGGCGGGTCTGCCCGCTCCCCAGTTTGCTGACCGTCTACTCTATGTGCAGGTCACTCTGATGCAGCCCCCGCAGGGTGCGTCTTCTACGGAACAGAAGACCGCGCCTGAGGATAAGACTCAGCAAGCAACCCATTCCACGGGCAAACATTCAGCCGACGCCGTCGAACCGGCGGGCGCCGATGCGTCGCTTGACGGCCTCAGCGAACGCCAGGCTGGTATTGTGCGTGGCCTGCGTGCACAGGGCGAGGCTGTTTCCACGACATATATCCAAGAGCATTGGGGTCGGGGTGCTTCACGTACCTCCATCACGAATGATCTGCGCCGTCTTGTGGAGGCGAAGCTGATTGTTCCTACGGCTCCGCCGCGTAGTAAGAACCGTAAGTATCGCGCTGCTTAGACGTACCCGATAAAAGGTACACAAAAAGGGGAGGGAAATAGAGCGGTTATTCTCTATTTCCCTCCCCATTCGACTATTCAGCCAAAACCACGTTTAGCCGCAGGCCCACTCAAAGACGACCTGCGAGAAGTCGCGGGCGGCAAGCGCCTCCGGGGTAATTAGCCAGTTCGCCGCACCGGCATCACCCCACATCACGTACACGCCCTCCTCGGCGTCCTCACCCCACTCCGATTCGATGGTCAGCAGGTTCACCGTGTGGCCGCGCAGCTCCTCGAACTCATCGCGCGGGTCCTCCTGCACGAACGAGGGGTAGCCGCCAATATGTGAGTAATCCCTCTCCTCCGATTCGAAGGGCTCCAGCAGGTTGTAGGAGGCGTCACCGCGTGCGTTCGGTTCCTCGGGCAGCTTCTGGTCCGGGTACATTTCATCCCAGGCGTCAGCGAACTGGTCGTAGATTTCGAAGCCGCCATCCAGGAATCCCTGCTCCCAGGGCTCGAAGGCAAGTGCGTACTCAACAACCTCCTCAGCGGTACCCTTGCCGTCACGACCAAAGGGCCAGCCGTAGTCATCCCAGTTCACGGTCGGGTACGGCGCCTCCGGGTTCGGCTCACCCAGGGTTTCGTAGTACACGACGCGGTGGTTCTTCTGCGAAAGCGGGTTCTCGTAGTCGTAACCCCACATGCACTCGTCATCGTTCGGGTTAATCCAGAACTGCAACATACCGGTTGCCGGGTAGATGTCGTTCTCGGGCAGGTCGGCGCAGTTAATCTGGGCGATCATGCCCAGCGGCTCACCCTTCTCATTGGTCGGTGCGGACTCGCCAGCGGGCAGGTACGGGCGGCCACCAAACTTGGATGCGGTCTGCGGCAGCGGCGCGTCCGGGCTGCTTACCTTCAGGCGAATCGCCTGCTTACGCGCGCCACGCTCGTTGAGCGCGTCGATAACACGGCGTGCCTGCGCCAGGGTCTCTTCGGAGGGGTTATTCATCGGCATGATGTGCTCGTTTCGTCGGTGAATTATTCGGTGCGGAAGGTTCGGTGTGAAGGCGCGAGGCAACGGTACCGCGGCGCCTTCTACCCCCATTAGACCCTATTTCGGGCGGGCGCGCACCGGTTTCGGTCACCTGTGCAGGTCACCCGTGCATCCGGCGGCAGAAACGCTGGTGCAAAGTGCACAGAAAGCCCCGCCTCCTCACCCTCACGCGCGGGGCGTGAGAGATACAGAGGCGGGCTTCCCGGTGAATCTCTACGAATCTCTACAAGAGACCGTAAAAGGCTTAGAGCGCCTTTTCAATGGTTTCCAGAACGCCGAGCGCGGCAGCCGGGCCAGCGTTCAGGAAGAACATATCGGCATCCACGCTGTGTGCGTGCTTCTCGGTGACAGCCTTGAGGGTGCTCCACAGGGCCTCCTTGGTCAGCTTGGACTCGTCGCCGCCCTGCACACCGTAGAACAGGTAGTCGGCGTCAGCCTGGTCAAGCTGCTCAGCGCTCAGGTCCACGGAGGTCTTCTCAACCTGCGCAGCCGCGGGGCGTGCCAGGGATGCATCAGCGCAGATGGAGCCCACGAACGAGGACTTCGCGAAGATACGGGTGCGGTCAGCGGAAGCGTACAGGAAGGAGAAGGTCTTCTCGCTGCCAGCCTTCTGACCGACCGACTTTGCCTTGGTGTTGTACTCCTCCATGAGCTTCTCAGCCTTCTCGGTGGTACCCAGCGCGGCAGCAATCAGCAGGAAGTCCTGCTTCCAGTTAATGCCGGTGCCCTCGGTGACCACGGTCGGCGCAATCTTGGCGAGGGACTCGTACAGCTCATCCTTCTTGTTGGTGTTGTTGATGAGAATCAGGTCGGGCTTGAGGTTCGCGATGGCCTCAACGTCCGGGTCGGTGCGCTTGCCGACCTTGGCGATCTTGTCGAGCTCTGCGGACTTATTGGAGAACTTGGTCTTCAGGTATGCAGGAACCAGGTCGGCATCACCGGCGGTTGCGGCTCCGACGGGCACGATACCCAGGGAGAGCACGCCGTCGAGCTGACCGGTGGAGAGAATAACAACCTTGGAGGGTGCGGATTTGATGGTGGTTTCACCGCGGAAGTGCTTCACGGTGCGGGGGAATTCGCCGTCAACAGTGGTGGTGCCCATGCCGGAGGGCAGTGCGGAGGGTGCCACCTTCTTACCGGTCGCAGAAGCGGACGCGGAGGAAGAGGAAGAGCCGGAAGTGTTGGAGGAGCCGCAAGCCGCCAGGGCGAGGGCGCCGAAAGAACCGAGTGCGAGTGCGCCGAAGGAGCGGCGGGTGATCTTGTTCGTCATATTTGCCATATTATTAGGATAACCTCATATGCGCATATAGGATACTTAATATCCATCTATCGGTAAGGTAAGCGTCCTTTCACCTGCCCCTTAGCGCACCGCACGACCTCCAAAGCCTATGACACCACAGACCTCCCCCTCTTCCGGACCCACCGTCAGCGCTGCCTCCCTGGCGAAAATTCGTGCCCTCTCCGCTTCTTCGGACGCCGTATCTGGCGCCTCCTCTGGCGGTCAGGGTGGCAAGTCTATCTCGCGTCTGGCGGTTGCGCTCATTATTGGCGGCGTTCTGCTAGTGCTGCTTTGCGCCCTGTCGTTTACGGTGGGTTCGCGCCTGTTCACCCTGGACCGCTCGATTGACGGTTTCCTCCACCCGGAGGCGAACACCATCGAGTCGAAGCTGATTTGGGCGAAGCGTGCCCCGCGTACCGCCGCGGCGTTGCTGGTGGGTGCCGCGTTGGCGGTGTCGGGTGTGCTCATGCAGGCGTTGAGCCGTAACCCGCTGGCTGAGCCGGGTCTGCTGGGTGTGAACTCGGGTGCCGCCGCCTCCGTGGTGGTCGGTGTGGGCGTTTTTGGGGTGTCGTCCCCGTTCGTTCAGCTGTGGCTGGCTCTACTGGGTTCGGGTCTGGCGGCGGCGCTGGTGTTCGTCATGGGCCTGGTGGATTCTAAGCCGAACCTGGATTCGACGGCGCGTCTGGTGCTGACGGGTGTGGCGGTGAACGCCTGCCTGGGCACGATTACCGGCATTATCACAATGTTTAATTCGAAGGCTTTTGATTCGCACCGTTTCTGGGTGGTGGGTTCGCTGGAGAACCGCACCTTCGAGCAGGTGCTCTCGGCGCTACCGTTTGTGGCGGCGGGCCTGGTGCTGTCGTTCATGCTGATCGGTCCTCTGCGTGCCCTGGCACTCGGTGAGGATGCGGCAGCCGGCTTGGGCGTGCCGGTGACGATGGTGCGTGGCGCGACGATTATTGCAATCATGGCGCTGTGTGGTGCGGCAACTGCGATTGCGGGCCCGATTGGTTTTGTGGGTCTGGTCGTGCCGCATGTGGTGCGTCTGCTAGTGGGTTCCGACATTGCGCGCGTGCTGCCGCTGTCGCTGGTGTACGGCCCGGTGTTGGTACTTGCCTCCGATATTCTGGGTCGCGTTCTGGTGATGCCGAGTGAGCTTGAGGTGGGTATTGTGACCGCCTTTATTGGTGCCCCGGTGCTGATGGTTCTGGTGCTGCGTTTGAGCACCGGTGCGCGCGGTGCGAAGAAGGGCCGCATGGGTTCGAAGGCGCAGGCGCACGATGAGTCGGGTCCGGCTCATGTGTCGGAGCACGGTCCGCATCGTGCTCAGCGCCCTGTTGTGGGTGGTTCGTCTGGTTCGACTGGTTCGTCTAGCTCATCTGGCGTATCTGGTTTGTAGGCCCCGGTTTCTGAGAGGTTTTATTGTGAGCGTTGTGTCTCGTTCTGTAGCCGGGTCTGCTGTTGCCGGGTCTGTGCGTATCCCTGGGCGTTACCGCACCCCTATTCCGCGTACCCTGCTGGTGGTGGCGGTGCTTGTGGTGGCGGCGGTCGCCTCCCTGGTGTTTGGTAGTTATCAGATGAGCCCTGATCAGGTGTTTCGCCTGATTTTTCAGGGTGAGGGCACGGAGATTGAGCGTCAGCTGGTGTTGAATCAGCGTCTGCCGCGTATGCTTGCCGCCGTGGTGGTGGGTGCGGCTTTGGGCTTGTCGGGCGCTATTTTTCAGTCGGTTTCGCGTAATGCTCTGGGTTCGCCGGATATTATCGGCTTCACGGTGGGTTCGGCGACCGGTGCCCTGTCTGTGGTGCTGATTGGGTCGTTGAGTTCTACCGGCGTGGGTATGGGCATGGGCGCTATTATTGGCGGTTTTGCGACGGCGGCTGTGGTGATGCTTCTGGCGGGTGTGCGCGGTGGCGCGACGATGGGTCAGAAGATGGTGCTGATTGGTATTGCGGTGAGTGCGATGCTCAGTTCCGTGAATGATTACCTGATTACGCGCGGTGATTTGGAGAAGGCGGAGGCGGCGAAGACCTGGCAGCACGGTTCGCTGAATGCCCTATCGTGGAATCAGATGTCGGTTCAGGCGGTACTGCTTCTGGTGGCGATTCCGCTGGTGCTGATACTGACGCATCGCCTGCGCGTCTTAGAGCTCGGCGATGACTTGGCAGCGGGTTTGGGTCTGCCGGTGAAGAGGACCGTGAACCTGCTGGTGGCGGCTGCCGTGCTTCTGGTGGCTGTGGCGATTTCTGTTGCGGGTCCGATTGGTTTCTTGGCGCTGGTTGCCCCGCAGATTGCGCGCCGCCTGTGGAACACTCCGGGTATGGCGATGTGGCATTCGGCGCTGTTGGGTTCGGTGATTTTGGTGCTGGCTGATTTTGTGTCGGCTCGTGCGTTGGCGCCGTTCCAGATTCCGGTGGGTCTGGTGACGGGTGCGTTGGGTGGCGTGTATATGCTGTGGTTGCTGTACCGTCAGCGCTAGTTGCGCCGTCTATTCCGTATGAGTGACCGGGTGTTCCCGACTGTGGGGGCACCCGGTTTTCTCTATTTCGCTAGGTTTCATGAGCGGTTTCACTGGGTTTCACGGGTGGTTTCAGAATTTTTCAGAATTTTCTCAGTTTTACCCCGGGGTAGATTAAAAACTGCTTATCGTGTCAGGGGTCGCTCATAGAGTGTAGGTGTTGGAAGGGACGATCCTTCCAACCGGGCACACCGTCTCCTGCGGTGTTGCCGCTAGGTTGATTCAGCATCTACGGAAGGAACGGTCATGGAAAACACCACTCACGAGAGCCAGTACGCAAACGCAGAGATTTCCTGTACCGCCGATGAGCAGCTGTGCCGTGATGCAGAGTTCAACCTGCTGATGCAGGCGGGCACCATCGTCCGTATGGAGCGTTTCAACGTGGAGGAGCTCCGCGGCGTTCTGGAGCAGCTGGTGGCGGACGGTTCGTGCTTCCGCACCGCACCGGCGTCTTCGACGATGGGCCGCGTGATGCGTCACCTGACTCAGGGTGCTTCCGGTTACGAGGCGAACCTGGCTGAGCTGCGTGCGGCGGCGCAGAACGCGCTGCTGTTCGTGTTCCCCCTGGAAAAGGACCTGGAGATGTGCCTGCGCTTTGAGCGTGTGCAGGGTACCGGCCTGGCGCTAACTCGCCTGGGCGTGAGCCCGGTCAATGGTGACCTGTGGACTCAGCACTGGGCGATGCGCGCGCTGGAGTGCACCGGCGGCGTGTTTGCGGTGGAGTCCGCTCCAGGTGCCTGCAATTTTGAGCTGCGCCGCGAGATGTTCTACGCGATGCTGTCGCTGGTTCACTTGTCGACTTTGGGTCTGTCGGCTGAGCCGGAGGACTTCTACATGTTTGCCGATTCGGAGGCTGTGTGTAAGAAGTTCAAGCGTGAGCGTCGCGATTGCCGCCGCGCAATGCGCGCACAGTACGACCGCGCCGCGTAAGGCATGTGTGTATGCCCTACGCGGCATACGCGTTTAAAGGCCTAGCCAGTGGCGTTTTGTGGACTGTTAGAGCCACTTATTCTTCTTGAAGAACCAGTAGAGGAGCAGACAGGAGACCAGCATCAGCAGCAGGGCCGCCGGGTAGCCGAACTCCCACTTGAGCTCGGGCATGACCTCAAAGTTCATGCCGTACACCGAGCCAACAATGGTGGGCACCATGAGTAGCGCCGCATAGGCGGAAATTTTCTTGGTGTCGTCGTTCTGTTGCTGACCGAGCAGGGTGTCGTGCACGCGCAGGGCGTTTTCGAGGGAGCTACGAAGATCCTCAAGGCGTTCCTTCGTGTGCACCACGTGGTCGAGCACATTACGGAACTGGCGGGCAAGTTCCACGGCCTCGTCTTCAACCTCGCCCTGGCTCGCGCCCGGGTAGGGGGACGGGTCGAGCGCGCCGGTGCGTAGGCCTTCAATGATGCGACCCATCATCGGTTCGAGGGGTCGGCAGGCTCGCTGAAAGTCAATCACCTGGTTGAGTAGCTCGTATATGCGCTGCGCCAGGGAGTTGGCGTCTTGGCGGTCGTGCGCGGAGAACAGGATGTCTTCAATCTCGTCGTTGTCGTTCTCGAGTCCCTCGAGCACGGGGGCGTACCTGTCGACGGTGCTGTCGAGGATGCGGTGCAGCAGTCGGGCGGGGGATGCATCGGGGGTGGCGTAGAGCAGGTTGAACTTGTCGTTGATGCGCTGTTCGTCGCGAACGAGTGCGAGGGTGTAGCGGGGGCCGGTGAAGAGGTGCAGTTCGCTGAGGCGCACTTCTTCTTCTTTGTCGAGGTAGATGGCGGGGCGGATGACGGTGAAGAGGGAGTCGCCGTATCGTTCTAGTTTGGCGCGCTGGTGGCCTCGTCCGGCGTCTTCGATGGCGAGTTCGTGCAGGTTGAAGGTTTTTTGCAGGGCGTGTAGTTCGTGGATGTCGGGGTTGGCGTATCCGAGGGCTACGGCGGTGTTCTCGTCCGCGTAGGCGCGGAGGGTTTCTTCCTCGGTGGCACCCAGCTGAGGGCGGTCCGAGCTCGGGTAGATAGCTCCGGTGATATAGGACATCGTTTTTCTCCTCTGAACGCTTTGGCGCCACGTGTGTGGGCGCTCTTTCCAGCATACGGCACACGCCCCGCCTGGTCATGTGCACCGCGTGTGCACCTGGCATGGAAAAGCCCCCGGAAGGCACCTGTAAGGCACCCTCCGGGGGCTTTCACGTATTGAGCTTATTAGCTTAGTCTTCGTTGATGAGGTCGCGGACCACGATGGTCTGGTCGCGATCCGGGCCCACACCAATCGCAGAAATACGGCAGCCAGAAATCTCTTCCAGCTTCAGCACGTACTTGCGGGCGTTTTCGGGCAGCTCATCCAGGCTCTTCGCATCCGAAATGTTCTCGGTCCAGCCATCGTAGTACTCGAAAATCGGCTTAGCGTGGTGGAACTCGGTCTGAGTCATCGGCATCTCGTCGTGGCGCACACCGTCAACGTCGTAAGCCACGCAGACCGGGATCTTATCCAGGCCAGTCAGCACGTCCAGCTTGGTGATGAACAGGTCGGTGAAACCGTTGATGCGCACAGCCTGACGCGCCAGCACGGCGTCGTACCAGCCGCAACGACGCGGGCGGCCAGTGTTCACGCCGAACTCGCCGCCGGTGGTGCGCAGGAACTCGCCCATCTCATCGAACAGCTCAGTCGGGAAGGGGCCAGCACCCACGCGAGTGGTGTACGCCTTCTGAATACCAATCACGCGGGAGATGCGGGTCGGGCCCACACCCGAACCGACGCACGCGCCGCCGGAGGTCGGGTTGGAGGAAGTCACGAACGGGTAGGTGCCGTGGTCAACGTCCAGGAAGGTTGCCTGGCCGCCCTCCATCAGCAGGGTCTTACCCTCGTCCAGTGCCTTGTTCAGCAGCTGGGTGGTGTCCACAATCATCGGCTTCAGACGCTCAGCGTAAGACATGAAGTACTCGACGATTTCGTCGACCTCAACGTGGCGGCGGTTGTAGACCTTCACCAGCAGTTCGTTCTTCTGACGCAGTGCGCCTTCAACCTTCTGACGCAGAATCGACTCGTCCAGGATGTCCTGAACACGCACGCCGAGGCGGCCCACCTTATCCATGTAGGCGGGGCCGATACCGCGGCCGGTGGTGCCGATAGCGCGCTTGCCGAGGAAACGCTCGGTCACCTTGTCCATGGTCTGGTGGTAGGGTGCGACCAGGTGTGCGTTAGCGGAAATCTTCAGGCGGGAGGTGTCTGCACCGCGTGCCTCAAGGCCGTCAATCTCAGCGAAAAGAGCCTCGGGGTTAACAACCACGCCGTTACCAATCACGGGGACGGCGTTCTCGCTCAGAATACCCGCGGGCAGCAGCTTCAGCTCAAACTTCTGGCCGTTCACCACCACGGTGTGACCGGCGTTGTTACCGCCGTTGGGCTTGACCACGTAGTCTACGCGGGGGCCGAGCAGGTCGGTTGCCTTACCCTTACCCTCATCGCCCCACTGGGCGCCCACAATCACGACAGCTGACATTTTTGTGCTCCTTGAAAGCCTTGAAGATACGCACCGGATTTCACGGCGCGGCGGCGACCTACCGCCTCATGTTTCGGGTAGGCACACCTCTTCTAATGATACCGTGCCCGCCCCTTTAAGTCCCGTGTGACGGGGCGGTAGGCGTGCCGGGCACAGCGCCCGCACCCCGTACCCGGGCACGGCAACGCCCCCATCCGATATTCGGACGGGGGCGCTACCGGTATAAGCCGTGAAGACTACTTGATGATCTCGATGAAGGTCATCGGGTAGGTGTACTGCTCACCGCGGTTTGCAGCCATAGCAGCCAGGCTGTGGAAGATAACCATCAGGACGGTCACGACCGTCGAGACAATCAACGGGATGAAGAACAGAAGACCGAAGGTCACCACCGCCAGCAGCCAGGAAGCCATGCTGACAACCCACAGGGAGAAGTTGAAGTTGAACGCGCGGCGTGCCGATTCCTTAGTGAAGCCGTAGCCGGGCTTGTCCTTGTAGATGAACCACATGACCAGCGGCGCAAGAATACTTGCGGTTGCGAAGGACAGCAGAGACAGAATTGCAGAAGCCAGGTGCGCGAGCATCGCCATGTTCTGGTCATCCTTGGAGGAAACCATGTAACCGTTGGGCTGCTGACCCGGCGCCTGCGAGTAGGAGGGTGCCTGCTGGAAGTACTGGTTGTACTGTTCAGGGTTCGGGTTCTGGGACATCGTTCTTTTCCTTAATCTATCGATGAGTGGATACAGCTAATCGTTGAGGTGCGGCGGCAGGCTAATTCGCCGTTTCCGGCGGGTGCCCGCCGTGCTCTGCGTGGTCGCAACACTCGTGATGGTTTCACCCTATCAAGGCAAGGTAAATGGAATATTAACCCTCGCCGGACAACAGACGAAGAAACCCGAATATGACAAGGAAAAGACGCAACTTGCCCCTCCACGCGGTCATCTGTGCGTGGAGGGGCAGGTTGTTATACAGTTCGGGGCTGTGTGGTTTGGTCGCTAGCCCTGTTTCTTTTCATCGGCGAGCGCGGGACGCGCGGCGGGCGTAGGAGAGGCGGAGGACTTCTGTAGTGCGGCGGCCTCGCGCAGTGCTACAGACTCGCGCGGTGCTACAGTCTCGTGTAGCTTTGCGTGTTCTTGCTTTTTCAGAAACTCGTACACCGAGAAAGAGTCCTCTTCTTTCTTCGTGTAGCCGTTGATGCCCGTGTAGTCGTCCGGCAGGCGGTTGTACACCAGGTAGTACCAGTACTCGGCATGCGCACTCTCTATTTTCTGGATGAGTTCCCTCAGCTGGTTCTTACGCTTCACCGTCTGAACAATACCCACAATCCATAGAATCGGCACCACAAAAAGTGATCCCACGCCGATAGTGATGAAGAAGAGTAGCATCGACATGCCGGCACTACTATCGAACATGCTCACCAAAGGAACCAGCACAAACGGGTTCAGTATCAGCAGGACAATAAGCACGGCCTTCCAGAATGTACGCTGGCTATTGATCTCTTCAATGTTGGAGCCAGCGAACGGATTATTGATGGGGACGTAGCCCACCGGTTGCAGCTTGGCTGCCCGAGAGGTGGGGTTCCCTTCGTCCTTGACCGGGTTCAGGTGAGCAGCGCACGCCTGCATGGGTGCGGACTCATCTTGGGAGCGGTCGAGCAAGCGCATTTCGATAAGTTTCGAGTCGGGGATGCCGAAGAACGGCTCAGGAATAACCGGCAGAATAGCGCCCGGATGCAGACCGAGGTGTTCCAGCAAAATATATTCCCCGTAGGCGTGAGCAGCCCCTATTACCTCAGTTTGCACACCAGGAGAGGGTGCGGGCTCAGTGAAGGCGAGTGCTACCGGGTGGTTCGCCTCGTCGTCCTTGCGAGATTCGTGAGCATCTTTGGAAGTTTCTTCCGGTTCGTCGGTGCTCAGCTCGTCACTGTCTAGTTCGGCGCCGTCGGAGTCCTCCCGCGCAGAGTCGTAGCGCTTAGGGGCACCCGGGTAGACGTACTCATAGTCCGGGTCGGGGTGCTCTAGCTCTTCGTCTTCGCTGCCGGATTCTTGGTGTAGCGTGGCGTCTTCTGTTGTCGACGGCTGCTCGCCCATGAGTAGCGTCATGTATTCCGGGATGGACTGGTCGGTGTCCCAGAGGGGCTGGTATGCCTCGTCCTTCTTTGCAGTTTCCTTCTTTTCAGTGGGTCGGTCTGCCATGGTCGTCTCCTTCGCTCACCAGACATACTCCTAGTGGCACCACCGTACCAGCAGGCGCTGAACAGTCCCTTGAAACCTGCCTGATAAAAGCTGAGAAAAAGCCCCCGACAAGTGCCAACACACACGTATTAACACTGCCGGGGGTTCAACGTTACTGGAACCGGGAGGCGCCAAAAAGAAGCTATTCCGCTGACGCTGGCAATCCCTCAGGCTTCACCGCCTCGTCCGGGTGGGCACCCTCCTGCAGGGGGCGGTCGTACACCGGGTGGTACCAGAACGCACCGTACGTCGTTGCCCGCGCCACCGCATCCTGACGCTTCTGCAGGAACTTTACCAAGGAGTAGACCATCAGTATCAGCCATATCAAAGGCGCCAGGAGCGTCGTCTGCATTGCAAGGGCGAGATAGAGTACGAGAAGTTGCAACGCCGCATCCATACTCACAATATTTACCAGTGGCAACAGCAAGAACGGATTGATGACCTGCATCGCCACCATAAAAATTACCCAGGGCATGTAACCCCGCCTAGCTTTAGCCCAATCCACGGTGGCTTCCGGTGTACTTGCAGGAATGTAACCAATAATCCGCGCGGTCTCTGTCTCTTCCCCCGGCGCATCCCACGGAGCCACAGCAGCACCCGATTTATTCCACCAGCGCACGGAAGCCAGCTGCGTAGGCCCGGCATCACTCGATAGTGCACCCAGTAGCTGCATGGGCTGCAGGTTCGGGTCGGGAATACCGTAGACAGGTTCCGTCGCCACAGATAGGGAAGTGTCAACGGTAGAGGGCTTCGTAGGCTCCTGCGGGCTCTGCGCCTGTGCCCTGTCGATCATGATGTTTCCCGTATTTTCGGTGGCTCCCTCGCAGGCAGAGAGCGCTGGTTGGGTGGGCTCAGTGGGCTGGGCGGGCTGAGTGGAGGTGAGCGCTACGAACTGGTTGTCTTGGGAGTTCTCCGTATCATTTTCGTTATCGTCAGCGTCATCAGAGGGTTCAGACTCATACTCATCATCTTCATACTCTGCGTCTTCATGCTCGACGTCTTCATACTCATCATCTTCATATTCGACGTCTTCATACTCAAGCTCTTCATCTTCTGAGTCCTTACGCGCAGAGTCGTAGCGTTTAGGGGCGCCCGGGTAGACGTACTCATAATCAGGGTCGGGGTGCTCTAGCTCTTCGTACTCGTACTCTTCGGAGTCTTCGTTCGGCTCAGCGTCTTCTGTGGTCGACGGTTGCTCGACCATGAGTAGCGTCATGTATTCCGGGATGGACTGGTCGGTGTCCCAGAGGGGCTGGTATGCCTCTTCGTGTTTCATATTTTCGTGATGCGTACCTTCACGCTTCGCGGTGGGGCGGTCTGCCATGGTTGTCTCCTTCGCTCACCTGACATACTCCTAGCGCACCCACAGTACCAGCTCATACTGAACGGTCCCTTAAAACCCACCTGCCAGAATCCAAAAACCCCCGGACAAGCGCCAACATTCATGCGTTAACGCTGCCGGGGGTTCAGCTAGGGACTCACGGGAAGCTATTTATGCTGCATCCGCTGAGTTTGGAACAGGACTTGAGGTAGGGCTCGGGGATCTCCCCGGTCGGCGCAGGAACCGGCGTTCCGTGAAGCAACAAAGTCGAATAATCGGGGGCAGGCTGCTCCATGTCCCACAGCGGCTGATACTCGCTATCGCTCTTCTCGGTTGGGTTCTGAGGGTTTTTCGGTGCTTCGCTATGCTCCGCCACGGTAACCTCCTCCAATGCTTGTCTGCTGTTATGTGTCTGTTGTGTTGTCTACATTGTGTGTTCGGTGCGTGGGGCTATGATGCGGTGATACCGCAGGTGAACTAACATCGGCCAGGGTGCATTCGTACACCTGCCGGAACTCAAAATCGTGCTGAACCTTGTGCTGCCTAATGAGCAGGCGCGTCGATTCGACAGCATCCCCAACAGCATTTAGAAACTTCACCGAACCGACGCACAGCAACCAGATTCCAGCAAAGCCCACAAGCAAAATCAGCGGAGGGAAATAAAAGAGCGGAATCAACAAGGCAAAGAAAATCATCGCCGTTTCCTCGTCCACTCCCCTGAAACCCAGGCTGAAAAGTACCGGACTCATCAGCACGAGAAAAAAGACCGCCCAGAACACCATCCGAAGCAGCGGCCCCAACACATACCAGGTGAAGCCGCTCCAGTCTGTGAATAGGCTCTTCATATCCAAGGTTTCGGGTGGCTTCTCCACGGGGGCGTAGCCGACCACCTCGCCAATCTGCCAGGCGGATGAGCTGTACTCGGTGAGGATGCCCTGCACCTCTCCCCTATGGATGCGTTCCAACAGTGAGCCGGGACGGCCGTAAACAACCTGGGACGACATCAGCAGAACAGAATCGTCACCAGAAACGCGTCGCTTGACCATGGTCCGGCCCTCCATATCCCAGCATTTTTGATAGATGTTCAATAGATGGTTTTACAGTAACAACCGAACCTGAAAAGAACCTGAACCCGAGTGCAAATAAAAAGCATGAAAAAGAAAAGGGTCGAACATGTCCACAATTTGATGCATTTAGGGGTAATAAACGCTTCACAAGCCATTTTGAGGTGTATTCTAGTTCACATCTAGTGTGTTCAAGTTCAGCTGGAACCCACCAGAACAACACCACAAGCCTCCCAGAAACATCCCGGGAGCCAAGCAAAGGAGCACCGTGACACACACCGCCTCCCCAAACCCCCGCGGCCGGTCGCATCGACGCCGAATCGGCAGCGGGCTACTCACCCTCAGCATGGCACTGAGCCCCCTCACAGCCCTGGGCACCACCGCCCACGCCGCGGAAGACCCCGACGCCGTCAAGCAGGTACTCAGCGAAAGCATGAAGAACGCCAGCGGCACCGTCACCGCCTTCGTCCGCTTCAAGGGTAAGGGCGCCTTTGAACAGACCCAGCCCGCAGGCGTACGCGCCGGCGTGCAGGCACCCGTCAACACCAGCTCACAGGTGCAGGCAATCGCCTCCCAGGTGCAGAGCCAGGCACAGCAGGTCAGCAGCCAGTCCGGCGCACAGGTCCTCTACACCACCCACAACGCGGTACGCGGCGTGGCAGTGCGCGGTGACGCCGAGTCCATCAAGGCACTCGCCAACCGCTCCGACGTAGAGAAAATCTCGCCCATCCTGCCCAAGTACCGCCAGAACGCGGGCGCCGCCATTGATGCAGGCTCCCTCGCCACCTGGACCGGCACCACCAACCCCGCCGGCGCGGGCGGATACACCGGCAAGGGCGTGAAGATCGCCGTCATCGACTCCGGCATCGACTACACCCACACCGACTTCGGCGGTAGCGGCAAGCTCGAAGACTACGAGAAGGCATCCAAGCTCACCGAGCTGCCCTCCGCAGACTCCAGACTCATCAACCGCACCAAGGTTGCTGGCGGCTACGACCTCGTCGGTGACGCCTACGACGGCACCAACACCGCAACCCCCGACGGCAACCCGCTCGACTGCACCACCGGCGGCCACGGCACCCACGTGGCGGGCACCGCGGCAGGCTACGGTGTGAACGCCGACGGCACCACCTTCACCGGCGACTACAGCAAGCTCAACGCAGAGCAGCTCAAGACCATGAAGATCGGCCCCGGCGTCGCCCCCGACGCTGAAATCTACGCCTTCCGCGTCTTCGGCTGCAGCGGCAGCACCAACGTCGTTATTGAGGCGCTCGACCGTGCCCTCGACCCCAACGGTGACGGCGACTTCTCCGACCGCGTGAACGTGGTCAACATGTCCCTCGGCGGCGAATTCTCCCCGCAGGACGACCCCGAAGCCTACGCCGTTGACGCGCTCACCCGCGCCGGCGTGCTCTCCGTGATCTCCGCAGGTAACGCCAACGACTACAGCCTGCGCGGCGACACCTACTCCAACTCCGGTCACCCCGCCACCGCAGCCAGCGCAATCACCGTAGCTAACGCCTACGGCTCCACCCGCGCCGTCGATGCGGCAGAGCTGACCGACCCCGCCACCGGCACCACCCGCAAGGTACGCGGCGACTACAGCGTCTCCTACCCCTGGGCACAGGCGGGCACCAAGGAATTCACCGGTGAACTCACCGCAATCTCCGAGAACAACCGCTACGCCTGCAACGCCCTCAGCGCCGACGAAGCGGCAGCTGTAAAGGGCAAGTGGGTGCTCATCGACTGGGCTAAAGATGACGGTGAACTCGCCTGCGGCTCCAAGGTGCGCTTCGACAACCTGGAGGCGGCAGGCGCCAAGGGCGTGCTGCTTGCAGGCAACGACGAAGAACCCGGCCTGGGTATTGCCGGTAACGATACCCTGCCCGGTTTCCGCCTGGCAGCATCCGCCGCTAAGGACCTGCGTGCACAGATCACCGCTGCAGAAGCAGCAGGTAAGCCCCTGACCGTGCGCCTCGGCAACGAGCTGAAGTCCTCCCTGCGCGTGGACACCGATAAGCTGGATCAGCTGAACCCCATGAGTGCCCGCGGCTTCCACGGCAGCTACGGCTACACCAAGCCCGACATTGCGGCACCCGGCTCGTACATCACCTCCGCGGCGGTGGCGACCGGTAACAACTCCGTGACCTTCAGCGGCACCTCCATGGCGGCACCCTACGTGACCGGCTCCGCCGCCCTGGTCATGCAGAGCCACCCGACCTACACCCCCGCACAGGTCAAGTCCGCCCTCATGAACACCGCAACCCACGATGTGCGCACCGAATCCGGTGCCGCATACGCGGTGGACCGCGTGGGCGCCGGACGAGTCGACACCCTCGCTGCCGTGCAGTCGAAGTCCCTCGTCTACAACACTGACAAGAGCGGTACCGTGTCTCTGAGCTTCGGCGTGCTCGAGTACGCACCGGATGCTGGCGTTCAGACCCTCACCCGCGAGGTGACGGTCGAGAACACCGACTCCGTGGCGCACGCCTACGCCCTGTCCTACGCTGAAAGCACTAATATTCCCGGCGTGGAATACTCCTTCCCCTCCGCGGTCACCCTCGCACCCGGTGAAACTAAGAAGTTCGAAGTCACCGTGCGCATCGACCCGTCCAAGCTGGAGAAGACCCGCGACGCAGCAATGGACACCACCCAGAACGCAACTGACTACTACACCGGCAACGAAACCGTTCCCGAACAGTACCGTCAGTACATTGCCAGCGCATCCGGCCGACTCGTCCTCACCGAAGACGGCACCAAGGCGCTGCGCCTGCCCATTCACGTGGCACCCAAGCCCGTGAGCACCATGCACGCTGCCGAAGACACCGTCACCTTCACCCAGAAGCCCTCCAGCGACGAGGCTCAGAAGGCAGACACCGGCTGGACCAAGTCCCAGATCTCGCTGCGCGGCACCGAGGTCAACCAGGGCGGCTACCGCTCCCTGCTCGGCGCTTTCGAGTACGGTGCGAGCGTGGACCGTGTGGCTCCCACCTCCCTGTCCCTGAACAGCAACGTTAAGGCGAACCTGCAGTACGTCGGTGCTTCCTCGGATGCACCCGCGCTGAAGGCAGCCGGCGGCAACGCTGATGACGGCACCCTGCGCTTCGGTATCTCCACCTGGGCGAACTGGGATGTGGTCTCCTACGAGAACACCTTCACCGTAGAAATCGACACCGACGGCAACAACCGCGCCGACTACAAGCTGGTCACCGACCGCGCTAAGGGCCTGGACTACCCGCTGGTTCGCCTCTACGGCTACAAGAACGGCAACCTCGTCGAGCTCGGCTACTACCCGCTCAACGGCGCCTGGGGTGATGTGGACACCAACATGATGGACACCAACACCCTCATCATGAGCGCGCCCCTCAAGGACCTGGGCCTGACCAGCGCAAACAACCCGGACATTCAGTACCGAGTCAGCGCAACCACCCAGTACGAGTGGGGCAACGTCAGCGAAACCGGCTGGATCAAGTACCGCCCCTTCAGCCCCAAGCTGTGGTTCAGCGGCGACTCCTCCGCTGTGGCTGGCCTCTTCCCGGATGCCTCCAGCACCACCCTGACGGCGCACCGCTCCGCTGACGCAATCCCCGCGCTCGGCGAATCCGGCGCCCCCGCTAAGGCGCTGTTGCTGCACCTGCACAACGGCACCGGCGACCTCTCCGGCACCAACGGTGCCAAGGGCGACCGCGCCGAGGTGCTGAACATCAAGGAGAAGCAGGACGAGTACATCACCCCGTCCCGCTTCACCGATATGAAGAGCGGCGACCAGTTCTACACCGAGATTTCTTGGTTGGCTCAGCGTCGCATCACCACCGGCTACCCGGACGGCACCTACCGCCCGCTGGAGTCCGTGGAGCGTGGCGCGATGGCGGCGTTCTTCTACCGCATGCAGGGCTCCCCGCAGTTCACCGCACCCTCCACTCCGAGCTTCAAGGACGTGCCCACCACGCACCCCTTCTACAAGGAGATTGAGTGGATGAAGGCTCAGGGCATCACCACCGGCTACTCGGACGGCACGTTCCGCCCCTCCGCACCGGTGAACCGTGACGCCATGGCTGCGTTCTTCTACCGTGCGGCGGGTTCCCCGCACGTGGATCTACCCGCGACCAGCCACTTCAGCGATGTTTCCACCGATAACCAGTTCTACCGTGAGATCACGTGGCTGGCGTCGAAGGGCATCAGCACCGGCTGGCCGGACGGCACCTACCGCCCGGTAACCCCCATTGCCCGCGACGCAATGGCGGCGTTCATCTACCGCTACACCGAGAAGGTTGCTAACCAGGCAGGCCGCTAGACGGTAGTGAACTGGTAGCGAACAGTTCGGGTCCCCTCCCGCCCCCTGCATGGGGTGGGAGGGGTGCCCGGAACCGGTAGGATTCGGGGCCTGAAAATCCCGGAACCTTTCTAAGTTTTGGTGGCGGTTTCACCGGCGGACGCACTCACTCGTCGTCTGCCGGTGGGGCCGCCTCCGCACATCACCGATACACAACCACAGAGCACACAGCATTACCGAAAAACAGATAATCCGAAGGAGGATTCCATGACAACGCCTCATGCGCCACGCCGCAGAATGAAGGCTGTCGGTGCGACCGGTTTGAGTGCGGCTCTTGCCCTTACTCTCGGCGTTCCCGCCACTTTCTCTGCCGCTCACGCTCAGAGCCCCCAGCAGGTCGAAGGAAGCACTGCGAGCGCATCCGGTGACGCTGCCTCGCGTATCAGCCCGGGTCTGCAGAAGGCTGAAGGCCAGATCACCGTGTATGTGCAATTCAAGGGCAAGGGTGCGTATGAGCAGACCCAGTCCGCGGCTGTTCTGGCACGTAAGGAGGCGCCGGCGAACCGTCAGGCGCAGGTACAGGCTATTGCAGCCCAGGTGCAGTCGCAGGCTCAGTCTGTGGCGGCTGCTTCTGGCGCGAAGCTGATGTACACGACGCATAATGCGATGCGCGGTGCGGCGATTACTGGTGATGCTGCGCAGATTCGTGCGTTGGCGGAGCGCCCGGATGTGGAGCGTATTTCGCCGATTATCGCGAAGGAGCGCATGAACTCCGGTAGCGAGATTGATACGAAGACTCTTGCTACGTGGACCCGTGAGAATACGGGGTACACGGGTAAGGGTGTGAAGATTGCGATTGTTGACTCCGGTGTTGACTATACGCACGCTGATTTTGGTGGCCCCGGTACGGTGGATTCGTACCTGAAGGCTAAGGCGATGACGGAGCTTCCGACTGCTGATTCGGGTCTGATTGATCGTAATAAGTTCATTGGCGGCATTGACTTGGTCGGTGATGACTACAATGCGTCGGTGGCTGAGAAGTCGACTCCGCAGCCGGATAATAACCCGCTGGATTGCCGCCCGGATGGTTTCGGTTCTGGCGGTCACGGCACGCACGTGGCGGGTACTGCCGCCGGTTATGGTGTGACGGCGAACGGTACGACTTACCGTGGCGATTACAAGAACCTGACGGAGGAGCAGCTGAAGGGCATGTCTATTGGCCCCGGTACTGCTCCTGATGCTCAGATTTTGGCGATTCGTGTGTTCGGTTGCTACGGCAATTCGAGTGTTGTGATGAAGGCACTCGATACCGTAATGGACCCGAATGGTGACGGTGATTTCTCTGACCGCGCCGACATTGTGAACCTGTCGCTCGGTGGCGAGTTCGCCCCGGCTGACGACCCCGAGTCGTACATGATTAACACGATGGCGCGTCAGGGTGTGTTCACTGTGGCTGCTGCCGGTAACGCAAATAACTACAACGGTGTGGGTGACACCTACTCCGATTCGGGTAGCCCGGCGAATGCAGCTGCGGCGCTGTCGGTGGCGAACGCCTACGGCTCCACTCAGCCGATTGACCGTGCCCGCGTAACCACGAAGACCGGTCTGGAGTGGTTGCAGGGTGATTATTCGGTGAACTTCGATTATTCGAAGGCGTCCGCTGATCAGCTGCGCGGCGAGGTTGTTGCCGCGCCGAAGCGTAACCGTTACGCCTGCGAGGCTTTCACCGCCGATGAGGCGAAGGCTTTGAAGGGCAAGTGGGTTTACTTCGACTGGGATCAGGACGATTTGACGTTCCCGTGCGGTTCGAAGACTCGTTTCGATAACGTTCAGGCTGCCGGCGGTGTTGGCGTGGTGATGGCCGGTAAGGCTGAGCGCTACTCCATCGGCATTGGCGGTAACGCAACCATTCCGGGTCTGCGTCTGACTGCTTCTTCGACGAAGGACCTGGAGAAGGCTCTGGCTGCCGGTCCGGTAACCGTTGAGATGAACCTGGACTACAAGGCTTCGGGTCGTAGCTCCCACTCGCACGCTTTTGACCTGAACACTTCGAGTGCCCGCGGTCAGCACGGTGCTGATGGCTTCATTAAGCCTGACCTTGCGGCGCCGGGTACTGAGATTGTGTCTGCCGCTGTGGGTATGGGTAATAAGGGTGTTTCCTTCACCGGTACCTCCATGGCGACCCCGCATGTTGCCGGTGTTGCCGCTCTGGTGATGCAGGCGCATCAGGATTACAACCCGCAGATGATTAAGGCTGCGCTGATGAACGGCGCGTCCACCCCCATCAAGAATGAGCAGGGTGCGCAGTACGCGGTGGATCGTGTGGGTACGGGCATGGTGAATGCTCGCGCCGCCGTGGACGCGAAGGTTATCGCCTACGATGCGAAGACCCCCGAGCGTGTTTCGACCGCGTTCGGTGTGCTGGAGTACACCCCTGATTCGGGTATTCAGACTGTTCAGCGTGAAATCGTGCTGGACAACACCGATTCGCAGGCTCACACCTACACTCTGAACTACGAGGCAAGCACGACCATCCCGGGTGTGGAGTACTCCTACCCGCAGCAGGTGAGCGTGGGAGCCGGTGAGCGTAAGAACGTGACCGTGACCGTGCGTATTGACCCGTCCAAGCTGGAGAAGACCATGGACCCGGCGATGAGCGCCGACCACGTCGCTCAGGACTGGACGACCGGTCAGACTCTGATTGCCGGTAAGCGCCAGTACATTGCGAGCGCTTCTGGTCGCCTGATTTTCTCTGAGAATGGTCGCGAGGCAATCCGCCAGTCGATTCACGTGGCGCCGAAGCCCGTCTCGAAGATGCGTGTTGATGCGTCCCGTATTGATTACAAGGGCATTGCCGATAAGGAGTCCACGGTGACTCTGCGCGGTACGACCCTGAACCAGGGCGGTTACCGTTCGTTGCTGGGTGCGTTTGAGCTGGGTGCGGTCAGTGACCGTATTCCGTCCGGTCAGCTGAAGTTGCCGTCGAACCAGTCTGTTGACCTGCAGTATGTGGGTGCCGCTTCGGATGCACCGGCGTTGAAGGCTGCGGGCAAGAACCCGAACGATGGTTCTCTGTTCTTCGGCATTTCAACCTGGGGCACCTGGGATACCATGCACTGGGGCCGTCAGGTACAGGTGCAGATCGATACAAACAACGACTCCACCGCAGACTACGTTCTGGAGGTGACCCGCGAGAAGGGTCTGGACTACCCGCTGGTGAAGGTCTGGTCCATCTCCGGTAACGCATCCACCGTGGTGGCTCGCTACCCGCTGAACAACGCCTGGGGCGACACCGACACCAACATCATGGACACCAACACCATGATTCTGGGTGTGCCGCTGAAGGACCTGGGTCTGACCGCTGAGAAGGCTCAGAGCATCAAGTACACGGTGCAGACTGACACCTGGCACAACGAGGGTAACTCCTACGTGGACACCACCTCGGCTATCGAGTACTCCCCCTTCAACCCCGGTGTTTGGTTCACCGGTGAGGAGTCGGGCGTGCCCGGCCTGTTCGTGGACCGTGACGGCGGTCAGCTGACCGTTCACCGCAAGAACAACAACAAGGAGCGTCAGGCTCTGTTCCTGCACATGCACAACGCGACCGGTGACCTGAGCGGTCGTAAGACCGCTAACGGTGTTGCCGCTGGCGACCGTGCACAGGTCGTGAAGGTGGCTCGCACCCTCCACGATGCGCGCTTCACCGACGTTCCGGCGGATAACCAGTTCTACCGTGAAATCACGTGGATTGCTGCCCGTCAGATTGACCGCGGCTACCAGGACGGCACCTTCCGCCCGCTGAACAACATGGACCGCGCAACCATGGCTGCGTACTTCTACCGTATGAGCGGCTCGCCGCAGTACACCGCACCGTCCACCCCGAGCTTCTCGGATGTTCCGCTCAACCACCCCTACTACAAGGAGATTGAGTGGATGAAGGCTCAGGGCATCACGACCGGCTGGCCCGATGGCACCTACCGCCCGGAGGGTTCGGTGAACCGTGACGCGATGGCTGCGTTCTTCTACCGTTACGCAGGTTCGCCCGAGTACACTGCCCCCGCGCAGGCTCGTTTCACGGACGTTCCGACCGACAAGCAGTTCTACCGCGAGATCTCGTGGCTGGCTGAGCAGGGCGTGACCACCGGCTGGCCCGATGGTTCGTTCCGCCCCGTGGAGCCGGTGCACCGCGACGCTATGGCGGCGTTCGTGTACCGCTACAGCACGGGTGTGCTGAAGGAAAGCCCTGAAATCTAAAAACCCTGAAATCTAGGGCTCATAAGGTTCTACCGCTGTAGGTGCTACCTCAGCAGGTTTTACCGAGGGGGCCGTACCGTTGCAGTTTCTGCGCGGTGCGGCTCCCTTTTTCTGTGGTTGGGTAAGTTTGTATTCCGCGTCATGTTCCGTAATACGAGTCTGACTAGGTTATATAAAGAATCGTTGAGACAATAAATGAAGGTTTCTTCACCGTCGGCATGAACCTTGACGTTCACGCCGCGCAGACGCGCTGGAGGCGCACTGGAAACACAGTGCAGACGCACCGAAGCACTCTCTGCACAGAACTCTCGGTGCAGAAACCGCTAAGAAACGCACCATCACTAAAAAGGAGCATTCAGTGGCAACCTTCCCTGAAGCTACCCCCGCGCGAGCCGCCCGGCACACACAGCCGGGTCGCCTCAAGCAGCTGGCACGCAGCTGCGGCGCACTCACCCTGGGGCTCACCCTCGGACTAACCGCCCTGCCGTTCGGTACCGCCGCCTACGCGGCACCGGGCGTAGTACGCGGCGCGGACCGGGACGCACCCCACCAGAACACCGGCACCGGCGAGAACAACAACGAAGTTCTCTCCCCCAGCCTGGACGGCGCCACCGGCGAACGCGCCGTCTTCGTCCGATTCAAGGGCAAGGGCGCTTACGCCCAAACCCAGCCGGACGCGGTCCGCTCCCGCGCGCAGGCACCCGTCAACGCGCAGGCACAGGTGCAGGCAATCCGCGCCAGCGTGCAGCAGCAGGGCGCCTCCGCGGCAAAGGAATCCGGCGCGCAGGTCCTGTACACCACCCACAACACGATGCGCGGCGTGGCGCTCTACGGTAACGTCGAGCAGATTCGCGCGCTCGCGAACCGCTCGGATGTGGAACGCATCAGCATCATTGAGGACATGGCGCCCCAGAACAGCGGCACCCTCATCGACACCGACACGCTCTCCGTGTGGGCGAAGAGCCCGGCGAACCCCGCCTCCACCGGCTACACCGGCAAGGGCGTGAAGATTGTCGTGCTCGATACCGGCATCGACTACACGCACGCCGATTTGGGCGGCCCCGGCACCCAGGAAGCCTACGAGAAGGCGAAGGCATCCGACACGATTCCCGAGGGTACCTACGACCCCAAGAAGTTCCTTGGCGGCTACGACCTGGTCGGTGACGACTACAACTCCGCCAAGAAGGAAACCTCCACGCCCCACCCGGATAACAACCCGCTCGACTGCGGCGGCCACGGTAGCCACGTTGCCGGTACCGCGGCGGGTTACGGCGTGAACGCGGACGGCTCGACCTTCCACGGCGACTACTCCAAGCTCACCGAGGAGCAGCTCAAGGACATGAAGATTGGCCCCGGCTCCGCACCGGACGCCCAGCTGATTGGCCTGCGCATCTTCGGCTGTAAGGGCACCACCGCGTTCGTCCCCAAGGGCCTGGACCGCGTGCTCGACCCCAACGACGACGGCGATTTCTCCGACCGCGCCGACATCGCGAACCTGTCGCTCGGCAACGAGTTCGGCGTGTTCGATGAGACCGTGAACTACGCGGTCGGTTCCCTCTACCGCGAGGGCATTCTCTCCGTGGTTGCAGCGGGTAACGCCAACAACTACAACGCCGTGGGCGACACCTACTCCAACTCGGGCGGTCCCGGCACCAGCGCCTACGGCCTGACCGTGGCGAACTCCATCGGCTCGACCCAGCTGGTGGACCGCGTGAAGATTCTCGCCCCCGCGAACGAGGCGGACACCTACGGCGACTACTCGGTGAGCTTCGACTATTCGAAGGCGACCGAGGAGCAGCTGCGCGGCACCGTGGTGCGTGCCGCCTCCCGCAACCGCTACGCCTGCGAGGCATTCACCGAGGAGGAGGCCGCGGCGCTGAAGGGCAAGTGGGCTCTCATCGACTGGGCGGACGCTGACGGCGTGGCACCCTGCGGTTCGAAGGTCCGCTTCGACAACCTGCAGGCGGCTGGCGCGACCGGCGTGGTGCTCACCTCGAACACTGAGGTCGGTGACACCGCTATCGGCGGTAACTCCTCCATTCCGGGCGTGCGCCTGGCAAAGAGCCAGGTGGAGCGCCTTTCCGCGCAGATTGATTCGGGTGAGCTGACCCTGCAGCTCGGCGAGAACCTGCGCGACTCGATCCGCGTGCCCAACGGCAAGCTGGATCAGGCGAACACCTCCACCGCGCGTGGCCTGCACGGTTCGCACGGCATCACCAAGCCGGACGTCGCGGCACCGGGCACGAACATTTCCTCCATCGAGGTTGGTAGCGGCACCGGTTCGAGCGTGAAGACCGGTACGTCCATGTCCACGCCCTTTGTTGCCGGTGTTGCGGCGCTGATTATGCAGGCACACCCGGAGTACGGTCCGCGCATGATTAAGACCGCCATCATGAACACCGCCGACCACCACATGCAGGACGCCTGGGGCAACCCTTACGCGGTGGACCGCGTGGGTACCGGCCGCATCAACACGCGTGCGGCAGTGGCTGACCGCGTGATGCTGTTCAACGCCGCCCGCCCCGAGCAGGTTTCGGACACTTTCGGCGTGCTGGAGTACGCCCCGAACGCCGGCGTGCAGACCCTGCAGCACCGCGTGAGCGTCGAGAACACCGACTCGGTGGCGCATACCTACACCCTGAATTATGAGGGCAGCACGAGCATCCCCGGTGTGGAGTTCTCCTACCCGCAGTCCGTGTCTGTGGGTGCCGGTCAGACCGCCACGTTCACCGTGACGGTGCGTATTGACCCGTCGAAGCTTGAGAAGACCCGCGACCCCTCGATGTACCCGACCCAGGATTCGGTGAACTACTCGACCGGTGCGGTGACCATTTCGGGTGCCCGCCAGTACATTGCGAGCGCTTCGGGCCGCCTGATTCTGACCGATGCTGATTCTTCGGCTGCGGTGAAGACCCTGCGCATGCCGCTGCACGTGGCACCGAAGCCTGTCTCCGCGATGCGTGTGGCTGGCTCCGATATTGCTTTTGATTCGAATGGTTCCGGCGCGACCGAGCAGACCCTGACCCTGCAGGGTACCGCAGTGGATCAGGGCGGTTACCGCTCCCTGCTGGGTGCTTTTGAGCTGGGTGCTTCGAGCCCGCGCATCCCGACCGCAAAGCTGGGTATCGGTTCGGATTCCCGCATGGACCTGCAGTATGTGGGTGCCGCCTCGGACGTGGCGGCGTTGAAGGCTGCCGGTGCGGACACCTCCGAGGCGCGCCTGTCCTTCGGTATTTCCACCTGGGGTAACTGGCAGGAGGTGACCCCGCGCGGCACCTACTACGTGTTCATTGATACCGACAAGGACGGCACGAGCGACTACCGCCTGCAGACGGTGCGTGAGAAGGGCCTGGACTACCCGCTGGTGAAGGTTTCTAAGCGCAGCAACGGCAAGTGGCAGGCCATTGAGAACGCCCTGTACCCGCTGAACGGCACCTGGGGTGATACGGACACCAACATCATGGATTCGAACACCCTGGTGATGACTGTTCCGCTGAGCGTTCTGGGTCTGGACCCCGAGGCTGAGTCGACCGAGATTTCGTACTCGGTGACCACTTCGAGCGCGTTCTCCGCTACGACTGTGGTTGATACGACTGATTCGGTGGTGTTCAACTATGCGGCACCGAAGCTGTGGTTCAGTGGCGATTCGGCGGGCGTGCCGAACCTGTTCGTGGACGCGCCGGGTGCCGCTCTGACGGCTCACCGTAGCGCGGAGGCGAAGGGGTCGGCCCTGTTCTTGCACATGCACAATGCGACCGGTGACCTGTCCGGTACGAACGGTGCTGCGGGTGAGCGTGCGCAGGTTCTGCCTGTATCGATGGCTTCCGAGGCTCCTGCCGAGAACGCGCATTTCAAGGATGTTCCGGCGGACTATCCGTTTGCAAACGACGTTAACTGGCTGGCTCAGCGTCGTATCACGACCGGTTACCCGGACGGCACGTTCCGCCCGAACGGTTCGGTGGAGCGCGGCGCAATGGCGGCGTTCTTCTACCGCATGGCGGGTTCGCCGCAGTTCACTGCGCCGTCCACTCCGAGCTTCAAGGATGTGCCGCGTGACCACCCGTTCTACAAGGAGATTGAGTGGATGCGTGCCCGCGGTATTACGACCGGTTGGTCGGATGGTACGTTCCGCCCGAATGCTGCGGTGAACCGTGACGCGATGGCGGCGTTCTTCTACCGTTTTGCGGGTTCGCCGGCGTATTCGGCTCCTGCGGTGTCGCCGTTTAGTGACGTGTCGACCGGTAGCCAGTTCTACCGTGAGATTGCGTGGTTGGCTGATCAGCGTATTACGACGGGTTGGGCTGATGGTTCGTTCCGTCCGGTTCAGCCGATTGAGCGTGGCGCGATGGCGGCGTTCTTGCACCGCTATAACGTGCGTGTGCTGAATAACCGCTAGTCGAAGCGTTATATTTGAGCGCTAAATACCCCCGGTGGATGCCGTACGCATCTGCCGGGGGTATTTGCTTGCCTCACCCTGCCCGAGGCGGGCTAGTTAGCGCTAGCGGGCTTCTTTACGGTTGAGCTTCTCAATGGCGGCTTCCACCTTTAACTTGCGGTGACTCAGCTTCCAGAGGCTGAAAGACTGCGTCAAGGTACTCTTGCCTATCTCCACGAGGGAAGGCAGCCCCTGCCGGATGAGTGCCTCATTGATTTCTTCCTGGGTGGCGCCCTGCTCCTTCATCTGCTCGATGATGATGCCCGCCTCCGCTATTTTCCCGGAGGTGAGCGGGTGGTTTTCGAGGCTGGTTTCGATGTCTACGAGCTCGTCGTAGAGTTCAGTTTTTGTTTTTGCCATGGTGCTGTCTTCACCATCCTTGGTTGACGTGTTCTGTGGCATCGGGTGGTGGGGTTGTTTTCCCTCATCACCGCCTGTTTTGAACGGTATTTGAACCGTATGTTCATGCTAACAGTCGCGCGGCTTGTCGCGCAGGGTTTTTACCGGTGAATACGCTGCGTATTTGCGGAACTGGAGGAAGGCTAGAGCAGCACTGAACCCGCCGCGTACGCCGCGCTGAACGGACCGTGTGGAACACTACCTCGCCTCCCTCGGTGGTTCACCGCACGGGCTATAAGGTGGAGCGTACACTTAAGTCATGCGTGAATTACAGGCACAGATCATCCGTGAAATGGGCGTCAAGCCCAACATGACCGAAGAGCAGGCACGCGAAGAAGTGGAGCGCCGCATCCAGTTCATCTGCGACTACCTGGAAACCACCGGAAGCCGCGGCTTGGTACTGGGTATCAGCGGCGGTATCGACTCCACTCTGGCGGGTCGCCTCTGCCAGCTGGCGGTGGACCGCCTCAACGAGCGCGGCCGCACCGCCGAGTTCGTGGCGGTGCGCCTGCCCTACCGTGTGCAACACGACGAAGAGGACGCGCAGGAGGCGCTGCGTTTCATCCAGCCCACCCGCTCCCTGACCTTCAACATTGCGGAGGCTGTCGACGGCTTCGACACCGCCTACACTGCCGCGACCGGCGAGCAGATCAGCGACTTCAACAAGGGTAATGTGAAGGCGCGCGCCCGCATGATTGCCCAGTACGCGGTGGCTGGCGGCCCCGGCTACCTGGTGGTGGGTACCGACCATGCGGCGGAGTCCATTACGGGTTTCTTCACGAAGTTCGGTGACGGCGGCGCGGACCTGCTACCGCTGTACGGCCTGAACAAGCGCCAGAACCAGCTGCTGCTGCGGGTGCTGGGTGCGTCTGAGCGTCTGTGGGCTAAGCCGCCGACGGCTGACCTGCTGGACGGCGTGCCCGGCCGTACCGATGAGGATGAGCTGGGTCTGACCTACCCGCAGATTGATGACTACCTGGAGGGTAAGGAAATCGATGAGGCGGCAGCTGCGAAGCTGGAGCAGATTTACCTGCGTAGCCGCCATAAGCGCACTACTCCGGTGACGATTTTTGATTCCTGGTGGAAGAACTAGCGCCTCAACCGGCAAATGACCTAACGTAAAAGCCCCAAACTCCCTTGGTGGGAGTTCGGGGCTTTTACTATGCTTTTGCAGACCGAGGACTATGCCTTCTGTTCGGGCTGTGCGCCAGAAACCTGGGCAGCCTGAACGTCCGAATCCTCAGAACCTTCAGCCTCAACCTCAGCTTCAGCGGGCGGTACCTTCGCGCCACCCGTGGCGAGGAACAGCACCAGGCCCAACGCGCAGGCGAGCACCTGGGTGAAGGGGAACGCCCAGGTCAGACCCTTAAAGCCGAACCACATGTTGCCGAAGTACACGGCGGGGAAGAACAGCAGAGCAATACCGAGGGTCATCAGCATTGCCGGGCCGCCCTTACCGGCCGCCTGGAACCAAGACACAAACACGATGCTGACCGCGTTGAACACGGCGGCGAGCATCAGCGCAACCATAATCTCCTCGCCGGTGTCGATGAGGCTTGCATCGCCAACCACGGCGAGCAGTTCACGGCGGAAAATCAGCACCGGAATGGTGATGATCGCGGAGGTCGCCACGGACAGGATCGTTGCGGTGCGCAGCGCCTCCTTCACGCGGGCGCCGTTGCGGGCACCGTAAGCGTAGGCGTACAGCGGGATACCGCCCATACACAGGCCCATGCACAGCATTTCGGGCACCATGTTCAGGCGCATTGCCAGGCCGAACGCCGCGACGGTGTCGTCACCGTAGGAGGCGGCGAGGTTGTTCAGCAGCAGGGCGGCGAAGATCAGGTTGAAGCTCTGAATGAGCTCAGCAGCACCGACCGCGACCACGGGCTTGATGATAGCGGGGTCGAGGGAGAAGTCGCGGATGTTCGCGGAGAAGTTCTCGCTCTGACGCATCAGGAACAGCAGGTAGTACAGCATGGATGCGCCGTTCGCCAGCAGCATCGCCCAACCGGCACCGGCGACGCCCATGCCCATGATGGCGATGAACAGCACGTCGAAGATGCAGGTGACGACGGTGCCGACGATGATGCCGTACATGGACTGCTTGGCGTAGCCTTCGGATCGGACGAGCTGTTCGAGGGTGAACATGCCGATAGCGAGGGGCGCGCCGAGGAACATGAGGTGCACGTAGATGCGGGTCGGTTCGTAGGAGCCGCCGGATGCACCCATGATGCTGGTGATCGGGTCGGCGAGGATGAAGCCGATAGCCGCCGCGACGATACCGGCACCGAGCGCCGAGTAGAGGGCGAAGGAGGTGACGCGGTGAATTTCGTGGGCGGGCTGGCCTTCACCGAGCTTGCGGGAGGCGAGGGTTGAGGAGCCCAGGCCGAACAGTCCTGCGATCGCCATGATGACGCCGAAGACGGGCACGCCGTAGCTGGTGGCGGCGAGGTCTTCGGTGCCGCCGTAGTGGCCGACGAAGTAGGAGTTCACCACGTTGTAGATGCTGGTGATGGCGAGGCCGAGTGCCATGGGCACGCCGAGGGAGAGGAGCGCCTTGAGGATGGGGGCGTCTTTGAGCAGGTAGATGTTCTGCGGGTCTTCGCTTGCGCCGTGCGGGCCGTGTCCGCCGTGTCCTGCGGCGGGTGCATTGTTGTTGGGTGCGCTATTTTTGGGTGCGTTGTTTTCAGTCTGGTGGGACGTCATAGGTTCCTGTGGTTCTAGTCTGTGTTGTGTCCGGTGCGCGGTAAGAAGCGTGGTCCGCACAAAAAACGGGCTAGTGTATTGTACCGTTTCCACGTAGTGGTTGGGCTAGGGGTTTAGACAAAAAAGTAACGAGGCGCCCCTCCCCGTTTAGGGGTGGGGCGCCTCGCCTCATACGTATCGCATGTAGGAGTGTGAGCTATTCGAGTTCAACCGGACCAAGCACGCGAACCTCCTCAATATCCAGGATTTCCTGAATCGCGTGGAGCACATTCGTGTCGATTATGCGCTCATTACGCAGGCGCTTGAGCACGCTGCGTTGCTTCTCCAAATGCCGCAGGCGCAGCTCTTTCTCAAGGTCGCCCGCTTCAATAATGCGGCGGGCTTCTTCCGGCGCATTCGCACCGTCTTTACGAACGGCGTGCAGGTTGCGGTGTATACTCGCGTTGTACATCTGTTCGTCGGCAATGCGGTCGATAATCCACTGTGGTGCACCAATTTCCTGGCCGATCTCAGCCACAGAGTCGAAGGACTCGGCAATGATCGTGCGGATTGCTTCATTAATCTCATCTTCTTCGGTGGTATCAACCGGAATTTTCGCCCACCTAATAACGAGCGGCAGGAGCATCCCCTGAACCACCATCGACAGCAGAACCACGCCCGCAACAACAAAGATAATAAAGTCACGCGCGGGAACATCAGTCGGCACGGAGAGAGCCACCGCGAGGGAAACACCGCCGCGCAGTCCCGCAAAGGTACTCACTACACGGCCACGGAAAGTTGTGCGCAGCTGCTTCTGCTTTTCTGAACGGTCAAGGGCACGAATAATACCGATCGAGACGTGCAGGAAAATAAAACGCGCCGCAATGGAAACAAGCCATGCCACCACAATCACGGCGAACGTCAAAGCCCACGCATAGTTGTATTCACGAAGAACATCATCCACAGGCGCTGTGGCGCTGGGCAGCTGAACACCCACGAGCACGAAGAGCGCACCGTTCATGACATAGGAGACAAACGACCAGATGGGCAGACCGTAGAAACGGTTTTGGGGTTTGATGGTATCCGGTCCGCGATAGGTCAGGTAGAAAGCGGCGACCACCACAGCCACCACTCCGGAACCTTTCATGCCCTCAAAAGGCTCGATCTCTTCAGCCAGGAAGAAAGCAATAAACGGCACGGTAAACATGAACACGCTGAAGTTCATGGGGTTGCCGATGTGCGCACGCAGCTTATCTACACCCCATCCGACGGCCAGGCCAACGAGAGTTCCAATCAGGAACGAGAAGAAGAACATTCCGGATGCAGTCCCCAGGGTAAGTTCATGACCACCCGCAAGCTGCAGGGCGAGTGCGAAAAGAACTAGGGTGGTGCCGTCGTTAATGAGTGCTTCCGCTTTAAGGGTGGTGATGGAAGATTTGGGGAGTTTGCCGTTGAGCGTTGCCACGGCCACAGCATCGGTGGGGGCGAGCGCCACACCGATAATCAGCGCCACATGCCACAGGTAGACGCCCATAAATGTGTGAAGCACCCAGGCGATAACGAACGCCGTGAAAATTACGAGCACCGTGCCCGAGAGCAGAATGCCGCGCAGACGAGCGCGCGCCTCACGCCAGGAGGTGTTTCGGGTCTCCCAGAACAGCATCACGGGCAGGAAGATTTCGAGAATCACGTGCGGTGGCAGCCCGACCTCGCGCACCTCGTGCATGGCGTGAACGGGGATGAGCGCCAGCACAAGCCCCAGGAAAATGAGCAGAATGGCGGGGGTTATCCGTATTTTATGGGCGAGGATATTACCCAGAAGAATTGCCAGCGATAGGGCAATGATGACTTCAAGCAATTTGGTGTGTTCCTTTTGGATGTGGCGGCTGGTTCATGGTGTGCGTCTGATAGACGGCTGATGTCCGCGAGTGTGCGGGTGCCAGGGTGCCCAAAATGTTTTGCTCGTTCCCTGGGCCGTGAGGCTTCCGCGTGGGGACGAGTGCGGGCGTAGCTTCTGTATTTTACCGTTGTTCAGTGCGGGTGGGTGGATGTTTACCCTGAGCAAAACCTTGCCTTATGGCCGCTCGGGATGTGAGTTTATGGGAGGCGACCTGCGTGCATCCGGCGGGTCTGCTCAGCCGGGCCTGCTCAGCCCATGAACCGCCCTACTCTAACCGCTTTTCATGACGTTTTGTGTCGTTCTGACGTGAACTTGGGGTCGTACTGTGTCAGAGAACAGAAAATCCGCCCCTGTGAGTGCGCGCGAACACTCAGAACGTGAGAAGATAAGGTCATGACTGATAACAACACCGTAACCGGCAGCCCGCTTGTTAAGCGCGGCCTGGCCGACATGCTCAAGGGCGGCGTCATCATGGACGTCGTCACCCCCGAACAGGCTAAGATCGCTGAAGATGCTGGCGCTGTTGCCGTCATGGCTCTCGAGCGCGTTCCCGCGGATATTCGTGCGCAGGGCGGCGTGGCTCGTATGTCTGACCCGGACATGATTGAGGGCATCATTGATGCTGTTTCGATTCCGGTCATGGCGAAGGCACGCATCGGCCACTTCGTTGAGGCTCAGATTCTGGAGACCCTGAAGGTCGACTACATTGACGAGTCCGAGGTTCTCTCCCCCGCTGACTACGTGAACCACATTGACAAGCACCAGTTCAAGGTTCCCTTCGTGTGCGGTGCTACCAACCTGGGTGAGGCTCTGCGCCGTATCACCGAGGGTGCCGCTATGATTCGCTCGAAGGGCGAGGCTGGCACCGGTGACGTCTCTGAGGCAACCAAGCACATCCGCACCATTAAGCGTCAGATTGCTGAGCTGCAGGGCCTGTACAACACCATGCCCGACGAGCTGTACGTGAAGGCTAAGGAACTGGCCGCACCGTACGAGCTGGTTCTTGAGGTTGCTCAGACCGGCAAGCTGCCCGTTGTCATGTTCACTGCTGGTGGCGTGGCTACCCCCGCTGACGCTGCGATGATGATGCAGCTGGGCGCTGACGGCGTGTTCGTTGGCTCCGGTATCTTCAAGTCGGGCGACCCGGTTGCTCGCGCGAAGGCTATCGTGAAGGCTACCGCGTTCTACAACGACCCGGAGAAGGTTGCTGAGGCTTCTCGCGGCCTGGGCGAGGCTATGGTCGGCATTAACGTTGCTGACATTCCGGCACCGCACCGCCTGGCGGAGCGCGGCTGGTAATTCGTGCGCGCACCCCGTATTCGGGGTGAGTGTTTGATGAGGGGGTGGGGTTCGCTGATGCGGGTCCCACCCCTTCTTGTTTTGTTGTTTTTGTGAAGGGAGCGGTGATGGTTGAGAAGGTTCAGCCTACCGGTGTTTTGCCGGGTGAGGGTTTGACGGTTGGTGTTTTGGCGTTGCAGGGCGGCGTGAGTGAGCATGCGGAGATGCTGGAGTCCCTGGGTGCGCAGGTGCGTTGGGTGCGTACCGGTGAGCAGCTTGAGGGTCTGGATGCGCTGGTTCTGCCGGGTGGTGAGTCATCGACGATTGACCGTTTGACTCGTATTTTTGGTGTGCGTGAGCCGCTGATTGAGGCGATTTCTTCGGGTCTGCCGACTCTGGGTACCTGTGCTGGCCTGATTATGTTGTCGAAGCGTATTGATGATCCGGCGCCGGGTCAGCAGTCGCTGGGTGTTTTGGATGTTTCGGTGGGTCGTAACGCGTTTGGTTCGCAGGTTGATTCTGCGGAGGTGCGCCTGCCGTGGCTGACCCCTGCCGGTGATGAGGTGGTTATTGATACGGCGTTTATTCGTGCGCCGATTGTAACTGGCACTGGTGAGGGTGTGCAGGTGACGGCTCGTCATGAGGGGAAGATTGTGGGTGTGCGTTCGGGCAACCTGATTGGTATTTCTTTCCACCCGGAGGTTACGGGCGATACGACGGTGCATGAGGAGCTGCTGGCTCTGGCACGCGAGGTGAAGGGCAAGTAGCCCCTCCCCCAAAAATAAGCCCGGTAATGAGCATTTAAGGAGTTGTGGCGGTGACCGTTGTTCGGTCACCGCCACAACTGTTTTTGCGTGGGCTTATGCGTGAGTGGGTTTATGGGCGGGAGCTGCTGGGGGTTTGAGGCTGGGCCTTCCACTGCTGGTAGGCGCTCGTGGCGAGGAATCGTGCACGGTTCGCGTCGCTGAGCGTCTTGATGTCTGCGGGAGCTGCCTCGTACCACTTTTCGTAGAGACGAATAATCATCTCGGGGTAGGCGGCTTCTTCCAGATCTGCGCGGTGGGGAATGAATTCGTTGCGGTTCTTGATGTCTCGGTACTCGCTACCGGCGAAGGGGTCGGTGAGTCCGACGCTGGGGCGGGCGTTGTAGACATCAATGTTTTGAACGTATTCGGGGAGGGTGCTCCGCCCTGCTTTGAGTGCGGCGTGGCACTTGCTGTCGATTTCGCTGGGCTCAATGATGTGGCCGCCGTCTGCGAGGATGTGCCGGTACTCGATGTACGCGGGGTATTGTTCATCGGTACGCGGGACGGGCTTGGTGGCTTCTGCTGAGGCGACAGCTTCGGCGGAGTATGAGGAGCAGCTGACGGTGGGCGTGGTGCTTGCCGTTGCTGAGGCGCTCGCCGTGGAGGGTGAGGAGGTGCTGCTTGCCGCGGTGTTTGCACCACCGCAGGCGGCAAGGAGCATCGCCAAAGGCAAGAGTGATGAAATCCTCAAAAATGATGTTTTCACATCAATCACTACCTAAACGAAGGACGAATATCTACTCCAGTAACACTGGGATAGAATTCTCCATGCTGGATACCGAAGTAATGCCATCCTCCACCAATTCGCCAAGTCGTCCAGTAGTTATTACTAGGACTTGGTCCTACAGACACCAAAGAACGAGCCATGGTGTAGTTACTAGGCATAAGAGCCAAAGTTTCAACTGGAGAGAAATACGTCTGGCCAATTCGCCTATAAGTACGCTCCCCGTGTCGGCGCGTCTTTAGCTTGTACCAAATCTCATATGCCATAGGTCGCGCGTTGGGGCGCTTCGAGACTGAGTGCTTAGACCTCTTCAGAACTTCTTCCTGCTCAGCCCTATGAGAATCGCTAGCCTTCAGCACATCTACAGGTACGGTACGAAGCCAAGTCTGAAACTCCTCAATCTCCTTGCGAGTCTTTCCAAGGGCTTTAAGCTCTGACTCATTGGGGAAATAGCCACCGTGATAAAGGATTGCCTCGAAGTTATCACGAGTACCCTGAGAGGCCTGCGCAGCAGACATCCCCATTACCCCAGCCACAACGCTGAGACCTGAACCAACAATAAACCGTTTACGAGAAATATTATTCATAACCCGAGTATATAGACACAAATGATTGATAGTCAAGGGAAATTTGTGAATTTTTTCGATATCCAACATTTTGGCTCACCGTGACACATAAGGGCACTTTTATATGCCTGACTTGCGGATATATTGACTATGAAAATGCGCATCGAACATACTACAGTCGTTTTTGTCAAGATGACATTTTGGTTTTTCTTAAATTTGACAAAAAATCCAACACCCATATTGAAAGGTGCTACACGCCCATCTGAAATATTTGATTATGCGAATAGCATCAGGCGGCTGGAACGTTGCTGAGGGTGATGACTGCCTGGAGGTTTACCACTCTTGGCTAACTGAGAAGCTGGACGACGACCGTGTGCGTATCCTGACTCAGGAAAGCCAGTCTGGTGTTCCCGCGAAGGCTCTGGCTGCTTCTGTTCCAAACACTATGCTGAACGGCCACCAGGTGTGGCTGGACGGCCTGGTTGTTTACTCGAAGAACTAAGCACCTTAGTTCAGAGTGCGGCTGAATAGTCTGCTCAACCGCGTTAAATTGGGCGCCTTGCCCCCTCATACATGAAAAGCCTTGGTTGTGAATACGCAATTCACAACCAAGGCTTTTTATGTTGCTATGGGTTTAGGACAGGAGCGCCAACCCAAACTCAATAACAATCAGAGCTACAGCACACGCGAAGAGTACCTCACGCGACACATTGAACTTCTGCCAGAGCCTATACAGCTGGCTGGGAACCCCCCAAATAACGAACGCCTGAAAGGCAAGCGATAACGCGGGGTTACCCCACTGAATAATCATCAGGGCAAGAGCAAAACCCACGCCGAGCACATCCAGGATGCGCAGGTGCTTTCGCACCTGCTCCCTCTCCTTCTGATAGCCAGGGTTGTTTAGCAACCTTGGTGGTGCTTTTTTCAGCTGACCCACAATAATCAAAACCGCCAGCGGGATCAGAGAAATATCGAAGAACATGGGAACCGCCTTTCATGTTGGGGTTCGCTCGCTACGCCGGTGACGAGCTGATGGTGCACCATCATTGGTGAAAAATTCTCAAAAATAAGTAGTATGCAACACGTGCATAACGTATTGTGGGTTACTTTACAGCACACATAAACCCTATTCAAGAGGTA
>NZ_CAJZIE010000001.1:0-73537 GCF_916049665.1 uncultured Rothia sp. | reverse complement strand
TCAACGACTGGACCATCCGCTTCACGCACGACGACTACCGCGTTGACGTGAACACCGCCTCCGCAGAAGTCATTACCGTCATCGACGAATACGACGCCGACTACAACGAGGCGGCGCAGGCATCCCTGGCGCAGGGCGAATACACCTCGCTCAACGCCCTGGAGCTCGAATTCAGCGAGCGCGCCCGCACCTTCCTGAAGAAGAACCCGCCGTTCGTTTTCGATCTGATGCTTCAGACGCTGAACAGCCCCGAAAGCGTGCGCATGGCTGACGGCTGGACCCGCATCTACGCGGCGCAGGGTCTGGAAATTGCAATCTCGCCGGATGAGCGGACCGTTCTGGCTCTGGCGAAGACCCCGGATTTCCATCACCTGCACGCGGAAGCCCTGCGTAAGGCGCAGCTCGAAGAGCTCAGCAACACCCTGGCAAAGCAGGCAGAAGATAAGGCAACCCAGGCAGAAAACACTACTGAGGAGGAGAAATAATGTCCGCTAAGCAGATCACCATTCCTCTTGAAGTGTACGTTCGCCTGCAGGAGCTTGCTTCCCTCGCAACCTATAGCTACCGGGAGAACCAGGGTTCCGAAGAGAGCGCAGCAAACGATAAGCCGTGGGATTTGCTCGCTAAGGACGGCGCTTCCCTGCTCGATGAGAACGGCGCGCTCAAGCCCGAAGCGGCAGAGCTCTACTTCACCCTGTTGCCGCTCATTGCCCAGGAGTTCGTGGAACAGCAGCAGGCACTCGTGGACGCTTACCGTCAGGCACCCAAGCCCGCCGCCGCACGCGCCAAGATTCGCCCCTCCAACCAGCGCCTTATCCCGCTGACCGAGGTGCCGCTGGAGAACCAGCGTATTGCCGCGCGCATCGAGAAGGAATTCTACGGCGACGTGCCGCCGCGCCGCCGTATCTACGGTGTGCTCCCCGGCGTCATGGACTACATGATGCGCCACGGCCTCACCTACGAGCTGCTGCTGGACATCATCGAGTCGCCCGCAAGCACAGTGGTTCAAGAAAGCGCGCAGGAGAACCGCTACGGTCGCGAAGTCACCCTCTACACGCACGAGGAAGAAGGCTACCAGGTGGTGCTCAACCCCCTGACCGCCGAGGTGCTCGCACTACGCCCGCTGCAGGCTCTCGCGGGAGGCTACCAGCTCTCCCCGGAGGCTCAGGCTCAGCTCAAGGCGCTCGGCCTGACCGGCGAGTACATTGCCCGCATCCTCGATGAGGCTGAGGACCGCCGCCCGATTCCCGGCAGTAGCCGCACCGTGTACTCGCTCAACGGCTACCAGGTGGAGTTCTCGCACTCCGACCAGCAGGTGATTCGTATTAGCCGCGGCACCGCGCCCAGCCGTAACCCCTTCGAATCGCAGCCGAGGATGAGCGGTACGAAGAGGCAGCGCGGCCGCAAGATCCCGCACGATGTGGACGCATTCGTGCAGCTACTGCAGGAGCACGGCTTCACCATCACCATGGGCGGTAAGCACTACGATATCCGCCACGAGAAGCTGGCTCCGGGGCAGAAGGCGGTCACCTCGGTGACTCCCTCGGATTCGCAGCGTTGGCACCTGAACTCGGCACGCCAGATCCGCAATACCTTCGGTATTGACCTGCGCTACGCCGACCCGCGTGATAGCGTGCGAGGTATTGTGCGCGGTCCGGGACGAAGTGTCCAGAACACTGATGACCACAGCGCAGAAAAGCAGGACGCCGAGAAGAGCGCGGAGAAGACGGCGGAGAAGGAATCCGAGTAGCTCTTCGTCACCGTTGAAGCGCGCCCGCGTGCCGGTTCTTTATACTGCCCCCAGCATGTCTTTGCATCTGGGGGCAGTATTCATTGGTACTGATATCCCGCGTTGTCAGGGCAATACGGGGTAGACTGGGGGCAATACAGACATGCTACTCAGCATAAAAATTAATATGCGTTCCCGTGATATGCGTGACGGTAGGGTTGGGGATGCGCCACAAAGTACGGTGAATAACAGCCCCTACCTCTACAATAGAAACGCATCACTACAGAAGAAGGAGAACGCATGGGCGTAACGATTAAGGTCACTGACGAAGCAGGCGTAAACTACGACATTCAGTGGGAAGACCACCACACCCTCCTGGAAACCCTCCAGGCTAACGGCGTGCCGGTCCTCGCAACCTGCGGTGGTAACGCATCCTGCGCTACCTGCCACGGCTTCATCGACCCCGAGCACTTCGAGGCTTCCGGTGAGCGCACCGAAGCTGAGCAGGATCTGCTCGATATGGTCGACGATGTCGCCAACGAGTACTCTCGCCTGTGCTGCCAGGTCGAGTACGCCCCCGGTATGGACGGAGCAGAAATCCAAATGCAGGCGGCGATGTAATCATGTTTAAATCGGCTCAGGTACTCGCATCAACCACCCTCCTCTGTTGCGTGCTCGCGCTCAGTGGATGCGGCGCGTCCCAGGCCGGTCAGGAAGCTGAAGACACCTCGGCACAGCCGAGCGCTTCGGCTTCGGTCAAGCCCGGCACGATTCGAGTAGCCTCCGACGGGGCTACCCCTTCGGTGAGCCCGGGTTCCATTACCGTGGTGAACTCCCCCGACGCGGAGCACCACGAGTCTTCCTCTGAGCACTCTGAGTCTTCTTCCCACACCGAGACTCACGAGTCGAAGCAGAACTCTGACTCTCACTCTTCTGAGTCCTCCCACGAGGGTTCCGAGCAGAACAAGTCGGACGACTCTGATTCTCAGCAGGACTCCCAGAAGAGCTCAGACTCGTCTTCACAGTCGGGCTCTCGCTCTTCGGGCAACTCTTCGAACTCCTCCGGTTCCTCGAACTCGTCGAATTCTTCCAACTCCTCGAATTCCTCGAGCTCTTCGGAGAAGTCATCTAACTCCTCCAACAATAACGCTGCTGAGGGACCGACCCAGTGCGATCTGGACGACCTGAACGTTTCGGTTGCTATTGGAGAAGGCTCCCCCGGCGCCCGAAACTACACCCTGTACTTCCAGAACTCCTCGAACTCTCCCTGCACCCTGCGCGGCTACCCGCGCGTGGTCCATGCGGGTCCTTCGGGAACCTGGGTTGGTCGTGAGGCTTCCACCTCCGACGAGTACATGAACCCTGCGGGTGTGACCCTCAACCCCGGCGATAGCACCACCGCGGTACTGCGTTCGGTGTACCCGGCACGCTTCGGTGACGATTGCGGTAGCCGACCGGTTCAGGGCTTCCTGGTGGGTCTTCCCTCCGGTTCCGGTGGCGTGATTGTTCCGCTGGATACGGTGGCCTGCTCTTCGTCGGTTCCGCAGCTGTCGGTGGGTCAATTTGGTGCCCGCTAACGCGCCCGTTGCAGATGTGAATACTCTGGCACGTTGTGTGCGCATATAGTTCGCATATAGTTCAAGGGCGGTTCCCCGCGATGGGGAACCACCCTTGAACTGTCTATAAGCCTATGGTTTAGCTTTAGCTATGCGGTAGCCGCACGCTCTTAGAGGGAGCGGGTGACGTCCTCGTGGCTGAAGCGTGCACCGCGCGGGTATGCGGGAACCTTGCCGTGACCGATGTTGACGACGAGGAAGGGGATCTCTGCGTTGTCCGCGAAGAATTCCTTCTTGATGCCGGCGAAGTCTGCGCCGGTCATGGGGCCAGCGTCCAGACCAAGGGCGCGGATTGCAGTGATGAAGTAGCCTGCCTGCAGGTGAGCGCTCAGCTCAGCGGCGGGGGTGGCGAGTTCTTCGGTGGTGTAGAAGCCCTTGATGAAGCCGGCAGCGTTGGGGTTGAAGGTGTCAGCGTGCTCTACCCAGTGTGCGTCTGCGGAGAGAATCGCGGTGACCGGTGCCGCCTGGGTCTTAGCCTTGTTGCCGTCAGCCAGGTGTGCGACGAGGCGCTCGCGTGCCTCGGGGCTCTTGATCCAGGTGATGCGCAGGGGCTGGCTGTTGAAGGCGGTGGGGCCGTAGAAGGTCAGCTCCTGGATGCGGCGCAGCTGCTCGTCGGTGACGGGCTCCTCGGTGAAGGAGGAGACGGTGCGCGGCTCGTGAAAGAGGTTGATGAGCTGTTCTTCGTTCAGGCGGGTCATGGTGTGCTCCTTTGTGCTGTTCTCTCAGTCGATTACTTTACAAGTAAAACATTACGGGCTTGTTAGGAACCTGTCAAGCACATCTTCCTCCCCCAGCCCCCAACAATTCAAGAGGCGCACACCATAAACCCCGCCATAATAGATACATGACCGACGCACTCTCCCACTTCTCCGCACCCGTACGCGACTGGTTCCGCACCACCTTCAACGCACCCACCGCCGCCCAAGAAGGCGCATGGGAGAGCATCCGCAACGGCAACAACACCCTCATCATCGCCCCCACCGGCTCCGGCAAAACCCTCGCCGCCTTCCTCTGGGCACTCGACGCCCTCCACCGCGAACACGAAACCGGCACCGCAGGCGGCACGCGCATCCTTTATATTTCGCCGCTCAAAGCGCTCGGTGCGGACGTTGAACGCAACCTTCGCGCACCGCTGACCGGAATTACCCGTCTGAGCGGCAACGACGCTGGCGAGCCGAGCATCAGCGTGGGCGTGCGCAGCGGCGACACCCCCGCACGCGAACGCCGCCAGCTCATCAGCAACCCGCCCGACATTCTCATCACCACCCCCGAATCCCTCTACCTCATGCTCACCAGCGCCGCCCGCAACACCCTCGCAGGCGTGACCACCGTGATCGTGGACGAGATTCACAACCTCGCCGCCACCAAACGCGGCGCGCACCTGGCGATCTCCCTCGAACGCCTCGACGCGCTCCTTGCGAACCCCGCACAGCGCATTGGCCTCTCCGCAACCGTCGAAAACCCCGAGGCGGTCGCCCGGTTCCTCGGCGGCATTCAGCCGGTGACCATCATGAGCCGCCCGGTCGCCAAAGAATGGGACCTGCGCCTGAGCGTGCCCGTGCCCAACATGGCGGCACTCGGAGGCGCCAACGACTACGGGCAGGGGCTCTACGCGCCATCAGAATACGCACCCTCGGAGGTGCCGGGAGGCGCGGGCTCAACTTCTACCGGCTCACAACAGGGCGTAGCGCAGCCTGCCCCCAGCGCAGCCGACACCCCGGCGAGCGCGCCCTACACGCTCGAAGATGCCATTGGCGTATTCCCCGGGCAGGAAATCGCGAAAGAAACCGGGCAAGCAAACCCGACACAACAGGGCGATAACACCGCACCCAAAAATACGCTCACCATCCCGGAAGAATCACTCCGCGAAACTCCCGATAGCGAGCGCCCCGAGACTTCTATTTGGCCGCGCGTGCAGGAGCGCATCGTCGACCATATTGAGAACAACCGTTCTACGATTGTTTTCGTTAACTCGCGTGGACTAGCGGAAAAGCTCACCGCGGCACTCAACGATATTCACCTGCGCCGCGTCCTCGCGAAGCAGGGAATCGACCCCGAAGACTACGCGGCAGGCATCTGCGACATCGCCGAGGTGCCGCCGCTCGCCCGCGCGCACCACGGCTCCGTATCCAAGGAACAGCGCACCCTCATCGAGGAGGCGCTCAAGGGCGGAACCCTGCGCTGCGTGGTCGCCACCAGCTCCCTGGAACTGGGCATCGATATGGGCCACGTGGACCTCGTAATCCAGGTGGCCGCACCTCCCTCGGTCGCCTCCGCGCTGCAGCGCGTGGGCCGCGCCGGACACCGCGTGGGCGAAATTTCGCGCGGATTCTTCTACCCCAAGCACCGCGGCGACCTGCTCGGTGCAACCGTCACACTCGCCGGAATGCGCAGCGGAACCCTCGAACCGCTCGCCATCCCCACCAACCCCCTGGACGTACTCGCACAGCAGACCATCGCCGCCTGCGCATTAGGCCCCATCAGCGTGGACTCCTGGTACGAGGCGCTACGCCGCAGCGCACCCTACGCCGAGCTGCCGCGCGCCCTCTTCGACTCCGTGCTCGAAATGCTCGCCGGACGCTACCCCTCCGACGAGTTCGCCGAACTGCGCCCGCGCATCATCTGGGACCGCACCCCCACCGAGGAGGCGCCCTCCGGAAGTATTGAGGGCCGCCCCGGTGCGCAGCGCCTCGCCGTCACCAGCGGCGGCACGATTCCCGACCGCGGGCTCTTCCCCGTCTACCTGGTCAGCGGCGATGAAGAGCGCGGCCCCAAGCGTGTGGGTGAGCTCGACGAAGAAATGGTGTACGAATCCCGCGCCGGCGAGGTCATCACCCTCGGCGCGAGCAGTTGGCGCATTGAAGAAATTACGCACGACGCGGTGCGGGTCTCCCCCGCGCCCGGTCAGCCCGCGCGTCTGCCCTTCTGGCATGGCGACCGCATGGGCCGCCCCTACGCCCTGGGCGTGCAGACGGGCGCGTTCACGCGCGCCCTCTCCAGCCTGGATGCCACCGATAGCGCCGCCGCCCGCCAGCAGCTCGAACAGCTCGGGCTGGACACCTGGGCGGTCGATAACCTGCTCGCCTACCTGCGTGAACAGCGCGAATCCACCGGGGCGGTCCCCTCCGACACCCGCATGATTGTGGAGCGGCACCGCGATGAGCTGGGCGATTGGCGCGTGGTTCTGCATTCACCGCTGGGCTACGGGGTGCACGCACCCTGGGCGCTGGCGGTGCGTGCCCGCATTGAGGAGCGGTACGGTGTGGACGCCTCGGTCATGGCGAGTGACGACGGTCTGATTCTGCGTCTACCCGCCATGGAGGATGTGCCGCCGGGTGCTGATTTGTTCCTTTTCGACCCGGACGAGCTGGAGGCGATTGTCACCGAACGCGTGGGCGATTCGGCGCTTTTTGCCTCTCGGTTCCGTGAGAATGCGGCGCGTGCCCTGCTGTTGCCGCGCCGTGATCCGGGTAAGCGTACCCCGCTGTGGCAGCAACGTCAGCGTGCGGCCCAGCTGCTGGATGTGGCGCGTAAGTACCCTGATTTTCCGGTGCTTTTGGAGACGGCGCGCGAGTGTCTGCAGGATGTGTACGACGTTCCGGCGCTGGTTCAGGTACACCGTTCGTTGCAGTCTCGGGCGGTGTCCATGCTTGAGGTTGAGACGAACGAGCCTTCGCCTTTTGCGCGCACCCTGCTCTTTGAGTACGTTGCCGAGCACCTCTACAACGGGGATGCGCCCGCCGCCGAACGCCGCGCCGCCGCGCTCTCGCTGGACCCGGCGCTACTGGCTGAGTTGCTGGGTTCGAGCGGTCTGCGTGACCTGCTGGATCCGGCGGTGCTGGTGCAGACTCAGCAACGCCTGCAGCGCACGGGTGAGCGTTACCGCGCCTGCGGGGTTGAGGGCGTGGCGGATCTGTTGCGCCAGCTGGGCCCGTTGAGCGCGCGGGAATTGAGCCTGCGTTTGCGCTCTGACAACCCGCGGGCTGAGGCACCCGGCACTGAGCATGAGGATTCTGAAAACTACGGCGAGGAGTACGACGAGGAATACGGTGCCCACGCCAGCGTGGAGCAGGCACGCGAGCTGGCGGAGCAGCTGGTGCGCTCGCGCCGCGCGTTCTCGTTTGCGGGCGCTTCTGATGATTCTGCCGAGCCGCAGCTGTACTACGCGGTGGTTGAGGACGCCGCGCGCCTGCGCGATGGACTGGGCATTATGCCTGCCGCGGCGCTTCCCACTGCCCTTTTGGAGCCGGTCGCGGAGCCTCTTGAAGACCTGGTTTCTCGCTATGCGCGCACCCATATTCCCTTTACGGCACAGCAGGCGGCGGAGCATTTTTCGCGCCTGACCCCGGTGGGTGTGGGCGTGCTGACTCCGGTGTTGCAACGTCTTCAGCAGCAGCGCCGCCTGAGCTCCGGCGAGTTCCTGCCCGAGGTACTACGTACTCCCAGTGCGGTCGGTGTTGAGTGGGTAGATGCGCAGGTTTTGCGCACGATTCGCGCCCGTTCGCTGGCGGCGCTACGTGAGGAGATTGAGCCGGTATCGGCGCAGGTCTACGGTGTTTTCCTGCCTTCGTGGCAGAACGTTCGTTCTTTATCTGTGCGGGTTGCCCAGACCCTGCCAGAGGCGAGCGCCTACGGTGCATTCATGCCCTCCCGCCGCGCCGCCACGGTGGTGGGCGAGAAGGTAGTGCCCCTCAGCCCGGCGGCAGAGAACAGCGCTGACAACGGTCTCGATAGTGCCGCTCAAAACTCTGCCACCGCAATAGAGGACCTGCTCACCGCCATCGACCAGTTGGCGGGTGTACGCGTACCGGCTTCCGCCCTGGAGACACTGATTCTTCCGGCGCGCGTGCCCGGCTACCAGCCGCACATGCTGGACGAGCTTATGGCGAGCGGCAGGGTGTTCTTCACCGGTGCCGGTCAGCTCGGCGGCGGTAGCGCGCAGAAGTCTGACGGCTGGATTCGCCTGCATTTGAGCGAGAGCTCTTCGCTGACTCTGGGCGAGGACTACCCGGAGCAGCTGCTGCACGCAGAGAATCCCGAGCTCTGGGAGGCTCTGCAGACTCCGGGCACGCTCGAGCACGCCATTTATGAGGCGCTGGCTCACGGCGGCCTGTTCGTGCCGGCGCTGCGTGAGCGGGTGGCGCAGCTGATGAGTGCGGCTGCGCCCGCCGGTCAGGTGGTGACTTTTCCGGATGCGGCGGAGGTTTCGGCAGCGCTGTGGCGGCTTGTGTGGTCTGGCGCGGTGACGAACGATAGTTTCGCACCGGTTCGGGCGATGCTTGCCGGTGTCCGCAGTGCGCATCCGACTCCGGCACTTGCTGCGCGTCTGACGCGGGTGGGTCGCCGCGGTGCGGGTCGTATTGCGGCGGCGCGCGCCTCCATGGGTAACGGCATGGCGGGCAGTTTCGGCGCTGATAGTTATGGTTCCAGCGGCTACTCTGCGCCTGCCACCGGGCGCGGCCTGCGTTCCCTGCGTGGCAATTCCCTCCGCGGCGGGCTCCATACCGCCGCTCCCGCAGTTGCACCGCAGGATAGCGGCCGTTTCTCGCGCGTGGACACACTCCTTCAGGAGCCGGTAGAGGCGACGGTTGCGGCGCTCGCACGTGCCGACCTGCTGCTGGACCGCTACGGCGTGCTGACTCGCGGGTGCCTGCAGGTGGAGGATTCTGCCGGCGGGTTCTCGCAGCTGTACCGGATTTATTCGGCGGCTGAGGATCGTGCGCTGGTGCGTCGCGGCTACTTTATTGAGGGTTTGGGCGCGGCTCAGTTTGCCGCCCCGGCGACGGTGGATCTGTTGCGTTCCACCGCCGATAATCTCAGCATTCCCGCAGGTCCGCAGGCTTTTGGTGCGAGCGCCTATACCCCGCAGCGTACCGATACGGAGCAGGTGTACGGCACGTTCACGGTGACCCTTCTGGCGGCGACCGACCCGGCGAACCCGTACGGTGCGGCGTTGAGCTGGCCCCCGATTCCCTCCTTTGCGCACGAAGGCGAGGGCCCGGTGAAGCACCGCCCGGCGCGTAAGGCGGGCGCCTGCGTGGTACTGGTGAACGGCGCCCCGGTGCTGTACGTGGAGCGTGGCGCGAAGACTCTGCTGGCGTTTACCACCGACCCGGTGCTTCTGGAGGCGGCTGCCCCCGCCCTGGCGCGCCTGGTGTCTGCCGGTGGTGCGGAGAAGATTTCGGTGGAGAAGGTCAACGATGTGGAGCTTTTGGGCACCCACACCCTGAACGCATCCACGCTGGGCACCTCCGGTAGCGAAATCGTGGAGCATCCGGTGGAGGCACTGCGCGCAGCATTGCAGGCGCAGGGTTTCTACGCGACGGTTCGCGGGCTGTCGTTGCGACGCTCCATTTAGCGCCCTCCGCACAGGGTCTCAGGCTCAGCCTCAAGTTAAGCTAATTCCTTTAACCTCAACCTGAACATCACAAAATCTGAGCAGCATAATGCCCCACACCCTCACGGAAGGGGATGCGGGGCATTATGTTTCCCTACTCACGAACCGGGTGGTGTTCCCGGAGTCCACCACGTCGCAGGCGGCGTAGCGGAGGAATAACCGCCCGGATATCCACGTCATCTTTGCCGTGGAGCACATAACCAAACATCGGAGCGGGAAGTCTAGGGTGCTCGCCTAGTACCTTCAGAATTGTCGGCTAGTAGCCGCCGGTGAGGGTGTCAACGGCACCCAGGCACAGGTCGATGGCTTCTTCGAGCCCGAGCCCGCGGGAACGAACGGTGCGCTGATCGCGGGGGTTGAGCTGCACGACGTGCAGGGCGAAGTAGTCGACGAGCTGCAACCAGCCTCCGAGAATGACGCGGGTGCGGTCATTAATCGGCATGCCGGTGCGCTCGAGCATCCACTCGAGGTAGTCGGTGGGGTTGTTCGGGAAGTCCTCCCCGCCGGGGGTGGGGACGCCCGCCACCACGAGGAAGTAGGTGCGCAGTGCCCTGCGGAGTGCTTCCTCGGGGTTTTCGTGGTGCTCGCCAAGAGCCTCAAGGACTGCGTTGGCTTCGCGTCGGGTGACGGCTGCCGCCAGGGAGTCCTTGCCGGGGAAGTAGTGGTAGAGCAGGGCTCGCGTGATGCCGGCGTCGCGGGCAATAGCGCTCATGGAGGCACCGAGCACGCCACGTTGAGCGAAATGTTCTGCAGCAATTTTCAGAATTTGCTCTTCGCGTTCGTGCGGTTCCATGCGCAGGGCACCGGTGCGAGGCTCCGCATTCTTTTGTGAATGTTCCATAACCTCTCCTATCGCATTTTCCGGTGCTTTGGAATTGTCCGATTGCACCGCCTTAATCGGGGGTGTTCCTTTAATCTCTGCGCCCTTGCGCTGTTTCTGTCACATTTCGACCCCTTCGTTCGAAATATCGAACTTCTGTGTCTTAATCGTACCGCTTTAAGGCGGTTTCCAGCCTTTATTAAGGCGTTTATGACGTAGGATGCCCAGGTTAGCAGGTCTTTAATTGCTTTACATCTTATATACTTAGAAAAACCACAGGGTCTAAATTGAGGGTTATTAGTTTCTGATTTGACAGCATTTTCGAAAATACCGCACTTAAACACTGTTTTTTGTAAAATTAATGCAGTTTTTTTAAATTAAATGTCCAATAATTTCAAAAATTTGTGAAGTTTTCGTTTTTTGCTCCAAGCATTCGCACAAACATTCATGAGTGTCAGACAAATCTGATTTTCGCAACCCCACAGCCAGACCCACGGCAATATTTCCACCCGCTTCATCCGGTAGACAGCCCGGTTCAGCCCGGTTCAGCCCGGTTCAGCCTGGCTCATCTGGGCCGCCACCAACCAGCCCCGCGCAGGCGGTAGAGTAGAGCCATGCCCGCACAGAACACCACCCGCACGCAGCCCAGTACGCAGCCCGGCGCAAACTACCAGGCGAAGCCTGCACGCCGCACACACCGCCGCCTCCTGACCCCTCCGCTGGCACAGAAGAACGGCATTGACCCGATTCAGCTGATTCTGCCGCACCTAGAGGAGCTCCCCGCCGAGCTTGCCCCAAACGGTAGCTCCGCGACCAGCACCACCCCGACGACCGTCGCGGATTATCTGATTGCGCGTTTCTACCCGAACGACCCGCAGATTATTCACGCCCGCTTTAATACCGGCGAGGTGCGCCTGGATGACGGCACGGTGCTGACCAGCGATAGCCCCTACATGCCGGGCGAGCGCATCTGGTACTTCCGCGAGCTTGCCGATGAGCCGGAGCTACCCTCCGATATGCCGGTGCTCTACGAGGACGAGCACGTGCTGGCGATTGATAAGCCGCATTTTCTGCCGACCACCCCGCGCGGTGCTTATATTGCGCAGACCGCGCTGACCAAGCTGCGGGTGCGTGAGCAGAACCCGCTGCTGATTCCGATTCACCGCCTGGACCGCCCGACCGCGGGCGTGCTACTTTTTGCTAAGACCGTGGAGGCGCGCCGCCCCTTCCAGATGATGTTTCAGCACCGTCGGGTGTCGAAGACCTACCGCGCCGTGGCGCCGGTTCCCGCTGACCCCGCCGCCGCCGAGCGGGCGCTGAGTGCGGAGGGGCTACAGGTGCGTTCACATATTCAGAAGATTCGCGACCAGCTGCAGGTTCAGCAGCTTTCTGAGGAGCAGTGCGCGGCGCAGGGCGTGGAGCCGAATACGCTCACGACCGCGAAGATTCTGCAGACTTTCACCCCGAGCGCGCAGGCGGTTGAGGGCTGGCGCGCGGAACCGAATAGAGAATGGGCGCTCTATGATTTGGCGCCTCACACCGGCAAGACGCACCAGCTGCGGGCGCACCTGAATATGCTCGGTTCCCCCATTTTGGGCGATGTACTCTATCCGCAGGTACTCCCCGACGCACCCGACCGCCCCGAGTACCCGCTGCAGCTACTGGCGTACAGCCTGCACTTTGAACACCCCATCACCGGTGAGCGGGTGGACCTGTACAGCGGCCGCTCGCTGGTTGCCGCCGCCTAACCCGTTTTTGAGTGGCGTTCATCCCGTTCCCTGCGGTGCATCTTCTCGGCGGGCTCTCGAAAAGGGGTCACACCCGAGAGCCCGCCCACAGCGTCCGGGCGTTCAGAGGGCAAAAAGTGGGATAATTTCAGACGTAATACTTCACCGCAACTACAGAGGGTCCATGAATTCCCAGCCGTCTTCCCACAACGCGCAGTCTCTGGAGTCGATTAGCGAGTACGCCGAGCGCACCTCCTCGCATGCCGCTGCCGCAGCCGCCAGCGTCACCGACACCTTCGTGCACCGCATCCTCGGCGTGCCCGGCGCCCTCATCGGTTCGGTGCAGGTGCCGGACCCGCGCCCGCTGAGCCAGCGCCTGAACATTTGGCATTACTGGTGGCAGGCGCACCTGCTGGACTGTGTGATTGATGCCGGCCAGCGTCACCTACGCGAGGGCGATATCACCGCCGCCCAGGAGGAGTTGCACCGTGCCCGCGCGCTGTTGCGCGGCATTAATGTTCGTAACTACGGCCGCTTCGCGAACGACTACTTTGACGATATGGCGTGGCTGACCCTCGCTGTGGGCCGCATGAATTCCTTCTGCATTGAGCTGACCGGTGCGAACGATGTTGCCGCTCAGGATGCTGGTGCGGCTCTCTTTGAGCAGCTGGCGAAGGGTTTCTCCCCGGTGGGCGGCATGAGTTGGCGCAAGTCCAAGCGTGATTTCGTGAATGCTGCGGCGACCGCGCCGACCGCCCTGGCGTATGTGCGTGCGGGTGACCCAAAGACTGCCGCCGCGCTCATGGACTGGATGAATGAAACCCTCTGGGATGCAGAACGTTCGCTCTATATTGACGGTGTGAACGTGCGCGGCGACGAGTACGACTACGAACGCGGCGAATACACCTACAACCAGGGAACCGCCCTGGGTGCCCTGCTGAGCCTCGCCGCCTCCGGCGTGCCCTGCGAGGTGGACCCCGCAGAACGCGCCGAACGCCTCATCGTCGGCATCGTCAAGCATATGACCGAAGAGGTGGAGTTCCTCTCCGGTGCGCGCCGCCGCATCCTCATCTCGCACGGCGACGGCGACGGCGGCCTGTTCACCGGCATTCTCGTGCGCTACCTGGGCATGGCGGCATCCTCGCCGCTGCTCAGTGACGAGGCGCGAGCGCTCGCCTCGACCCTGGTGTACTCGACCGCCCGCGCCCTGTGGGAGGGCCGCCGCGAATTCGACCCCGACCTGCCGATGAACGAGTACGGCATTGACCCGAACGAGATTCGCGGTAAGGCGCTCGTACAGTTCTCCCCGCGGTTCACCGAGCCGATGAGTAAGGTCGTGAAGCCCGGTGCGCCGGTGGAGCTGTCCACTCAGGTGCAGGCGTGGACTATTTTTGAGACGGCGGCGCGTCTGGCGCATGCCCGCGACCTCGCCTCCCACGGCTTCTAAATTCTTATCGTTGATACAGCCCTAATCTTCTCCCGCCAATGTATTCTCACGCTGGCGCAGAAGGTTAGGGCTGGGTTCATTGCGGGGGCGTGTACACGGGCGTACGGTGAGTTTTATGTTTGCACCAGAATCACAACAGGTCACCGCCAGCCCGAACTCCAACACCATCTTCATGGTCTGGAAGTTCAAGGAGGGCATCTCGCAGGATGCGCTCCTTGAGGGGTTCCAGAACCTCTGCGGGCTCGTCATTAACCTCAACCACACCGCCGCGAACCGCTACTCACCCGAGAACGCCAGCATTGTGCTGGGCATCAGCCACAGCGCGTGGCTGACCCTGGATTTGCCCAAGCCGCTGCCGCAGGAGCTCGTGGAGTTCGAGGAGATTAGGGGCCCCAAGCACACCGCGGTATCCACTCCCGGCGATCTGCACTTCCACATCCGCGCGACCCAGCCGTCGGTCGCCTACGATATGGCGTCCGCTATTACCGCGGCTCTGCGCGATATTGCCGAGGTGCTCGATGAGGTGCACGGCTTCCGCTACTGGGACGGCCGCTCCATCATCGGCTTTGTGGACGGCACCGAGAACCCGCAGACCCCCGCGGCACGCGAATACTTCGGTCTCATCGGTGACAATGACCCCATGTACAAGGGCGGCAGCTACCAGTTCGTGCAGAAGTACATTCACGACATGACCGCGTGGAATAGTCTGCCCGTGTCCGAGCAGGAGAAGGTCATCGGCCGATCCAAGCACGACGACATCGAGATGAGCGAGGACGAAAAGCCCGCCAACTCGCACTCCGCCATCGCCAATATCGGTGACGACTTCAAGGTTATTCGCGACAACATGCCCTTCGGCACCGTGGGTAACAACGAGCTGGGCACCTACTTCATCTGCTACGCCAGCACCTTCTCGACCGTTCAGAAGATGCTCATGAACATGTTCATGGGAGTGGACGGCGCTAATTACGACCGCCTGCTGGACTTCAGCACCGCGGTGACCGGCACCCTCTTCTTCGTGCCGACCGTGGATATGCTCGGCGACTTTGCCGGCTAAGCTTGGCTGAACCCAGCTGCGCCCGGCTAGCTTCTTGCGAACCCCGCCTCCGGCAAAGGAGGCGGGGTTTTCCGGTAGGCTAGGGTGTAGACATTCAGACGGAAAGCAAACAATCGAGAGAAGAATGAGCGTTCTAGATAATTCTTTCCCCACCGAGGACTTTGGCTTCACCATCACCAGCCGCCTGGCGGACACCGCCTCCCCCAGCGCTGAACGTGTAGAAGCCAACGGCGGACAGTTCCGCGGACGCACCGGTGTCATCACCACCCCGCACGGACAGATTCATACCCCCGCCTTCACCCCTGTGGGCACCAAGGCAACCGTCAAGGCGGTCCTGCCCGAATCCATGAAGGAGCTCGGCGCTCAGGCTCTGCTCTCCAACGCCTACCACCTGTACCTGCAGCCCGGCCCCGAGATCCTGGATGCGGCGGGCGGCCTAGGTGCCTTCATGAACTGGGACGGCCCCACCTTCACCGACTCCGGCGGATTCCAGGTCATGAGCCTGGGCTCCGGCTTCAAGAAGGTTATTGACATGGGTACCGTCGCGGATGCTAAGGGCGCCGACGGCCGCCCCCTCGGCGACGACGATGTGGCGAAGGGCAAGGAGCGCCTCGCCCACATTGACGACGACGGCGTGAACTTCAAGTCGCACATTGACGGCTCGATTCACCGCTTCACCCCCGAGGTGTCCATGCAGGTTCAGCACCAGATTGGTGCCGACGTCATGTTCGCCTTCGACGAGCTGACCACCCTGTACAACTCCCGCGGCTACCAGGAGGAGGCACTCGAACGCACCCGCCTGTGGGCGCTGCGCTGCATCGCTGAGCACCAGCGCCTGACCGCAGAGCGTGTGGGCAAGCCCTACCAGGCGCTGTTCGGCGTGATTCAGGGCGCCCAGTACGAGGATTTGCGTCGCAAGGCATGCCAGGATCTGGGCTCCATGCCCTTCGACGGCTTCGGCATCGGTGGTGCGCTCGAGAAGGAAAACCTCGGCACCATCGTGCGCTGGTGCGCCGAAGAGCTGCCCGAATCCAAGCCCCGCCACCTGCTCGGCATTTCCGAACCCGACGACATCTTCGTCGGCATCGAAAACGGCGTGGACACCTTCGACTGCGTCTCCCCCACCCGCGTGGCACGCAACGCAGCCGTCTACTCCCCCACCGGCCGCTACAACATCACCAACGCACGCTTCAAGGCAGACTTCTCGCCCATCTACGAGGGCTGCGACTGCTACACCTGCACCCACTACACCCGCGCCTACCTGCGTCACCTCTTCAAGGCGGACGAGCGTCTGGCGGCGACCCTCGCCTCCATCCACAATGAACGTTTCATCGTGCGCATGGTGGACGACGCCCGCGAGGCAATCAAGGATGGCACCTACTTCGAGTACCGTGACGAGTTCCTCGGCAACTACTACTCCGGCAAGAAGCCCTAAACCCGCTCTTCAACCCGCGTAAGGAGAACCCTATGAGCATCACTCATGTTCCCGATGAGGAGCTTCTCGTCTTCGACCACGAGATCGCCGCACCGGTCGAGGACGTCTTCGGCGCCTACCTGGACCCCAAACTGCTGGTCCGCTGGTACGGCCCCGCCGGCTGGCACGTGCGCCCCACCGACGTTGTCGTGGAGCCCGTCGTCGGCGGTCTGCAGCGCCTCTCCATGATTAACGAGGTCGACCCCTCGGTATCCTGCATCCTGCAGAGCCGCTTTTTGAGCATTGAGCCGTTCAAGGAGATCGAGTACGCCGAGCAGCTGCCCGACCACCTGGGCAACCCCGGTAGCGTGCTGGTGTACCAGCGTCACCGTTTCTTCCCCGAAACCGTGATCACCTCTGACGGCGTGGGCTCCGGTACCCGCATCGTTATCGAGATTGGCCCCATGCCCGCCTCGGTCCATGAGGAGGTGCGCACCACCTGGCGTTCGACCTTCGCCCGCCTGGACGATGTGCTCGCCGCCCGTGCCCGCGGGGAGCTCTAAACCTCGCCGTGCCGACTCCTCGAGATAGCCTCGAGACAGCAAAGCGCCGCGTTGACGAATCACTCGTCAACGCGGCGCTTGCGTTTAACGCCTAAACCTTGCGGGGGTGAGCCGCAGGCTAGTTAGTCAGCTTCACGGTAATGACGGTGCTACCACCATCCAGGGACACGCACTCGGGGGTCGCACGATCCGCGCCGTCACCCGGCTTCCAGTAGCAGCGCGCCGACATGACGGTACGCTCACCATTCGCCTTACCGGTCACCTCCGCGGGATTCTGCATCACAAACTGGCGGACCAGCTCACGCGCAAACAGGCAATCCACCGCACCTGAGGTCACCTGAACAACTCCGTTGTGCTTCAGGTAGCCGGTAGCGTCCATGCTGCCACAGCTACCGCCAGCAGACTGAACATCCGAGCTGGACAGGCTCGCAGTGCTCGATGCGCTCGCCGAAGCGTTCGAACCGGCCTTCGCCGATGCGGAGGAGCTCGCCGCCGCGCTCGCCTGCACGGTCGCCGAGGGGCTTGCGGTGGTGATGGTGCCCGGGGTAACGGTAGCCGCCGCGGTGGGGGTGTGCACAGTACCGGCGGTCGGGGTGCTTTCAGTAACCGTTGCGGTGCGGGTGGGCGAAGGGGTCGCCTTCGCGCTCGTAGCGCTGGGGCTGGGGGTTGCGGTAGCGCTCGGGGAGGCGGTAGTGGCACCTCCGGAGCATGCCGACAGGGCAAGCAGGAGCGTGGCACCGAGCGCCACGGGGCTGTAACGCTTAGCGGTGCGGAGAGTAGTAGAAGAAGTCTGGGTAGAGTGCTTCTGTGCCGGATGCATGGTGACCTTTCTGCGTCATCGGTTCGGGTTCCTAACCAGTATTCTAAAGACGCTACCTGTGAGCTAGCTATGTGGATATGACATCTCAAGGACTCGCGAAATAGCCCCAAGAGCACGAAAGGAAGGGCTCCCCAGCATTGCGGGGAGCCCCTCCTGAGCTATCGACAAACATTATGCCCGCGTGCTCCGTTTTAGAGCTGACCGCCACCAATCGGAACCGAGTAGGTTCCGCCATCGTGGCAGGTCATCATGCCATCCTCCGGTTCGCCGTAGCAGGTAATCTGCTTGCCGGAAGCCGCAGGGAATGTCGTCACATTATTCGGACGCAACATGAGCGTGTTCGCAGTCGTGCTCTCGGCATGCAGGGTCGCGGGGGCGACATCCTCCACGCGCTCATCGTAGGCACCCGTAGCAAAATTCATGCGGGTGATGCGCACCGGCGCTGAGAAGGTACGACCCACCGCGCCGTTACCATCGGTGAGCTGACCGCCCAGACGACGCTCACAGGTCAGAGTCGACTCAGCGGCATTCAACTCGCAGACGGTGCGCTCATCGTAGCTCTTGAAACGGTAGTAGCCGGCACCAGAATCGTACCGGGCAGGATCCATGAGGAACGGAATGTCAGGAGCGTCCGGGTTCTGCAGGCGAGCCACGAAGGCGACATCCTCGCCAATAGTGCATTCGGGGGCGCCGCGGTCCTCACGACGGTTCTCCGCCATCTCGTACTGCGGGTTCCAGTAGCAGGTGGCGTCCTGAACCTTCGCAACCTGATGCTGGGTCATGTTGTCGTCGGCACGCGGGGTGGTGACGTACTCGGTCAGCACATCCAGCGCGTGAGCGCAGTCCACGGTACCGCGCAGCACCATGATCTCCGCACCGGTCTTCAAGTAGCCCTTACGACCAATATGCCCGCAGCGCTCGCCGGCGGAGGCGCGTTCAGCCTCCACCTTTTCGGGCGCGCGAGGAGTGTCACCGGTGGAGCTTGCTGCCGCGGCGGGGGTTTCCTTCGCCTCAGCCGGTGCGGAGGACTCGGACGCCTTCGCCTCGGCGCTCTCTGCGGGAGCCGGCGCCTGAGTCTCGGTGACGGTCGGCTCGGTCTTCTTCGTCGGTGACGGGGACGCGGTGGAGGAAGGGAGCGGGTACTGCGAGTGGTTAGCCGTGCCGGAGGGGTTGGGGGTCGACGAGGAGTTTTCGCTCTGAGAACCGCCAAAACAGCCGGTCAGGGCAAGAAGCAGGGCGGCGGCGCATCCGGTGGCGCGCATCGTGCGGCGACCCCAACCGGCGGGGCCTGCCTGAGTGTGGTGAAACGACATCGTTATCTCTCCCGGGAATGAACCTTTTGCACCCTTTGCAGAAGGTATTTAAAGCATACGCTTCACCCCGTTCAAGACCGTTTTATTACAGCGGAGCACCAGCCCCTACTTCTGCGGCAGGTAGGAGCTCAGCAGGTCACGCTGCTCGGGGCTGAGTCGGGTCAGCCGCCCCGCCACGGAATCCCAGAACGCCAGCACGGTGAAGGCACGCACGCATTCGCGGCCGTCCACCGGGGAGAGAATCGAGTAGCCAATCCGCACGGATGCCGCGCTGACCTTCTCCACGCGCGCACGCACGGGTACGGGCTCGCCGGTGTAGGGCAGCTGAGCCAGGTAGCGGATGCCGTGCTCGGCGATGAGTGCCTGCACGCCCTCGGCGACCAGCTCGAACAGCGGAATCGGAGGCTGCGGTGCCACGCTTGGCTTCTCACCGGACGACGGAGGCGGGCCGAAGAGCGCCACGCGGGCTTCTTCCATGACCGAGAGGATTGCAACGTTGTTGACGTGGCCGTAAGCGTCCATGTCGCCCCAGCGGGCGGGAACGTGCACCAGCAGTTCGTCGGTGGTACCAGCCTCAGAGGCGGCGTTCTTTTCGGGGGTGTTTTCGTGGCTTTGCATGGTTTTAACTCTACTCCCCCGCCGCTTTGAGGGGGCTGTTCACACAGGTTCGCACTATAAAGCAAATGAACACATTATCTAGGTTTAATGCTCTAAAAATATGTTCAGAAATTAAAATGATGAGGCTCGAAAGCTACGATGCTTTCGAGCCTCATCCAACACACAGACATTTGAACGCATACAAGATCATACGGTTCACTGTCTATCATAGACCCGCTCTGAGAGCCCACGGTATTTTTACGGGTTTATTACGAGGAATTCCAGAAATTTTCCGTATTTTTCGTTTATTACCTTCTTGGAGTCTCTACAGACCCCAACACAGGCCCTCCCGGCAGCTGCAGAACCTAACGGCCCAGCTTTGCCGCAGTCTCCAGGGCATGATCAGCGTCGTACTTCATGGCGTCATACTCGGCAGTTGCCTGCTGAGCCTCCACGAAGGTCTGCTCATCAATCATGTGAGTGTGGCGAATACGGGCGAAGTACAGCAGGCTCAGCACCACAAAGTAGCCCACGCCCACAATTGCCGGAACCATGGAACCGCGCACCATGAAGAGCGCAACCCACACCGCGAAGAGCAGCAGAACGCCCACCGCTGCGGTGAACTGGCCACCCCACAGGCGGAAACCGCCCGTTGCCGGTTCAACACGCTTGTACACGATGTACGCGAAAAGAATCAGAACCCACACGGTCAGCGCGCACACCATAATCACAAAAATCATGGAGAGGAACGCTTCCTTCGGGCTGTACAGAGCCAGCAGAATAGCAATCACCATACCGCTGGTTGATAGCCATACCGCACGCGCCGGAACGCCGGCACGGTTCACCTGAGCCAGCTGGATAGGCGCCATACCGTCAACCGCCAGCGAGTGCATCAGACGCGCACCCGCGTACAGGTTCGCGTTCGCGCTCGACAGCGCCGCAATCAGCACCACAAAGTTCACGAAGTGCGCCACACCGTGCACACCCAGCTGCTCAAAGACCAGAACGAACGGGGAAGCTTCCACCGCATCGCCCAGGCCCGACGCCGAACGCCACGGAATAATAGCCACAACAATCAGAACTGCCAGCACGTAGAAGGTCGCCAGGCGAATCATCATCGCCTTCGCCGAGGAACGCACCGAACGGGAGGGGTCCTTCGCCTCCGCAGCAGAGATCGAAATCATCTCAATACCGCCGAAGGAGAACATCACAACAGCCAGCGACAGCCACACCGACTGAGGGCCGTTAGGCATGAAACCGCCGTCGTTGAAGAGGTTTGCGGTACCCACCGCGGCGTGACCGGGCAGGCCGAAGAAAACCAGGCACAGGCCCACCAGCAGGAAGGCAACAATCGAAATGACCTTAATCGAAGACAGGAAGAACTCCAGCATGCCAAAAGACTTCACGCTGGTCAGATTCAGCACAATCAGCGCCACACCAAACACAGCAATACCAACCCACAGAGGCAACTGCGGCCACCAATAATTCAGGTAGGTTGCCACCGATACCAGCTCAACACCGGCAATCAGAACAGTCGCAGTCCAGTAGGCAATGCGAGTCAAAAAGCCCGCGAAGGGGCCCAAGTAGCGGGTAGCAATAGTACCGAAACCGCCACGGACAGGGTAGCGAACCGCCATTTCACCGGTTGCCGCGCCAATCACCGAAGCGAGCGCAGAACCAATAGCGTAGGTGAGAATGACCGCAGGACCAGCCATCGCAATGGCGGTGCCCGAACCCAAGAAGAGGCCCGTACCGAGCGCAGAACCCATCACAATCATGGTCATCTGTCCGTGGGACAGCGAACGCTTCAGGGTGCGCGATCCGGCGGTCCCCGCTGCAGCGTGGCTGCGGGTATCGTCGTTGTGGGACACGAAGGTGCCTTCCGTCAGTACGCCTTAGGGGCGTGATGTGCAATGTGTGCTCGCACCCGGCTCCCGCGGCCTCATGTCCTCGGTGACAGGTGCGAATAGTTAACTATTCTACGGGCACGCCCGAGCCGTTCAGAACGGCGCCGCCAGAACCCGCAGAAAGCAAAAGGCACCGAACGGGGTTGCTCCCCCATCCGGTGCCTTTCATGGTTCAGCCTCGCGAGGCTTTCACGCTATTTAGTGCTGTGCCGCGCTGGTATCCTCGTCGGCGTGCATAGCGTCCAGGTCGGGGCGCTCATAACCGCCCTTAACCTTCGAGGAGATGGCGTAGCCAATAGAAATCAGCACGAAGAAGACGATGCCGACCATGATGGATTCCTGAACACCCGAGCCGGGCAGCATGAACATTGCCGCCAGGGTCGCCAGAACACCCGCCAGAGCCAGGCCAGCGGTGATGCGGCCACCCAGCACGGTGAAGGAGGAGGCATCCTTCTGGTCCTTCTTGTACGCCTGGTAGGTCAGCAGAATCATGATCCACACAATCAGGATGCACAGGGTCACCAGCGCCATGAGCAGGGCAAAGATGTCGCCAATCTTGGCAACAGCCATCACGGTCGCCACAACAACGCCGGTGAAGGAAATCAGCAGAGCTACGACCGGCACACCGCGCGAGGAGGTGCGGGCAGCCACTGCGGGAGCCATACGGTCAGAGCCCAGGGCGTGCAGCAGGCGAGTTGCCGCGTACAGGGAGGCGTTAGCGCCAGAGAGCGCAGCAACGAGCACCACGAAGTTCATGATGTCCGCCGCGAAGGGGATACCCAGTTCAGAGAAGACGAGCACGAACGGCGACTCGGTCAGCTCCGAGTTCTGTGCGGCGGTCTGCCAGGGCACCAGGCACAGAATAATCGCCATGGACACCACGTAGAAGGTGGACAGGCGCCAAATCATTGCCTTCACGCTGGTTGCCACCGAGCGTGCCGGGTCTTTCGCCTCCGCTGCGGAGAGAGAAATCATTTCCACACCGCCGAAGGAGAACATGACAACAGCCATCGAAATCCAGATGGATGCCGGGCCGTTGGGCAGGAAGCCGCCGTCGTTCACGAGGTTTGCGGTACCCGCCGCGGCATGACCGGGCAGACCCACGAACACCAGCAGCACACCAATCACCATGAACACGATGACGGCAGAAACCTTAATCGAAGAGAGCATGAACTCCAGGGCGCCGAAGGACTTCACGCTCACCAGGTTCAGCACCAGAATAATCGCGCCGAAGAGGGCAACGAACACAGCCAGGGGAACGTCCGGGAACCAGTACGCCATGTAGTGGCCAACCGCCACCAGCTCAGCACCCGCCAGCGGCACGGTGCATGCCCAATACGCCCAGCGAGTCAGGTAGCCGCTAAAGGGGTTCAGGTATCGGCTCGCAATGGTGCCAAAACCGCCCTGGACGGGGTGACGCACGGACATTTCGCCCGCGCACGCGGCAATGGTTGCCGCAATCATCGCACCAATAGCGTAAGAGAGGATTGCGCCGGGGCCTGCAATTTTAATGGCGGAGGAGGAGCCCAGGAACAGGCCCGTACCCAGCGCCAAGCCCATCGCAATCATGGTCAACTGGCCGTGGGAGAGGGAACGATTCAGCGAGTCGTTCTTCTCCGACTGCTCGGGGGTGTTCCCCTGCAGTTTAGACATAACGTATCTCTTTCTTAGACATGCTGTGTATTGAATAAAGCTGAAATGGCAATGCCGCCCAGTCGTTAGGCCGGGCGGCTCTGCACATCAGCTGTAAGGAGGTTAGCTTATGCCACGTACTCGAGTTCGTGACGCTTGAACCAACCAATAATCGGGTAGCTGATCGGCATGAGGAGCACCTCGACCAGGCACTTATAGATATAGCCAATCAGCACGTAGTTGATGAACGCTTCGATGGTCTCGATGCCGAGTACCGGTGCGGCGATCGAGCAGAAGATGAGGGTGTCGAGCAACTCGCCAACCAGGGTGGAGACAATCATGCGCAGCCAGAGGAAACGACCCTTGCTTGCCTTCTTCATCGCTACCATGACCCAGGCGTTCAGGGTCTGACCGAACAGGTAGCCGAGCAGGGAGCCCGCAAAAATCTGCCAGACCGGGCCGAGAACCTGTGCGAACGAATCCTGGCCGGTGTAGAAGCTTGCCGGCGGCAGGTGCACAATCAGCAGGAAGCACAGGGCGGCAAAAGCAGCCGAGGCGAAGGACGCCACAATGGCGCGGCGGGCACGCTTAAAGCCGTACACCTCAGAGAGAAGGTCGCCAATAACGTAGGCGAGAGGGAAAAGGAAGAAACCACCATCGGTGACGATGGTGTTACCGATGAGGGGCAGTTCGAAGGGCAGCGGACCGAATTCCACACCCTTGGTTGCACCAATATTCGAAATGATCAGGATGACGCAGGACGCGCCCAGCAGCAGATCAAAGTAGCCGCGGCGACCAGCCCAGGGCACCTTGACGGTGCTCGTCTGAGCCTTAGATTCGCTAACGGGTTTAGCCATTACTTTCCCCAAGTCTTTCTTCATGCGATGTGTTTCTTGACGCGAGGACACCGCCCTCACGCGTGGTGGGTGAGCGCGCTATGCAGGGCGCTACTCACCGGCTCGCCTGCCACCCGAGCCTATCTAATAGTACCTATATGCCGTGACGGCGGCAGGTTTCTGCGCCTCTTTCAAGAGTGTGGACGCTCTATGCACCCGGTTACCCGGCATGGAATGCCTGCGGCACCATCTCATCCCGGTAGCGGCAGAACCCGCACATTTACAATGGAGATATGAAGAGACTGAGCCGCAGAGTTCACCGTAGCGGAGTTTACCGCAGCGGCGCTCACCGTACTGAGCAGGTGGCATCCCTGCTGGAAGCGGGTACGGGTCGTGCTCTACGCGCCTCGATACGACGTTCGCTACGGCGTTCTGCACGTCGAGCGCAGAAGAGGCGGCACCGCAATCAGCGTAGGCTCAGCGCACATATTCCACGGTTGCATCCGCTGCTGACCTATGCGGCACATGCGGTTCGTACCGGCATTTCCCTTCTTGAGCCGATGCTGCTGGCGTCCTCTGAGCTTCTCGGCTACCGGTCGTTTACGCATCGCGGCCGCAATATCTACTACCGGGTCGATAACCTGCACCTTCTGACCGAGTCTGATTCCGCGCCCGGTGTGCTGTTCTATTTTGATGGTGATCATCTCTCGCGTGCCGGTAGTCGTCTGCTACGCCGCACCTCCCCGTTGCGTACAGAGTTGGCGAAGGTGGCGGCTGAGTTCAATATGCTGTCCGTGCCGGTGCTGTCGCCGGGTAGCCTGCGGGAGCCTCGACTGAGGGATGTTGGTGCCTATGCGCCTCCGCTGACCTATAACTGGTGGGTTCGCGCCCGTTCGAACGGCAGGATGGTCCGCGCTCTCATTGAGGAGATTGCCCTGGCGTACGGGGTGGATATGAGCCGCGTGTGGCTTGCGGGCTATTCGGGCGGCGCGGAGTTCCTCAGCTACGAGCTACTGTCGCACGATATTGAGTGGATTCGCGGAGGTGGCGCGGCCTTCATCGGTGGCGGCGGCGCTGACGGCGTGCCCGCGCGGGTGCGTGAGCAGGCTGCGCTGAACCCTTCTTCGCATAAGCGTCTGCTGATGAGCTGGCATGTGGGTGTGCTGGATGGGCGCTCGCCGTCGGGTCGTCGGCGTATGGCGACGAGTTCTGAGGGGAGTTGGTCGGCGCGGATTGCGGTGCAGGAGGGTAGCGCGTTCTACGAGAGTTTGGGGGCGCGGACTCTTCTGCAGGTGACTCCGGGGCGTGGCCATACGGGGTATCCGATTGCGTCGTTGGTGGGTGCTGATTTGGCGGTGGCTACGCGTTTGGGGTTCCTCTAGGGGCGGTTGTTCTGTCATAAACATGAAAATTCGCATGGATTGGGCAAATTTCTTGGTGACACATTCGATAAATTCGTCATTTGCTGACGATTTGGGGTAGAGTGTCACTATGCCTCGTATTTCTGCAGCAACCAACGCCGCCCAGCGCGAAAACACCAAGCGCGCCATCCTCAACTCCTTCGGCGAGATCCTCTACAACCGCGGCCTCTCCGGCCTGACCATGACCGACGTCGCCAAGAACGCCGGAATCGGCCGCACCGCGGTCTACAACTACTTCGCCGACATGGGCGAACTGCTGGTCGCCTACGCCCTGGACGAGACCGAACGCTTCCTCAACGAGCTGCGCGTCGGCCTGGAGGGCATCGAAAACCCGATTGACCAGCTCGCGGTCTACATTCGCTTGCAAATCAACGACCTGGCGCGCCGCCACCTGCCTCCGGGCCCTGCGATGCGCTCCATGCTCTCCCCCGAGTCCTACGCGAAGCTCGGCAAGCACGTTCACGAGCTGCAGATGGTGCTCGCGCATATTCTTTCTGCCGCCATTGCCGAGAACTACATTCCGAAGAACGACATTCGCGAACTGGCGATGCTCGTGCACGGCTCCCTCTCCTCAAGCGCCGGTCGCGCCGAGGACGCGCCGGACGAGGAGACCCGCGAGCGCCAGATTCTGAATACCATCCGTTTTATTCAGATGGGCCTCGGAGCGCGTTTTGACGCCGAGGGCAACCCTGTTCGCCTGGACTCCGAGGAGTCTCTGCCGGAGCAGTCCCCGGTGCAGGAGGCGGGCCTGAAGGTCGCATCCTAAGCGTGGCGCCCTAAGCAACAAATACGTAGCAGTTATACGTCACTAAAAATGCCGCGGACCTGATGCTTCTTTGCATCGGTCCGCGGCTTTTTCTGTATTCGGGGGGGGTTACGCACCGGGCAGCAGTGCCGGTGAGATGGAGTCCAGGTCGAGTACGCGCGCGTACATGACGGCGCGGCGGTGCAGGGCGTTTCGGAGCGCGCGGTGCACGCCGTCTTCGAGGTAGAGTTCGCCACCCCATTTGACGACGTGCGGGAAGAGGTCGCCGTAGAAGGTGGAGTCTTCGGCGAGTAGGGTCTCGAGGTTGAGGGTTTTTTGGGTGGTGATGAGGGTGTCGAGGCGTACCTGCTGCGGCGGGATTCCTCCCCAGTCGGCGTGGGTCATGCCGTGCTGGGGGTAGGGGCGACTGTCGCCTACTTTTTTGAAGATCATGGTGGTGCTTTCTGCAGGTGCGAGGCGCCTCGGCGGCGCGTGGAACCGTGGGGGTTCTGAAGAAATAGTACCAAGGGGTATAAAAAATCCCCGGTCTTAGAAGCTAAGACCGGGGATCGGTGGCGGAGGATGGGGGATTTGAACCCCCGAGGGCTGTTAACCCAACACGCGTTCCAGGCGTGCGCCATAGGCCGCTAGGCGAATCCTCCAGCTATGTTTTCTACGCATTGCGTAGGCAACGAATAAAACTTTACTACGCTTTTGCCGGGCACGCAAGCCCTAGGCGGCAAAAGTAATAGAAAGCACATTTGTGGGGGCTTGTGTCTTACTTTTAGGCATAGAAAAACCCCTTACGCAACCGCTGAGGATCCGGATTCTGAGCTCGCGAACTGAGACGCAGGATTCCGAGCGCGCGAGGCAATAAATCCTGCGTCGAAGCCACCGAGCTCTAGAGAGGCGGAAATCCGGATCCGAAGCCGCGGAGCGCCAGCGGAGCGGGCACGCAGTGCATATGACGGGTGTGAACTATCCAGGTACCCGTTTTTGGGCATGAAAAAACCTCCTACGCACCCGCCATAGCTCGAATACCCTTGCTACCTTCCGGTCCTGGGGGAGTTTTCCAAGATAACGCCACGTAAGAGGCAAGAACCAGTGTACCGGATTTTTGGGTTCTTGGGAATTCGGTGCATCCGCGGTATTTCTGTGGGCGTACATGCCACCCGGGTGAGCATCCACGGTAGGTGTCACGGTGGCGGTGTTGTGGTGGTGTGTTCGCCGGTGACTGGTGACCACTCGTGCCGGGGGTGGAGCGTCTAAAATGGTAGGGATTGTCCTATCCGCACCCCGAGTTGAAGAGGTTGCTGTGAGCACTGCCCTTTATCGTCGTTATCGCCCCGAGACCTTCGCTGAGGTTATCGGGCAGGAGCACGTGACCGAACCTCTTATGGTCGCTCTGGAGAAGAACCGTGTGAATCACGCGTACCTGTTTTCGGGTCCGCGTGGTTGCGGTAAGACCACGTCGGCGCGTATTTTGGCGCGCTGCCTGAACTGTGCGCAGGGTCCGACTCCTACTCCGTGTGGTGTGTGCGATTCGTGCCGTGAGCTCTCGCGTGATGGTGGCGGTTCCCTTGACGTGATTGAGATGGATGCGGCGAGCCACGGCGGTGTGGATCATGCCCGTGACCTGCGTGAGCGCGCTACTTTGGCGCCGGTGCGTGACCGTTACAAGATCTTCATTATTGATGAGGCACATATGGTGACCCGTGAGGGTTTCAATGCGTTGCTGAAGATTGTGGAGGAGCCGCCGGAGCACGTGAAGTTTATCTTCGCGACGACCGAGCCGAATAAGGTGCTGGGTACGATTCGTTCGCGTACTCACCATTACCCGTTCCGCCTGGTGCCGCCGGAGGTTCTTCTGCCGTATCTGCAGGGTCTGTGCGATCAGGAGCAGGTGGCGGTGGAGCCGGGCGTGCTGCAGCTGGTGATTCGTGCCGGCGGCGGCTCGGTGCGTGACTCGCTGTCGATTCTTGACCAGTTGATGGCTGGCGCGTCGTCGCAGAACGGTATTGAGTATGACCGTGCGGTGGCGCTGCTGGGTTATACCCACGCGCAGCTTCTGGATGAGGTCATTGATGCGTTGGGCGCGAAGGATGCCCCGACTCTCTTTGGCGCGGTGTCGCGTGTGGTGGCGACCGGTCAGGATCCTCGCCGTTTTGTGGAGGATCTGCTGGAGCGTCTGCGTGATTTGATTGTGGTGAAGGCTGTTCCGCAGGCTGCCGGCCAGATTTTGCAGGGTGTTCCGCAGGACCAGTTGGAGCGCCTGGGTCAGCAGGCTCAGGCTTTGGGTGAGCGTGAGCTGATGGTTGCCGCGGGTACGGTCAATGAGACTCTGAATGGTATGACGGGTGCGGCGAATCCGCAGCTTCAGCTGGAGTTGCTGTGTGCTCGTCTGCTTCTGCCTGCTGCGGAGGGTTCTGCCGGTGGTGCGGAGGTTGCGGCCTTGGCTTCTCGCCTGCAGGTTTTGGAGCGCCGCGTGGCTTCTGGTGCTGCTGGTTCTGCCGGTTCTGTTCCGGCGCAGGGCGGCATGTCTGCGGCTCGTGCGGCGGGTATGGCTGCGGCTGGTCTGACCCCTAAGACTCCGGCGGCTAATGCCCAGGCCCCTAATGCTTCTAGCGCGCCTGTTCAGGAGGCGACTCAGCCCGCCCAGCAGGCTAGTTCTCAGCTGGGCGGTTCTCAGCATGCCAGCGCGGGTGCTCCCCCGCTGGCTGGTGCGCCTCTTGCTGCGGCTACCCCGCAGTCTTCTGGCGCCCCGCTTAGCGCCGCGCCTCTTGCACCCGTAGCACAGACACCCGCAGCACAGGCCCCTGCAACTCAGGCACCTGTAGCTCCGGCTGGCACTCCCCCGACGGGTAACGCCCCGACGGCATCCAATGCCCCGGCTTCTCACGTAGCTGATGCCGCTCCGGCGGCCACCCCCTCCGCACCCTTGAAACTTGACCCGAATGATCCGCTGTCGGCGGTTCAGGGTAATTGGCGCGCCATCCTAAACCGAATGAGCGTTCCCGGTGCGGCTGAGCAGCTGATGAAGGTTCGCCCCGCCCGCATGGACGGCGCAACCCTGTACGTGAGCGCCGACATTGCGACCCTGCGCGCGGTCAAGGGCTTCGTACCCGAGCTGACCGCCCGCGTGAGCGAGTTCCTGCGCCGTCAGGTGACCATTCACGCACAGGTGGCGAAGCCCGGCGAGCAGGCTAAGCCCGTCCCGGCGGCGGCGCCCGTAGCGCAGCCTACCCCCGTACAGCCCCCTGCTACGGCGGTTCCTGCACCGCAGGCACCTCAGCAGCCCGTTCAGCAGACTCCCCCGCAGCCCTCTCAGCCGGCGCCTCTGGCTGATGGTCCGCGCGGCGGTGAGGATGCGTGGCGTCGCCACGGTCAGCCGCTGACCGGCGCAAACAGCCCCGAGTCCACCAGCGTGGATGCGCCCCTGGGTGCGTGGGAGGTTACCCCGATTCCGCAGAGCGCCCCCGAGGAGGCGCCCCAGCAGGCTGCTCCGACTGGTCCTCTCGCGCCCGAACCCCAGGTTGCCCCGCAGTCACCGATTCAGGAGGCTCCGGCGGCACAGGCGGGCCCGGCGGGTGGTTTTGGTGAGCGTGATTCCTTCGCCGCATCCGGTAGCGGAGTTCCGCAGCAGGAACCCCTTCATGTAGAGGAACCGCCCTACGAGGAGGAGCCCCCTTTTGAGGATGAGCCTCCCTACGCCGAGCCGGTTGAGGCGCCCCCTGCACCCGCAACGCCTCCTGCACCTGCAATGCCCGTCGAGCCTGTAGCGCCGGCTGGTCCGCTCGCGCCTCCGGTTGCCCCGGCGGGTCCGCTGGGAGCGCCTCCGCAGGATTCGGTAGCCCCGATTGAGCCGGCAGGCCCGCTTGCTGCTCCGGTTGAGCCTGCAGGTCCGCTTGCACCCGTAGCACCAATTGCTCCGGCTGGCCCGTTGGCTACTCCCCCGCAGGCGGCTCCGGTTGATAATGCCCCGGTCGATAACGCACCGGCACGCGAGGAGAAGCTCGCCCAGCCCGCTGTACCGGAACCTGTAGCACCGGCACAGGCTGCTCGCCCGGCACGCGCCGCATCCGATGAGGACTATGTCTCTGAGGATGACGAGAAGGTCGAAAACAGCACCTTCATCGGCCTGCGCGCTATTGAAAAAGTTATTGGTGGCACCGTCATTGACGAACGCCCCCTGCACCAGCCCTAATCCGGGGTTCTAACACCCGGCAGGTGCCGCGCCCGCCATCGCGCCGATGGCGGGCGCACTCATTCCCGCCTCATACCCGCTGCGCGAAACAGCCCTAAACTGTCAGGGGTTTGGGGCATACTCTTACCGTCACCCGGATACCGACACCCGGAACGAAACACCGCATCAGAAGGAGAAGCCTTGTACGAGGGAGCAGTTCAAAACCTCATTGACGAGCTCGGACGCCTGCCGGGCGTGGGTCCTAAGTCGGCTCAGCGCATCGCTTTTCACATTCTGAATGCGGACGCTGCCGATATGGCACGCCTGGCCAACGCGATTTCCACGGTGAAAACCAGCGTGAGCTTCTGTGAGGAGTGCGGTAACGTCTCCGAGACGAAACTGTGCTCGATTTGCCGTGATGAGCGCCGCGACCCGTCGGTGCTGTGCGTGGTCGAGGAGTCCAAGGACGTGGTCGCGATTGAGCGTACCCGCTCCTTTACCGGTCGTTACCACGTGCTCGGCGGCGCCATTAACCCGCTGGCGGGCGTGGGCCCGGAGCAGCTGCGTATCCGCGAGCTGGTGTCCCGCCTGGCGGATGAGCGTATCCAAGAGATTATTCTGGCGATGGACCCGAACCTTGAGGGTGAGGCGACCGCAACCTACCTCTCGCGCATGCTCGTGCCGTTGGGTGTGCGCCTCTCGCGCCTGGCGTCGGGTCTGCCGGTCGGTGGCGACCTGGAGTACGCGGATGAGATTACCCTGGGCCGCGCATTGGAGGGTCGCCGCGTCATTAGCGAGGGCACGGCGGTGGCTCATACTGCCGCCGAGGATTTTGAGCGCGTGAACCGCGAGGAGGAGCAGGAGCGTGAGCAGGCGGCTCAGGTTCAGGCTCAGGAGGCGAAGCAGACCCGTCGCCGCTGGAATTCGAGCATGTTCGATGACCTGGATTCTGAGGTTTCTGCCGTTTCCGCCCCGCAGGCGGCTGAAGGCGTGCAGGGCACCGTGGATGAGCAGCTGATTGAGCAGGTTCTGCAGGGGGCTGAGGAATCCCGCGATGAGGACTCCCCTGCCGATGCTGAAACCGCCGCGGAATCCACCCCTGACCTGGGCGAAGACTCTGCCGAGGAGGCTCCGGCGAGCGCCGCCTCCGACCCCGCAGAGGCGCCCGCGCCTGAGCAGTCGGAGGATGCTCCGGAGGTGTTCCGCACCCCCGATTATGAGGAGAAGATCCGCTCGATTCAGAACGCCCCGTTGCGCACCCCGAAGCCGGATGTTCCGCCGCTGCCGGGTGTCACTTACGTGAACCCGTGGACCTAAAAACTCGCTTCCGAGGGCTTGCTGTACCCGCCTCCGCACCCCGCGTCGCTACCGCGTAATACTACGTAATATTTCACGGGGCAATACATACGGGGGTGCAGTTCGCCGCCTGCACTGAACGCCGTCTACTATAGGTGAGGAGCCGGCGTCTGCCGGTAGCACACAAAGTAACTGACCTGGAGATATCTATGAGCCTGATCGTCCAAAAGTTCGGCGGTTCCTCCGTAGCGGATGCGGAGGGCGTCAAGCGCGTTGCCCGCCGCGTCGTGGACACTCAGAAGGCAGGTAACGATGTGGTCGTCGTGGTGTCCGCTATGGGTGACACCACCGATGAGCTGCTCGACCTTGCCGCAGAAGTCACCAGCAATGTCACTCCTTCCCGTGAGCTGGACATGCTGCTGACTGCCGGTGAACGCATTTCGACTGCCATCCTATCGATGGCTATTAACGACCTGGGTGCTAAGGCCCAGTCTTTCACTGGTTCTCAGGCAGGCATGATTACTGACGGCGTGCACGGTTCTGCGCGTCTGGTGGAGGTCAACCCTGACCGTATCCGTGAGTCGATTGAGGCTGGCAACATTGCGATTGTGGCTGGTTTCCAGGGCATGAACCGTCAGAGCGGCGACATTACGACCCTGGGCCGCGGCGGTTCTGATACGACCGCTGTTGCTCTGGCTGCTGCCCTGAACGCTGATGTGTGCGAGATTTACTCGGATGTTGACGGCGTGTTCACTGCCGACCCGCGCATCGTGCCGACCGCGCATAAGCTGGATACCGTCACTAGCGAGGAGATGCTGGAGATGGCGGCGAATGGTGCGAAGATTCTGCACCTGCGCAGTGTCGAGTATGCTCGTCGTTTTAATTTGAAGCTTCACGTGCGTTCTTCGTTCTCGAACCTTGAAGGCACCATTGTGATCCCGGAGGAGTCCGCGGAACTGACCCCCACCCATCTGAAGGAGATTCCCTTGGAACAGCCCCTGATTTCTGGTGTTGCGCATGATCGCACCCGCGCAAAGATTACCGTTGTTGGTGTTCCGGATGTTCCCGGTTCGGCAGCGAAGGTGTTCGGCCTGCTGAACGAGGCGAAGGTGAACCTGGACATGATTGTTCAGAACGTTCCCACTGACCGCCCGGGCGTGACCGATATTTCCTTCACTCTGGATCAGGCGCAGGGCCCGACCGCGCTGAAGGCTCTGGAGGATGCTAAGGCTGAGCTGGGCTTCCAGGAGGTTATTTACAACGAGTCGGTTGGTAAGCTGTCGCTGGTTGGCGCGGGTATGAAGACCAACCCGGGTGTTTCGTTCACCTTCTTCGAGGCACTGTCTGCTGCTGGCGTGAACATTGACATGATTTCGACCTCTGAGATCCGTATTTCGGTGATTACTGAGCTGAGCAAGCTGGATGAGGCTGTTCGCGCGGTGCACACTGCGTTCGGTCTGGATGCCGAGGGTGAGGCTACTGTTTACGGTGGTACTGGCCGCTAAGGTTTAGGTGGTTAGCTCGTTTGTGAGCTGCACGCTTCGGGAGGGGCGGTGCTGGTTTATTCCAGTACCGCCCCTCCCCTTTTTCTGCCTACAACTGAAATAACTGAAATGCTTTACAGTTATTTCAGTTAGGGGTAAGGTTGTATCAACCATGGATGAGCCTCTCACCGGATGATATGCACCCCATCGACGTGGTGCCTTCAGACGCTTATTCACCCAACCCCAAGGAGAAGATGATGACCACCGCCCTAATCAGTCCTCTGGAGGAAGATACCCTCAACCAGGCTCGCGCAGAGGCACGGGAGATTCTTAAGAACTCTGAAGAAACCACTATTGAGCTGACTGTTTCAGGCCGAGAAAGCCAGCAGCTTGGTGATGCCCTCAACCAGGTCATTCAGCACGTTCTCCACGCCCTAGCGCAGGGCCAGAGTATTGACGTTCAGGTTGTCCCTCACGATTTGACGACGACCGTTGCGGCTCAGCGTATCGGTATTTCCCGTCCCACGCTTATGAAGGCTATTCGTACCGGTGAACTGCCTGCGCATAAGGTGGGTAGCCACTTCCGTATCCGTACTGAGGATGCTGACGCTTTCCGCAAGGAGCTGCTCAAGAAGGCTGTTTCGCAGAAGGAGCAAGCCCTCAAAGAGCTCTGGGAGCTCGAGGAGGAACACGGCCTTGTTGGCACCTTCACTGAATGAAGTCGCTTAACCTCCTGCACTACCTTGTCGCGGCATCGTTTAGGCTAGAAGCATGAGTAGTGTTGTGTTTTCCCAGGTGATGGATGGCTCCGAGTGGCGTGCCGCCGCGGTAGCGCATGAGGCGCGTGCCGGCCGCTACGCTGACCCGTTTGCGCAGCGTCGCGCCCGCCACGAGGTGCACCCCGTTGAGGACTTCCTCTTCACCTACTACACTCTCAAGCCCGGCCAGTTCAAGCGCTGGCACCCCGGCGCCGGGGTCATTCTGCTGGATGCGCCCGAGCGCGCCTCCTGGCGTTTTTACCGCCTCGCAACCGAGCGGGAGCTGCTCGAGGCGGGTTGCACCCCCGAGCAGGCGCGTGCCCGGGTGGATGCCGCCTCCGCCGTCACTGTGGACGTCACCGATTTTGTGGAGCGCCGTGCTACCGCTCTCGCCTTCACCCACGAGATCCTGCGCAACACCGCCGCGAAGAAGGGCCAGTTCGGATGCTTCGGCATGCACGAGTGGGCGATGGCGTACAAGTCGGTGGAGAACAATATCCGCCACGACTACCTACAGCTGCGCCTGGGTGCGGAGGGCACGGACCGCGTGGTGGAGGAGCACCGCATCCGCTGCTCGCACTTTGATGCGTTCCGTTTCTTCATGCCGCAGGCAGCACCGATGAACGAGCTACAGCCGACCCGCGAGTTGCAGCGCGTACTGGAGCAGCCGGCATGCCTGCACGCGAATATGGACGTGTACAAGTGGGCGTACAAGCTTCTGCCGCTGGTTGATTCGACCCTGGTCATGGATTGTTTCGATCTGGCGTGGGATGCGCGCGAACTGGATATGCGCGCGGCCCCCTACGATATTCGTGACTGGGGGTACGAGCCGATTCCGGTGGAGACGACCGAGGGTAAGGCCGAGTACGTGCGGATTCAGCGTGAGCTGTCGGAGCGTTCGATTGAGCTGCGTGAGCGCCTGCTTGCGGTGTGCGAGCGCTATCTTCCGCCCCTCGAGGCGTAAAAGACGTGATTCGAGCCTCTTAGGGTATCCACCAACCGAACGCATACCCCCGTTACGGTCGTTAGTACGGTAAGATGAGATACGGCTCATACAGAACCCACGCACCCAAGGAGTGCCCACACATGGCCCGTATTGTTGTTGATGTTATGCTCAAGCCCGAAATTCTTGACCCGCAGGGTAAGGCTATTTCTCACGAACTGCCCCGTATCGGCGTTGATTCCTTCGTGGATGTTCGCCAGGGTAAGCGCTTCGAGCTGACCGTCGAGGGTGAGGCTACTGAGGAGCACCTCGCAGCTGCCCGCAAGGCTGCTGAAGAGCTGCTGTCGAACCCCGTCATCGAAGACGTTGTGAACGTTTCGGTTCTGGAGGACTAATACCTATGGCAGAGTCCCTCGCACCTACTGAAGTCCCCCTGGTTGGCGACTTTTCTACTTATTCCCCGAACCCCGCCTTCGCTGATGCACGCGTTGGTGTGGTGACTTTCCCCGGCACTCTGGATGACCGTGACGCTGCGCGTGCTGTCCGTCTGGCTGGCGGTACCGTCGTTGAGCTGTGGCACGACGACGCTGACCTGAAGAACGTTGACGCCGTCATTATTCCCGGCGGTTTCTCCTACGGTGACTACCTGCGTGCCGGCGCTATTGCTGCGAAGGCTCCCGTGATGCGTTCGGTGATTGATGCCGCTAACGCTGCTGGTACCTCCGGTTCTTCACCCCTGCCTGTTCTGGGTATTTGCAATGGTTTCCAGATTCTGACTGAGTCTCACCTGCTGCCCGGTTCGATGATTAAGAACGATCACCGCAAGTTCATTTGCCGTGACCAGGTTCTGCGCATTGAGAATAACTCCACCTCCTGGACGAGCGATTACGCTGCAGGCCAGGAGATTGTTGTTCCTCTGAAGAACCAGGACGGTCAGTATGTTGCTGACGCGAAGACCCTGGAGGCGCTGGAGGCTGAGGGCCGCGTGGTGTTCCGCTACGTTGGTTTCAACCCGAACGGTTCCCGTAACGACATTGCTGGCATCAGCAATGAGCGCGGTAACGTGGTCGGCCTGATGCCGCACCCGGAGCACGCTGTGGAGCCCGGCTTCGGTCCTTCCTCTTCCGGTTTTGGTGAGGTTTCTCTGCGCGGTGGCGCCGATGGTCTCGGCGTGTTCACCTCGGTTCTTGCCAACCTGATTAACGCCCGCTAACGCACGACAAGGATTCTAAGAAGTTATGAGCGAAAAGCAGTTTAACCTCGACACCGTCGAGCACGCGGCGGCAACCCCGGACACCGAACTCCCCTGGGCTGAACTGGGCCTGAAGGAGAACGAGTTCGAGGACATTAAGGAGATTCTGGGTCGCCGCCCTACCGCGGCTGAGCTGGCAATGTACTCGGTCATGTGGTCCGAGCACTGCTCCTACAAGTCTTCTAAGGTTCATCTGAAGCAGTTCGGTGCGAAGGTCACCGATGAGATGAAGAAGGACCTGATGGTCGGTATCGGTGAGAACGCCGGTGTGACCGATATTGGTGACGGCTGGGCTGTTACCTTCAAGATTGAGTCTCACAACCACCCCTCGTACGTGGAGCCCTACCAGGGTGCTGCGACCGGTGTGGGCGGTATTGTGCGTGACATTATTTCGATGGGTGCACGCCCGATTGCTGTGATGGATCCGCTGCGTTTCGGCGCGATTGATCACCCGGACACCGCCCGCGTTATTGGCGGCGTGGTTGCTGGTATTGGTGGTTACGGTAACTCCCTGGGCCTGCCGAACATCGGTGGCGAGGTTGAGTTCGATTCCTGCTACCAGGCAAACCCGCTGGTCAACGCACTGGCTGTGGGCATTATGCGCCACGAGGACATCCGCCTGGCGAACGCATCGGGCGTGGGCAACAAGGTTGTCCTCTTCGGTGCGCGCACCGGTGGCGACGGCATCGGCGGTGCGTCGGTGCTGGCGTCGGAGTCCTTCGATGATACCAAGCCCTCGAAGCGTCCTGCCGTTCAGGTGGGCGACCCCTTCGCTGAGAAGGTTCTGATTGAGTGCTGCCTGGAGCTGTTCAAGGGCTCCGTGGTTGAGGGTATTCAGGACCTGGGTGCTGCGGGTATTTCCTGCGCAACCAGCGAGCTGGCTTCTAACGGTGAAGGCGGCATGCACGTCGACCTGACCAAGGTTCTGCTGCGTGACCCCACCCTGACCCCCGGCGAGATTCTGATGTCTGAGTCTCAGGAACGCATGATGGCTGTTGTCTCCCCTGAGAACGTGGAGCGCTTCGAAGCGATCATGAACAAGTGGGGCGTGGAGTACTCCTTCCTCGGTGAGGTGACCGACTCCGGTCGCCTGGTCATCGAGTGGGACGGCGAGGTCATCGTGGACGTTGACCCCCGCACCGTTGCACACGACGGCCCCACCTACGAGCGTCCCTACGCACGCCCCGAGTGGCAGGACGATGTTCAGGCTAACCACTTCACCGGTTCGGCTGCTGACGAATCCCGCCCGCGTGGCAAGGAGCTGGGCGAGGCAATCAAGGCGTTCATGGCGTCCCCGAACATGTGCTCCAAGTCCTGGATTACCAACCAGTACGACCGCTACGTTCAGGGCAACACCGCCCTGTCCATGCCGGATGACGGCGGCGTGGTGCGCGTGGACGAGAACACCAACCTCGGTGTTGCTCTGGCGACCGACGCCTCCCCGCGTTTCACCTACCTGGATCCGTACGAGGGTGCTCGCGCGTCCTTGGCTGAGGCGTACCGTAACGTGGCTACCGTTGGTGCACGCCCCGTGGCTGTGTCTGACTGCCTGAACTTCGGTTCTCCCGAGGATCCGGACGTCATGTGGCAGTTCGCTGAGGCTGTTCGCGGCCTGGCTGACGGTTGCATGGAGCTGGGTGTTCCGGTGACCGGCGGTAACGTGTCCCTGTACAACCAGACCGGTGGCAAGGCTATTAACCCGACCCCCGTGGTGGCGATGATGGGCGTTATGGATGACGTCACCCGCCGCACCCCGTCGGGTTGGGCTCCTGAGCATGATGGTCAGGCTATCTACCTGCTGGGTACCACCCGCGATGAGCTGGACGGCTCCGAGTGGGCTCGCTTCAAGGGTCACCTGGGCGGTCAGCCGCCGAAGGTTGATCTGGCTCTGGAGCGTCAGCTGGGTGACATGCTGGTGAACATGTCTCGTGACGGCATGATTGATGCCGCACACGACGTGTCTGCTGGTGGTCTGGCTGCCGCTCTGTCGGAGGCTTGCCTGCGTTTCAACACCGGTGCCCGCATTGGTCTGGGTGAGGTTGCTGAGCGTGACGGTCTGGACCTGTTCACCCTGCTGTTCTCGGAGTCCCTGGGCCGCGTTGTGGTTTCGGTTCCGCGTTCTGAGGAGGTGCGCTTCAAGGATATGTGCACCGCTCGCCAGTTCCCCTTCGCACGTATTGGTGTGGTGGATGCTGCGTCGAACGCTCTGGACTTCCAGGATGAGGTTTCCATTGACCTGGATGAGCTGCGTGCAGCTCACGAGGGTACTCTCGCTTCTTACTTCGGTGAGGTTGCGAAGGGCTAGTCTTCGACTAGTTTGAGACTAACGCCGAAAGGGGCGGATGCTTGTGAAAGCATCCGCCCTTTTGTTATGCCCGCGGGCTTGTGCACTGAGCGGTGAGAGGTTGTGCGTTGAGGCGTTCTGTTTATGCGCGTTCTGGGTTTATGCCTCAGCGACCTGGCGGCCCAGCTGCGCGAACAGGGAGGCGTTGATGCGGAAGCCTTCGATGCACTCTTCGATGAGGGCCTCGCGCTGTTCGTCGGTCAGGGGTGCGTTGTCGAGCAGTTCGCGGTAGCCGTCCTTGAAGACCTTGGGCTTGGGCAGTTCGGTGAAGCGGTACATGCTCAGTGCTTCGGCGGGGATGCCGTAGTGGCGGTTGACGAGCGCTGCGACGGCCTGGCCGCCGGAGAGGTCGCCGAGGTAGCGCAGGTAGTGGTGTGCGAGGTAGCGTTCGGGGGAGTTGATGGTGGCGCGGATGCGCTCTACGTACTCTGCGGTTGCGGGCAGGGGCGCATCGATGTCGCCTTCCTGGCCGAGTGCGCGGATGTCTGCACGGATGTATTCTGCGCGGTCGAGGCCGGGCTGGGTGAAGGGTTCGGTGATGGGGTTGGGTTCTGCGCGGTAGTGTGCGGAGACTGCTTCGAGTGCTTCGTAGATGTGCACGTACTGGTTGATGAGGCGCAGGTATGCCTCGGTGTTGAGGGCGCCGCCCATGAGGTCTTCCATGAAGGTGGAGTGTTCGGCGTTGTCGTGGACGTGCTTGGTGCTTTCCTTCAGGCGTGCGGAGAAGCGTTCCTGGGTGGTTTCGGGGGCGGTAATAGTCATGGTGAGCTCCTATAGCGACTTGTGGGTGAACAATAAAGGTTTTGATGACACTGTGTCACCAAACTGTTAATGACATATTGTCACCAAAAACCAGTTTTGGCAATAGCCCCCACAAAAAATTTGCTAAGGTAAACCTTATGCACAAGTCACCCTAGGCATTAAGTTACACAAACATAGGCTAATAGGTCTAGACTTGATACGAACACCACAATCACTAATTCAAGGAGACACCGAATGTCTACCCCCTCTCTCACCAAGCGCACTTGGGCGTTCTTGGCTTCAGCAACCATCGGCCTCAGCGGCGTCGCCGGCGTACCCGCAGCCTTCGCAGCTGAAACCAACTCCCACATCAGCGCCAGTGAGGTAACCGCAGCCTCAGAGCAGAGCCTGCAGGACGTCACCGTCAACTGGGGTCTGAAGAAGTCCTTCCGCTCCTACATCAACGGCCCCTTCTCCCAGGGCTCTCAGGAACTGACCGGCGTCACCACCAACGAAGACGGCTCCTACCACTTCACCTCCGCCGAAGGCACCGTAGCCAACGGCGAATACTCCGTCACCTTCACCGGTTCCTCGATCCACTACACCGCACACCACGGCCTGCTGGAAGTCATCATCTCCGACCTCTCCGTCACCATTAAGGACGGCGTGGGCACCGTGCGCGCCAACGTTCAGTCGCGCCCCTACAACGGCAACACCACCCCGAACGACCTGGTCGAAACCAAGAACATGACCATCGGTACCTTCAACGCCTCCGGCCTGAAGGTTGAGGGTAACACCATCACCCTGCCCAGCGTTGACGAAGAAAACGGCACCCGCGTCAAGCTCTCCGAAGAGGCAACCGGCGCCTTCGCCGGCTTCTACAAGGCAGGTCAGGAGCTGGATGCGCTCGGCTTCTCCGCAACCATCGTGACCAAGGAAGCACCCGCGCCCGCACCTTCCACTGAGCCCAGCGCCGAGCCGACTGCAGCGCCGACCGCAGAGCCCAGCAGCGAGCCTTCCTCCGCACCGACCAGCGAGGCACCCAAGCCCGCCGAGCCCACTTCTGCAGCGCCGAGCGCAGCCCCCACCTCCGCGGTGCCCTCCTCCCCCGCCGCAACCACCGAGCCCAAGCGTGAAGAGAAGGTCACCGGCAACGTCGTCGAGTCCGGCACCCTCAGCTGGGATATCCGCGAGTCCTTCCTGAAGTACCTGACCAGCTTCGCCCACGGCTCCGTGAACGTTGACGGTCTGGAGAAGACCGCGGCAGGCGGCCTGAAGTACACTCAGGCATCCGGCGTGTACAACCCCGAGACCAAGACCGGTCAGATCAACTTTGCGGGCACCGCAGAGTTCACCGGCCACAACGGTCAGCTCAAGAGCACCATCAAGAACATGCGCCTGGTCGTCGTCAACGGTAAGGGCACCTTGGTCGCCGATGTTGACGCGCTGACCCGCGACGGTAAGTCCATCTCCAAGACCGGCTTGGCTATCGCCGAGGTAGACCTCTCCGGCGCGAGCGTGAAGGACGGGGTTTTCTCCGCGCAGAACGCGGCGGTTGCCCTCACCAATGAAGGCTCCGAGGTTCTCTTCGCGGGCCAGTACCGCGGCTCCGACAACGCCATGGCACCGCTGAGCTTCTCCGTAAAGCTCAGCGAGCAGACCGCGGAGAACACCGTTGAGGTTCCGCGCGTCTCTGAGGACAAGTCCTCCGACAACAAGGGTTCTGAGAACGGCTCCTCCGATAACAGCTCCTCGAACTCCTCCGGTAACTCCGGCGCGAGCGGCTCCGGTTCTGGTGGTTCGGCAGGCACCTCCGGCAGCGTCTCTAACGGCGGTTCCTCCTCGAATGGCTCTGTCAGCAACAACCCGGCACAGCCTGTCTGCGTACCCGTCACCCGCACCCGCGAGGTACAGGAGCAGGGCGCATCCGACGGCACCATTAAGAGCGCTAACCTCGGCTGGGGCGTGCGTGATTCCTTCCGCAACTACGTGCGCGGCGGCATCGCGAACGGTAGCTGGGAGCTGAACGGCACCTCCTACTCTTCGGATGCGTTCAACTGGTCTAACGGCACCGGCACCTTCAAGGGCGGTAAGGGTTCCATCTCCTTCAGCGGTTCGGTTCGTTTCACCGGTCACCACGGCATTCTGGACACCACCATTGCGAACCCGCGCCTCGAGATTAACGGCAATTCCGGTACTCTCTACGCGACCATGAACAGCAATGACTCCTCCGGCAAGGCAACTAACTACGGTGAGGTGGCACTGCTGAAGGTGGATCTGTCCGGTCTGCAGAGCTCCGCCGAGGCTGTGAGCGTCAACGGTGCGGCAACCGCTCTGACCGCTGAGGGCGCGAAGGCATTCGCTGGCTTCTACGAGGCTGGTAAGGACATGGCTCCGCTGAGCTTCTCCGCAGCAATCAACGGCGCTAAGACCACCACCAAGACCGTGACCGAGACCGTCTACGAGGGTGAGGGTTGCGACCCGGTCACCGGCAAGCCCCTGGCTTCCACCGGTGCGTCCGGTGTTGAGGGCACCCTGGTTGCTGGCTTCATCGCTGTCGCGGCCGGTGCGGGTACCGTCGTGTACACTCGCCGCCGCAAGAAGGCATAGCGGCACCTCACGAGGATGCCCACACTGTCGGCTCGCCCGTGAGACTCAACCATGAGGTTCACCGGTGAGCTGACACGGTCCGTGCGGGGGTGCAGATTTTCACTGCACCCCCGCTTCAGGTGCCAGATTTTGCCCCGGCACCTACCCCAGTTTTTCTAGCTCCCTTTTTCTCTGTGAGACGACGATGTTTTCTTCTCTTTCTTCTTCTGCCCTGAACCGCCGCGATGCAATGAAGTATGCGGCGTTCTCCATCACCTCCGCGTTCCTGTTGAGCTCTTGCGGCGTGGGTACTCAGAACCCGTCTGCTTCTTCGAACACGTCGCAGGCTGTGGTGGATGAGCAGAGCACCCGCACCGTTTTGGAGAACCTGGCAGATCAGCTGCGTTCTTCTATTGCCCCTGATCAGAAGGCTCTGCGCGGCCCCAATAGCGCGGCGGATACCCCCGAAATTCAGCCGATGGTCGATACCCCCACTCCGGCTTTCCCCGTGACGTTCAAGGATTTCAACGGCACTGAGGTGACCGTTAAGTCCGCTGACCGTGTGCTGGCGCTGGACCTGTACGGCACTCTGGCTCAGCAGATGATTGCATTGGGTCTGGGCGGCCGCCTGGTGGGTCGCGTCACCTCCTCGACGGAGCAGTCGCTGGCTCATCTTCCGCTGGTGACTCAGAACGGTCACGACCTGAATGCTGAGGCGATTCTGGCGACCTCCCCTGACCTGGTGCTGTGGGATAAGAGCAACGGCCCGATTGAGATTGTGGATCAGCTGCGCGCGGCGGGTGTGACCGTTGTGGTCTTCGACCATGAGCGCCGCATGGATAAGATCATTCCGCAGCTCAAGGCTGTGGCGCAGGCGCTGGGTGTTCCGGAGGCGGGCGAGCAGGTTGCCGCCCGCGTGCAGAAGGACCTGGATTACGCCCTGCAGGTACTCAAGGAGGTTGCACCGAAGGGCGAGCAGCAGGTGTCGTTCGCGTTCCTGTACGTGCGCGGTACCGCTGGCGTGTTCTTCGTGCTCGGTAAGGGCTCTGGCGCTGATGATTTGATTCAGGCTATTGGCGGCAAGGATGTGGCGTCTGAGCAGAACGCGACGAATATTATTCCGGCGACCAGTGAGGCGCTGGTGAAGCTGAACCCGGACGTCATTCTGACCATGAGCGGCGGCATTAAGTCCACCGGTGGTTTGGATGGTTTCTTGGCTCGCCCGGGTGTGGGTGAGACGACTGCCGGTAAGAATAAGCGCATTATCGATATGGGTGACGGTCAGATTCTGTCCTACGGCCCGAATACTCCGGCGGTGTTGCTGTCGCTGGCTAAGGCTGCGTACTCGACTCCTGCGGGAGCCCAGTAGTGGCTGCCGTGAAGAGTGCGGCGGGCGCGAGGGATTATCGTGCGTCGCGTCGGCGTCGTGCCGGTCTGACGTTTACGTTTTTGGCGGTGGCGCTGTGCGCCGTGATGGTGCTGTCTGCGGGTTTGGGTCAGTACAATATCCCGACTGATCAGGTGATTGCTTCTGTGGGCCGCCGTCTGGGTTTTGTGCCGGAGAACCCGGCGATGCAGCTTGCCGATAATACGCTGTGGAATATCCGTTTCCCGCGTGTGCTGTTGGGTGTGCTGGTGGGTGCCGCGTTGGGCACTTCCGGTGCGGTGATGCAGTCGGTGTTCGGTAACCCGCTGGCTGAGCCGGGCGTGATTGGTGTTTCCTCGGGTGCGGCGGTTGGCGCGTGTTTGTCGATTGTGTTGAACCTGCAGTTCTTCGGCATTTTCACGACTCCCGCGTTCGCGTTTGTGGGTGCGCTGGCGGCTACCGCGCTGGTGTATTTCCTGTCGCGTTCTTCGGGGCGTGCTAAGGTCCTGTCGATGATTTTGACGGGTATTGCGGTGACCGCGGTGGCGAATGCGATTATTGCGTTCCTCATGTTCATTGCTGATACGACGAGCCGCGATCAGATTGTGTTCTGGCAGATGGGTTCGCTGAACGGCGCCACGTGGAAGGCTGTTGCGAGCGTGTGGCCGGTCATTCTGATTGGCTTGGTGGCGTGTTTCGTGATGGCTTCTTCGCTGGATGTTCTGGCGTTGGGTGAGCGCGCGGCGCAGCATTCGGGTGTGAATGTGGAGCGCCTACGTGCGGTGTCTATTGCGGCGACGGCTTTGTTGACGGGTGCCGCGGTGGCGTATGCGGGCATTATTGCGTTTATTGGTCTGATTATTCCTCACCTGTTGCGCATGATTTTGGGTCCGTCGAATCGTGTACTGTTGCCGGCTTCGGCGTTGGGTGGCGCTCTGTTGATTGCGCTATCTGATTTGGGTGCGCGTACGCTGGTGCCTTTTGCTGATTTGCCGATTGGTATTTTTACGGCTCTGGTGGGCGGCCCGACGTTCTTTGTCTTGTTGCGTCGTTCTCTGGGTCAGGGCGGAGGTGCTTCGTGAGTGAGTTGTTAAGCCTGTCCGGTGTGTGTTTTAACGCTGGTGGGCGCCAGATTCTGAATGATGTGTCTCTGTCGGTTTCTGCGGGCGAGGTTGTGTCGCTAATTGGTCCCAATGGTGCCGGTAAGTCCACTCTGTTGGGTGTGATTGCTGGTGATATTGCGCGCAGTAGCGGTGAGATTCTGCTGGATGGCGCCCCCCTGGGTTCGATTCCTGCCCGTCAGATGGCTCGTCAGCGTGCGATGCTACTGCAGAAGTTGAATGTGGCGTTTTCGTACACGGTGCATGAAGTGGTTCAGATGGGCCGCACCCCGTGGAAGGGTACGGAGCGCGCTGAAGAGGATGATGCCGTGGTCGCTTCGATGATGGAGCGCACGTCGGTGACTCATTTGTCGGATCGCGATATTACGACCCTGTCCGGTGGCGAAAGTGGCCGTGCGCATTTGGCACGTGTGTTTGCTCAGCAGACTCCGCTGATTCTTTTGGATGAGCCGACTGCGGCGTTGGATATTACACATCAGGAGCAGACGTTGCGGGTGAGCCGTGAGTTGGCTGCCGAGGGTGCCGCGGTGTTGACCGTGCTTCATGACCTGGATGTAGCGGCTGCGTATTCTGACCGTATGGTGTTGTTGCGTGGTGGCGAGGTGGTTGCTTCGGGCACCCCTGAGCAGGTGTGTTCGGCGGAGTTGTTGTCTGAGGTGTATCAGCATCCGATTGAGGTGTTGAGGCATCCGGTGACGAATCGTTTGTTGATTCTGCCGGAGCGCTGACCTGCTAGCGCGCTGATTCTACAGAAGCGTTAGCGAACCGCTCAGCAAACACTTTCTACCTCAAAATATGCCAGTATTCGCATATATTAAATCTCCGTTCTGGGATGACTGTAACTATCAGCTCATTACAGGGCGGAGATTATCTTTATCCCCGCTTGCACGGATACACTGAAAGGTAGTGTCCGCAATGCTGAACTCTATTCAGTTCTGCATTCCACCCATTCGAGAAAGAGACCCCTGCATGGATCCTCAGCAGAAAACGGCAACGGCTGCCGTTGCCGGCTACATTCCCGAATATTCTGAAACACCGCATAGCGGATCTTTCGATATTGCCCAGCACGGCTTGAGTAGCGATGATGTTGCACGCCTGACGGCTGAGGGTAAGGTCAATACCCAGAACAATAAGTCTTCCCGCACGCTGTGGAGCATTATGCGTGCGCATCTGTTCACGGTCTTTAACTTTGTGTTGGGTGCCTGTGGCGCTGTAGTGATCATGTACCAGCGTTGGGCTGATTTGCTCTTCCTGGCGGCTGTTATCGCTAACGTGGTGATTGGTTTTGTGCAGGAGTACAAGGCGAAGCTTGAGCTGGACCGCATCTCTCTGCTGGACCGATCCCCCGCGACCGCTGTGCGTGACGGTAAGACCATCGAGGTTCCGATGGAGCAGCTGGTTGAGGGTGACGTTGTCATCCTCAAGCGCGGCGATCAGGTTCCCGCGGATGCTGTTGTGCTCACCTCCGATTCTTTGGAGCTGGATGAGTCCCTGCTGACCGGTGAGAACGACCCGATTGCTAAGCGCCCCGGCGATATGGTGCTGTCGGCGTCGAGTGTGCTGGGTGGTACCGGCCGCGTCCTGCTCTCGCACGTGGGTGCGAATTCTCGTGCAAGCAAGATTTCTGACGAGGCGCGCCAGTTCTCGCGTATTCAGTCTGAGCTGCGTGATGCGCTGAACCGTGTAGTCCGCTGGATTACGGTGGGTCTTGCGGTCATTATTCCTGTGGTGTTGTGGGGTCAGATTCAGGCGGCTGGCGGCCTGGAGACCGTGCAGCAGAACAACCTGTGGGAGCAGGTTTCTATTGCTGTGGTGTCCTCGGTTGCTTCGATGATTCCGCAGGGCCTGGCGCTGATGACTACCCTGGCGTTTGCTGCGGCGGCTGTGACGCTGGGTCGTAAGCACAACATCCTGGTGCAGGAACAGCCTGCGGTTGAGGTTCTGGCTCGTGTGGACGTGGTCTGCTTCGATAAGACCGGCACCCTGACTGAGGGCGGCGTGATTTTTGATTCGGTGCGCCCGCTGGACACCGCTGCTGAGGCTGAGGGCCCGGATGCCGACTCTGCCGAGCACACTTCTTGGCGTGCTTCTCTACCTGCCGGCTGGAATGAGGCGCTGGCGTGGTTTGGTCACGATGAGAACGCGAACCCGACCGCTGCGGCTCTGACCGGTGGCTTCCCGGATGCTTCGTCAGCGTCGGTGACCGGTATTGTGCCGTTCTCCTCGGCTCTGCGTTTTAGCGCGATTGAGTTTAAGGATTCGGGTGCTTGGCTTCTGGGTGCTCCGGAGGCGCTTCTCGCCAAGGGCACCGCTGAGCGTGAGCGTGCGGCCGAACTGGCGGCGTTGGGTCTGCGCACGATGGTTTTGGCGCATGCTTCTGCGGTGGTCCGCAATGAGAAGGATGAGCCGATCCAGAAGATCCCGTCGGATGCTACCCCGGTTCTGTTCGTGATTTTCCGTGAGAACGTGCGTGCGGATGCGCCTGAGATTGTGGAGTATTTCCACCGTCAGGGCGTGACTCTGAAGGTCTTCTCGGGTGATAACCCGTTCACTGTGGCGGCGGCTGCGAAGACCGCGGGTATGGACACCTCCGCTGGTGCGGTTGACGCGTCGACTCTGCCCGAGGACGGCCCGGAGCTTGCCGAGGCTGCGGCTACTCACAACATTTTCGGTCGTGTGTCGCCCGAGCAGAAGAAGAACATGGTGATTGCTCTGAAGGAGCGCGGCCATGTGGTGGCAATGACCGGTGACGGTATTAATGACGCTCTGGCGCTCAAGCATGCAAGCTTGGGTATTGCGATGGGTAACGCGGCCCCTGCGACGAAGGCTGTTTCTCGTCTGGTTCTGCTGGACGGTAAGTTCTCGTCCCTGCCGGCTGCCCTGGAGCAGGGCCGTCAGGTCATTACGAACATTGAGATGGTGGCGAACCTGTTCTTGACGAAGACCGGTTTCGCGATTCTGCTGGGTGTTCTGTTCAGCCTCTTCGGTTTGACCTTCCCGTTCTTGCCGCGTCAGTACTCGACCGCTGACTTCTTGATTGTGGGCGCGTCGTCCTTCGCGTTGACTCTGCTACCGAATTCGCGCCGTTACGTGCCGGGCTTCTTGCGCCGCGTGCTGAATTACACGGTTCCGAACTCGATTATTGTGGTTGCGATGCTGTTGGCGGTGACGTTCACGGCTCGCGGCATGGGTGTTGAGGATATCCGTCAGATTCAGACGGCTTCGTTCATCACCCTGGTGATGATGGGTCTGTGGAACTTGGCTGCGGTGGCTCGCCCGTTCAACCGTGCTCGTGTTCTGCTGTTTGGCGCATTGCTTGCGGTGTTCTTCGCGGCGCTGTTCGTGCCGGTTCTGGTGGAGTACCACCAGTTCGTTACGGTGCTTCCGCATCTGCTGTGGACCGCGGTTGGTGCCGGCGCCCTGGGTGCGGCTCTGATTGAGGTGAATGCGCATCGTAACCGCCGTTGGCAGAAGCGTAATTACCCTGAGCTGGAGGTTGCTCCGCTGAATTTCTTCCCGACTAAGTAGTCGAAAGGTAGCTGCTTCGGTAGCGTGTGGGCCCCGTATCCTGTGGATGCGGGGCCCTTCCGCGTCTTCATGAGCGGCGTCTTCGAGGGGCACCCGGTCTGGGGCGTGCCGGAATGTTCCGGAGCGTTCCGGAGCCAGTCTGGGCACTCCTACTAGCACTGCCGATGGTGTGTCCCAGCTATCACTTGAGTGAAACATTTAACAGCTTCTGATAGCTTTTCTCTCTCACCTTGCTCTTAACCTGGGAAAACCCTTAGAGTTACAGGGAACTATTTGAGAAGGGAAACCTTCTTCAGGGTTGTTACTGGTTTGGCAGGCAAGACCTGAGTTACTCAACACCGTATGGGACGGCAGTTTGTATCTGCCGATAATCCCCTCTATTTGCTGTACCGAAGCTCCATAGTGGGCACAAAGTGTAGTGCTTCCGGTGGTCGAGAGACTCGGGTCTTTTGTGTTTTCTGGGGCGTTTCCCGCTTCTGGGTTTCCCCGTTCTGGGTTTCCCCGTTCTGGGGTTCCCCCGTTTGGGTTTTCTTCAGCGAGCGCAGCCTCCTGTAGCAACGTTGAGTAGACATTGACCGCATATCTAAGGAAGTATCGTGAATAACCGCGAACTTGGCGAGAAGATTCTTGACGGCCTGGGTGGCCCCGAGAACATCGCGCACATTACTCACTGCGCAACCCGCCTTCGTGTCACTCCTGTGTCTAACGATGCAGTGCAGAACAAGAAGATTGAGGGCCTGCCCGGCGTTCTCTCTGTGATTGAGCAGTCCGGCCAGACTCAGGTTGTTCTGGGCGATCGCGTTGAGGCTGTGTACAACGAGATCAACGCTCTGCCTTCTATGTCCGGCCACGCTGAGGGTGACACCAAGGTTGAGGCTGAGGGTAAGAAGTCCGGCTGGCTTACCAACGTCTTCGACGTTCTGTCTGACTCCTTCCGTCCTCTGCTGTGGGCGCTTCTGGGTACCTCGATGATTCTGACCCTGATTGTGTTCATGCAGCAGCTGGGCTTCTTCGGTCAGTACACTGACTTGACCGGTCAGAGCGTGAACATTGACATCATTAACGGTGCTCGTGTGGCTGACCCTGCGGAAGCTAAGGCTCTGAACAACCAGTGGATGCAGCAGTTCGCTTTCTGGTACATCCTGAAGGCTGCTTCGCTGTCGGTTCTGAACTTCATGCCCATCATGCTGGGCGCTACCGCCGCTAAGCGTCTGGGCGCGAACATGTGGGTTGGTGCGGCTATCCCCGCTGCGCTGATGACCAGTACCTTCACCGATTTGACCGCTCTGGCTGACCCCACTACCAAGATCCTGAACGTTCCGTTCTTCGGTCTGGATCTGCCGCTGTACGCATTCAGCTACACCGGTCAGGTCTTCCCCCCGCTGCTGGCTGCTGCTCTGCTGGCTCCGCTTGAGCGCTTCCTGAAGAAGGTTATTCCTTCGATGCTGCAGATGGTGTTCGTGCCGATGATTTCGGTCATCATTCTGGTTCCGGTGACCGCGTTCCTGGTTGGCCCCATCGGCATTGGTGTGGCTATGGGTATCTCTGACTTCCTGAAGATGGTTAACGACGTTGCTCCGGCTCTGGTTGGTGCTCTGATTGCTGGCCTGTACCTGTTCATGGTTCCGCTGGGTCTGCACTGGCCGCTGAACGCTGTCATGATTAACAACCTGCAGACCATGGGTACTGACTTCATTCAGTCCCCCATGGGTGCTTACAACTTCGCTGTGTTCGGCCTGGTCACCGGTGTGGCTATTAAGGCTAAGCACGACCGCGAGCTGCGCCAGACCGCTGTTGGTGCGTCGATGTCCGGTCTGCTCGGTGGTATTTCTGAGCCGTCCCTGTACGGTGTTGTGCTCCGCTACAAGCGCGTGATTCCGATTATTCTGGTTCCCGCTGTTATTGGTGGTGCTACCATTTCCTTCCTGGGCGTTAAGTCCTACGCGTTCGCGTTCACTTCGCTGCTGTCGATTCCGGCTATGCAGCCTTCCTACCTGTACGTGATTGGTCTGGCTATTGCGTTCTTCGGCGCTATGACCGGTGTTCTGCTGTTCGGTTACGAGTCGAAGGCTGACGCTGTAAGGCACGCTGCGGAGCGTAAGGCTGAGGATGCTGAGGCCGCTCCTAAGGCTGAGGCTGTTGCCGCTAAGGCTGCTCCGGCTGCTGCCGCTGCTGCGACCGCGGCTGCTGCACCCGCTGCTTCCGCTGGTGAGGTCATTGAGCTGCACGCTCCTCTTGAGGGTACTGCTGTTGCTCTGTCTGATGTTCCGGACCCGATTTTCGCTGCTGGCAAGCTGGGCGAGGGTGTGGCAATTGAGCCGACCGGTACCACTGTTGTTGCTCCCGCAGCCGGTAAGGTTGCTGCAACCTACCCCTCGGGCCACGCTGTGGGTCTGAAGCTGGAGAACGGCATTGAGCTGCTGATTCACGTTGGTCTGGATACCGTGAACCTGGACGGTAAGGGCTTCAGCGTGAAGGTTGCTAAGGGCGATGTTGTTGCTGCTGGCGACGCTCTGATTGAGTTCGATCCTGAGGTTATCAAGGAGGCGGGTTACCCGCTGATTACCCCGGTTATCGTGACCAACACCCGCAAGTTCGCTGAGGTGAAGGGTCTGCCGGGCGTTGCTCACCAGAACCTGAGCACTGTCCTGAAGGTGACCACTAAGTAGTTCCCTTTATAGGCTCTAAGGGGCCCCACCATTATGGTGGGGCCCCTTTCCTTATGCCTGTTCTCTTATGTACTGATTCTTTAGGCAGGTTTTGCTTGGGCGTATGCACTAGCCGGGGGTATTTCTGCTAATGTAAGAATACGCTCAACAAGGAAGTTCTCAGGTGATATGGAGTACGATGATGTCTTCTGATACTAGGACGTGGGATACCGGAGTGTGGGAAGAGCAGCAAAAAGAGCTACGCGCTCTTTCTCCTGTTCGGCGGCTGATGCGCCGGCTCAATCTTGAGGCGCTCGTCTACGAGTCCGCGCCGTTTCCGGTTCTGTTGCGTAAGCTCTCCGCGCTGATTCCAGCGTGCCTTCTGTGGTGGGTTATCTACGAGCCGCACCGGTTTGCTTCCTCCACCAGCCTCCCCGAGGGCACTCACGCTATTACGCTGCTCCCCGGAGCCTGGGGCGACCCCGCTACGGGGGCTTATGGAGGTCTTCCTGAGCTGCCGGGGGTCCTCGTGCGCTGGGTACTGTGCATCGCGGCAATGGTGGCTGTCGTTCATCTCTGCGGCGTCAAGGCGAAGGGTCAGAGCTTCACCATTCCTCACGATGCGCGTTCACGGTTGATTGCTCTGATGCAAGCTCTGGGCATTTTCGGTGCTTTTGCGCTGGTCGTCTGGATTGAGTACATGATGACTCCGCTGACCCTCATGTTTGAAACCGTGTACGCGGGCCCGACCGCCGTCTATAGCGGCGACGGCATGATTCCCCTGCACCTGTTCCTGTCCTCATCGTTGAGCGCTATTTTCTTGGGCTATTTTTGTGTGAACATTCTTGCCTCGCTGAATATCCCCGGGTACCTGGGCATCCCCGCAATTATTTACGTGGGGGCGCTTCCCTGGGCTCAGGCGGAGCGTCACCAGTTCACGTTGGCGCTGGCGTGGGTCATTGCGGTGACACTGGTAAGCTGGCTCGTGCGCGGCATGTGGGGCACTCTGCTCGCCTGCGTGGGCTATTCTCTCTGGATTGTACTGGTGGCAACCAGCGGTGATCCTTTTGATCTGTCCGCCAATATGAGCCGTGTGCTCGTGATTTTAGGTTTCCCGCTGGCTTTCATCGTCGCTGGAGGCGGCATTTACCGCATCTTCTATCTGCGGCAGAACCCGAAGATGTTGAGGTACCTGCAGGAGCGTGCCCTGTACCTGGGCGAGTGGTAGCAGCCAGTTAGAGTGGCGCTCCCCTCGTTTTTTGTAATTACATATCCGGCTAAAGGGCACAAAAAATCCCGGGCACTCTCTCGTGAGAGTACCCGGGATTTCGAGTCCTACAGGACGGCTAGAGCGTTACCGTAAGCGGTACTACTCCTGCCAGCCAACGTTGACCCAGTAGTCAGCGCTGGTGTAGCTCTGCTTGAACAGGGACGGACCGTAGTTCGCAACCTTAGCCTTGACAGCGGCGTACATCGGGCCGTTTGCGTAGGGCAGGTACACTGCGACCTTCTCGTAGTAGAGCTTCTCCGCCTCGTTAGCGATCTTGATGCGCTCGTCTTCCTTCTCGGTGTTCTGCAGCTTCTCGATGAGCTTATCAACTTCGGGGTCACCGACTCCGAACACCTCGGTGGTGAAGAAGTAGGGTGCCGAGGAAGCCAGGTCGGGCAGAACGCCCCAACCGGTGAAGATTGCTTCGTAGCTCTTCTGGCCGAGCACGGAGTTGGAGTTCGACTGCGGCTGGTTGTCAGCGCTCAGGCGGATACCTGCGGACTTCAGCTGCTGCTCCAGAATCTGGTAGACCGCCTGGTAGACAGCCTCGGAACCGAAGGAGGTCAGGGCGAAGCCAGCAACCTTGCCGTCCTTAGCGTAGTAGTCGCCGGACTTGGAGTAGCCTGCTGCCTCCAGAATCTTGCCAGCTGCCTGTGCACCGGTGTCACCAGCGTAGTTGTTCTGGTAGCCCTTCTGGAACGGCATTGCGATGATGGAGCCGGGCAGCGGCTCGGTCCAGCCGAGCTGCGAGAAGTATGCCTTAGCAATCTGCTCGCGGTCCACAGAAGCGAGGATTGCGCGGCGCAGTGCCAGGTCCTCGATGCGCTTGGGGTTCAGCTGAATGATGTTGACGTTGGTGTTCTGGCTCTGGCGAATCTCGGTGCCTGCCTGGCCCTTCACAGCGTTGTAGCTGGTTGCGCCAACGAAGGTGAAGGCGTCCAGTTCGCCGTTCTTGAAGCTTGCACGGATTGCTTCGGAGTCCATCTGACGCCAGATGATGCGGTCCAGCACCGGCTTCTCGCCCCACCACTTGTCGTTCTTGACCAGGGTGAGCACCTTCTGGGAGGAGTTCCACTCGCCAACCTTGAAGGGACCTGCCCAGTACTGGTCGAGGGGCTTGTCAACGAAGCCTTCGTTGAAGAGGTTGACGTCTTCCAGGGCGGGGTGGATTGCGAAGGCGCACAGACCCTCGGAGGGGTAGTACGGAGCCTTCATGGTGACCTTGACGTGGAAGTTGTCGCCGTCCACAGCCTCGATGCTCTCAACCTGCTGCCACATGGTGTTGTCGGTGATGTGGTAGGGGTTGTCGGTGGTTGCGCGGTAGACCTTCCACACGGCGCGAACAGCGTTCACGTCCATGGGGGTGCCGTCGTTGAAGGCAGCCTTGGGGTTGATCTTGAAGGTCGCGGTCTGCACGCCATCGACGGTCTCGGTCTTGTGCTCGGTGCAGAACTCGGGGTTGAGGGTACCTTCGCCTTCGGGGCTCATGGTGTAGAAGCCCATCACGGCGGGAATGTTGCAGGGTGCCAGAGCGTCCAGGTTGCTGGAGGTGTAGCCGCTCTGGGTCTGCAGGTTGAAGTTGGGGCCCAGGGCGGTAGCCGCGAGGGTCAGGGTGCCACCCTGCTTGAGGGAGGAACGGTCCTGCTTGTTGACCTGAAGGTTCTTCAGAATATCTTCAGCGTTGTTAGCGGCGCTACCGCCAACCTTTTCCTTCGAGCTGCCGCAGGCAGCCAGTAGACCAACGGTGCCGAGGGCAACGGTGCCGGTCAGGAGGGTACGGCGAGAGACAGACATGCTCTTCATGGAATTTCTCCTAGAGTATTCGCAGTGTTGTGGAGGCGGTACGCGAACGGTGCGTAACCCACACTCCAACCCGGCGGGAGGACAGTCTCTGCCGGGGTTGCGGGCAGAATGCCCACATTTGTTTTAAGTATATCCGTGCGACTCTCTTAGGAACGGGAAAGCGGCGTGCTACAGAAGGTTTTAATCCTTTTGTAACACGCCGCTGTAGCGCTTTTACCCCTTATGGAGTGTGTGAGCGGTGCTCAACGCTTAGTTTTGCTTCTCCCAACCGACGTTGATCCATACGTTCGGGTTGTAGTAGGGCAGGCCGAAGAGCATGGGGCCGTAGTTCGCCAGGCCCTTACGGCACGCCTTGAAGTTCGGGCCGTTGTGGGTGGGCACGTAGATGGCGACCTCGTCCAGGTGGCGCTTCTCCAGCTCGTTCATGATCTTGAGCTGTTCCTTCGGGTCCTCGGTGGACATCATGGTTGCTGCCAGCGAGTCCAGATCCTTACCGTGACCGTTGTTGGTCTCGGAGATGTAGAAGTAGTTCGCCGCATCCACCGGGGAGGTGGTGATGCCGTAGCCACCGGTCTTAATCGCGAAGTTCTTCGAGGAGATGATGCTCGACATTTCAGAGGCACCGTGGTTCTCGATGGTCAGTTCAACGCCGATTTCCTTCATCTGCTGGACGAGGAACTGCGCGGTGGAGCTGACAACCGGGTCGCTACCGAAGGTGATGACCGGGTAGGAGACCTTAGCGCCGTCCTTGGTGTAGTAGTCACCGGACTTGGTGTAGCCTGCGTCCTCAAGGATCTTGGTAGCGACGTCCTTGCCGAGCTTGGTCGGGTAGTTGTCCTGGTAGCCTTCCTGCATGGGCAGCATGCACATGGAGCCGGGCAGGGTTTCCTTCCAGCCGAGCTTCTCGTAGCGCAGCTTCTGCAGCTGCTCACGGTTGAGGGCTGCAACGAATGCGCGGCGGACGGGCAGGGGCACCTTTTCGGGGTTGATTTCGTAGTTGCCCACGCTGAGAGCGCTACCCTTGCGAATGTCGGTGTTTGCCACGCCGGAGAGCTCGTTGTAGGAGCTGAGGGTGCTGGCATCCACGTAGTCGATTTCGCCGTTCTTGTAAGCTGCCTGCTCTGCCTGGGAGCTCATTTCACGCCAGGTGATGCGCTCAAGAGCGGGCTTGGTGCCCCACCACTTCTCGTTGCGGACGACGGTGAGCACCTTGGAGGAGGAGTTCCACTCGCCGACCTTGAAGGGACCTGCCCAGTACTGGTCGAGGGGCTTGTCGTTCAGGCCGTCGTTGAAGAACTTGGGGTCGGCGAATGCCGGGTGCAGGAACGAGGTGAAGCTGCCTTCGATGGGGTACCAGGGCTTGGACATGGTGACCTTCACGTGGCGGGTATCGCCGTCCACAGCCTCGACGCTTGCGACCTGTTCCCAGATGGGCGAGGGGGTGATCTGGTAGTCCGAACCGGATGCCGCGGCGGTGTAGATGGTCTGGTAGCTCTTGACGGCGTTCACGTCGATGGGGGTACCGTCGTTGAAGGCTGCCTTGGGGTTGATCTTGAAGGTCACGGTCTGCACGCCGTCAACGGTCTGCGCCTTGTATTCGGTGACGTAGTCCTTGTTCATGTGCGACTCGCCGCGGAAGTCAGCGTAGAAGCCGCCGGTGAAGGCAGAGTTGATAGCCGCCTGAATATTCAGGTTACCGGCGGTGTAGCCGTTGGTGTTGAGGATGTTGAAGTTCGGGCCAATGCCGTCTGCGCTCAGTCGCAGCTCGCCGCCGTCCTTGAGGGCGGAGCGGTCCTTCTCGTTGTAGGAGACTGCCTTGGAGAGGTCGTCGCCGGCGGAGAGAGCGCTGGTTTCGTTCTTGGAGGAGTTGCCGCCGCAGGCTGCGAGCAGGCCGACGGTACCCAGGGCAACGGTGCCGGTGAGCAGGGTACGACGGTTGAGGGTGAAAGTGGTCATTAGTTTTCCTCAGTTAGGTGGGATGCTGCTTTGCTGTACGCGGGGGAACACAACCCGCACACCTTTGTGACAGCACGCACATTTTGCATTGAGATTAGTATACACACATTTCCCACGCACTATGACCTAGTTCACCGTTTTAGGGAAAATATTTCAGCCAATCCCCGAAACCACCCCACCACAAACCCCCCATCAAAAACACAGAAAAGCCCCGCAGTACCCCGCCACTGAGGCGGAATACCGCGGGACTTTACCCTTCTGGAGACCTGAACCGGCGCCTCCGAAAATTCAGAAACTACCGAATAGGAATCCAGAAAATTAACCTGTGGCTTTAGTTCTGCCAACCCACATTGACCCAGCGCTTGGGGTCGGTGTAGCTGGTTGCGAAGAGGGAAGGACCATAGTTAGCCAGCTTCTCCTTCACAGCTGCGTAGCTGGGGCCGTTAGCGTAGGGGAAGTAAATAGCGACCTTCTCCATGTGCTGCTTCTCAGCCTCAGCAGCCATCTTCAACTGCTCCTCGTGGGATTCCTTCTCGTAAATAGACGCGATGAACTTATCCAGCTCGGGATCGCCCACACCTTCGTTGATTTCGCTGGTGTAGAAGTACTGAACACTGTCTGCGGGGTCAGCACCAATACCCCAGCCGGAGAAGGCGCAGTCGTACTGCTTAGAGCCCATCACGGAGTTGAACTGGGACTGCGGCTGGTTGTCCTGCTCGAGCTTAATACCTGCTGCCTTGAGCTGCTGCTCGAGGTTCTGGAACTGAGCCAGGGAGGTTGCATCCGAACCGAAGTAGGTGATGGAGAAGCCTGCAGTCTTGCCGTCCTTGGCGTAGTAGTCGCCATTCTTGGAGTAGCCTGCTGCTTCCAGGATCTTTGCCGCAGCCTCGGCGCCGGGGTTGGACGGCATGTTGTTCTGGTAGCCCTTCTGGAAGGGCATAGCGATCATGGAGCCGGTCAGCGGCTCTTCCCAGTTGATCTGGCCGAACTTGACCTTAGCCAGCTGGGAGCGGTCAACCGCGGCGAAGACTGCACGGCGCAGGGCGGTGTCGGTCACGCGGGTCGGGTTGAACTGCAGGTTGATCACGCCAACGCTCTGGCCGGAGCGAATCTGAACACCGGGCTGACCCTTGACGGCGTTGTAGGTTGCCAGGCCAGCAAAGCCGATGCTGTCCAGCTCGCCGTTCTTGAACGCTGCGCGCTCTGCTTCGTCGCCCATTTCGCGCCAGATGATGCGATCCAGCAGAGGCTTCTCGCCCCACCACTTGTCGTTGGGCACGAGGGTGAGGGTCTTAGCCGAAGAGTTCCACTCGCCAATCTTGAAGGGGCCGGACCAGTACTGATCCATGGGTTTGTTCACGAAGCCGTTATTGAAGAGCTCCTTGTCGGTCAGTGCGGGGTGCAGACCGAGCAGGCCGAGGGTCTCAGCGGGGTACAGGGGCTTGGACATGACGATCTTGACGCGGGTCTTGTCGCCATCCACGGGGTCGATGGATGCTACCTGCTGCCAGAAGGGAGCGGCGATAACGTTGTAGCCGTCATCAGGGTTGCGGTAGACGGTCCACGCGGCGCGGATTGCCTCAACGTCAACGGGGGTGCCGTCATTGAAGACAGCCTTAGAGTTGAGCTTGAAGGTGATGGTCTGCACGCCGCCAACGGTCTCTGCCTTGTAGTCGCTGACATAGTCGTCGTTGAGGCTGTATTCGCCAGCAGGGCTTAGGGAGGTGAAGCCGATAGCGGAGGGGATGTTGCAGGCGCCACCGAATGCGGTGAGGTTCTCGGTGGTGTAGCCGCTCTGAGTCAGAATGTTGAAGTTCGGGCCGACTGCGGAGACGCTACCGCGGAACTCGCCACCCTGCTTGAGGGAGGAGCGGTCCTGCTTGTTGATTTCGAGGTTCTTGACGATTTCCTCGGTGCTTGATGCAGCCTTACCGCTGATCTTCTTGTCAGAGCCGCCGCCGCATGCAGCGAGCAGGCCGACGGTACCCAGGGCAACGGTGCCGGTCAGCAGGGTACGGCGATTAATACGTAGATGAGTCATGTATTCTCCTCATGCCGGAGGGCTCGGGTGCTATTCGATAAGCGCACCGTGTTGTGCGCTGATTTTTCGGGAGCGCCGAAGCTCCCGCCCATCACCTTTGTGAGAGCCCCCACATTGTTTGTGGTTGAAACACAGTATACCCCCAAAAGAAGCGACGCAGACCACAGTCCAATCCGTGGAAGAACTATACACCGTCTAAAAATCACGGGTTCAGCGCCTGAAACCGCATCATCATGCGGAAGCCGCGTGCGAAAACTAAAAAATGAAATATTATGTAGCATTGGCGCGCGAGCGCGTCACACCCGGTACTTTGAGAGTCGTTACAAGTTACAAGCACAGCGTCGGGGCAACTAAAGCGCACTGAACCCTCCACAAGAAAAAGCTCCCCACCCCTATACGACACTGCGAAAACGTATAGGGGGCAGGGAGCTTAAAACTGCGGCTTATGCCATCCAGCCGACGGTAGACCAGTCGGTGGTCTTGAAGAGGAACGCACCGTAGTTAGCGAGCTTCGGGCGGCATGCCTTGAAGTCCGGGCCATTGAGGAAGGGGATGAAGAGGCAAACCTCGCTCATGTGCTTCTTCTCAATTTCGTTGCACTTCTCGGCGCGCTTAGCGTCATCGAGGATGGTGACCATCTCGTCGACCATAGCGTCGATTTCGGGGGTGCCGACGCCGTTCCAGTTCTTGGAGTGGTAGAAGTACTCGGCTGCACTGGTCGGCTCGGAGGTCACGCCGAAGCCCGAAATGCTTACGTCGTACTCGCGGTTACCAACAACCTTCGAGAATTCAGACTGTGCACGCGAATCGAGCTCGAAGTTAATGCCGATTTCCTTCATGCTCTGGATGAAGGTCTGTGCCTGGCCCTTGGTGGTGGCGTCATCACCGAAGGTGGTCAGCTTCAAGGTGATGGTCTTGCCGTCCTTCGCGTAGAAGTCGCCGGACTTGGTGTAGCCTGCCTTCTCCAGGACCTTGCGTGCTTCCTCCGGGTTACGTGCCGGGTAGTTGTCGCGGTAGTACTGGGAGGAACCCAACAGAAGCATCGAGCCGGGAACTTCTTCTTCGTAGGGCAGACCCTGGAAGCGAATCTTTGCCAGAGCACCGCGATCGATACCCAGGAAGATTGCCTTACGCACGGCAACATCGGTGATGTGCTGTGCGTTCAGGTTCATACCACCGGCGAAGAGGCGGCGACCGCGGCGGATTTCAGAGTTTGCAACGTCCTTCATCTCGTTGTAGGCGCTGAGGGTACGTGATTCCACGACGTCCAGCTCGCCGTTCTTGTAGGCGGCGCGAGCTGCAGCGTCTGCCATTTCACGCACGACGATGCGGTCCAGCTTGGGCTTCTCACCCCACCACTTGTCGTTGGGCACAGCAGTGAAGGTCTTCTCGGAGGAGTTCCAGCCGTTGGGTGCCAGGGTGAAGGGGCCGCAACCGAGCTCGGGGTGGGGGTTGTCCACGAAGCCTTCATTGAAGAGGTTTACGTCGAGCATCGCCGGGTGCAGGATTCCGCCGAAGAGCAGACCCTTGACGGGGTTGTGCGCAGTCTTGAAAACAACGCGTGCGTGGTAGCGGTCGCCATCGATAGCTTCAACGCTTTCGATGTACTCGTAGATACCTGCTGCGGCAATCTTGTATTCACCGTCGGGGTCACGCTGGATCTGCCAGGTTGCCTTGAGTGCATCGATGTCGATGGGGGTGCCGTCGTTGAAGACTGCCTTGGGGTTCAGACGAACCTCTGCGGTGATCTTGCCGTCTACTTCCTTAGCTTCGAAGCCGAGGCAGTAGTTGGGGTCGAGCTCATCTTCGCCCTTGAAGGTGCTGCGCCAGATGCCGGCACCGGCGATAACGCCCATGGTTTCGGAGACGGAGGTGCTCGAGCCGTTCTGGGAGAAGCGGTTGAAGTCCGGACCAAGGGAGTAAGTGCTCAGGTTCAGGGTACCGCCCTGCTTGAGCTTCGAGGCATCCTGCTCGTTGATTTCATAGAACGGGGTTTCGCTTGCCTTGTGCTCGGTCTTGGAGGACGAGGAGCCACAAGCGCTCAGTACGCCGGCAGCAGCGACGGCGGTTGCGCCGCCGAACAGTACGCGGCGGCTCATGATCGGGTTGAATCCGGAGAGGGAGGGGATGGGGTGGGGGCTCATGATGGGCTCCTTGTGGGTGTGGACTGCGCTGATGCAGTGTTTGCAGTGTAGAGTGGGTGGCTTGCGTGCTCTGGAGGCGGGGTTTCCGTCTGCAGGAGCGCCTGCTATCTGCGGTGATGGGCGGGCAGGTCAAGCCATGCAAAATAATGTGACCTAAAGCTATGTTCTAAGCCACATTTAATATTTTTAGTAGTGTACACCACATAAATCACTACAGGTGCGCAACACGATAAATATTTCTCAATTATTACGCCCGACCCTAATGCAGCGGGCCTAAATCCATATCGACACAACCCCACTATCCTTCGCGCAACACCCCTCCCCCACCTCCAGAAATAGCCAACGGGCACAGCAAAGCGGGCCGAACGCGCATATACGCATTCGACCCGCTCGCAAGACAGGCACCTTTTAGGAGTTCATCCAGCCCACAGCAGCCCAGTCCATCGACTTGTACAGGCGCGGACCGTAGTTAGCCAGAGTCTTCTTGACCATCACAAAGTCAGGACCGTTCGTAATGGTGCCCAGGAAGGCGAACTCCGCCATGTGCTTCTTCTCAATCTCGTTGCAGGCGAGGTTACGTTCCTTGTCATCCTCAATGAGGGTCATGGCGTCGATGAGGGCATCGATTTCCTTGCTGCCGATACCTTCGTTGTTCTCGGAGTAGTAGAACTGCTTGGTACTCTCGGTCGCGTCAGCAGAGACCGAGTAGCCGCTGAAGGAAATATCGTAGTCCCAGTTGCCCAGAATGGTGGCGAACTCGCTATCGGCGTGCTGATCAATCCGGATCTCGATACCGACATCCTTCATCTGCTGAGTGAAGGTCTGAGCCTTACCCTTGTTGGTCGGATCGTCACCGAAGACCACCACTGCGCAGCCAGCCTTCGTGCCGTCCTTCTCGTAGTAGTCGCCGTTCTTGGTGTAGCCGGCGGCCTCCAGAATCTTCTGCGCCTCCGAAACGCTGTTATTCGGGGTCGGGTAAGAATCCTGGTAGTAGGGCGAGAAGGGCATGTGAATCATCGAACCGGGAATAGCCTCCTCATAGGGCAGACCCTGGAACTGAATCTTTGCCAGTGCTTCACGGTTGGTGCCGACGAAGATTGCCTTACGCAGGGCAGCATCCTTGACGCGACGGGGATTAATATCCAGGCCACCGGCGTAGAGGCGGGTACCCTTACGCAGTTCGGTACCCGCAATGTTCTTCACCTCGGCATAGGTGGAGGAGGTGCTTGCACCGATAGCGTCAATTTCATCATTCTTGAACGCGGCACGTGCAGCGCTGGACTCCATCTGGGTAAAGACAATCTTGTCCAGCAGGGGCTTGGTGCCCCACCACTTATCGTTGGGTACAACACTGAAGGTCTTCGCGGTGGAGTCCCAGCCCTTATCCGCCAGGGTGAAGGGGCCGGCCCAGTACTCGGGGTGGGGCGCATCCACGAAGCCGTTGTTGAAGAGCTCGACGTCTTCCAGTGCGGGGTGCAGAATCTCAGAGAAGAGGCTCTGCAGCGGGTAGAAGGGCTTGGAGAAGGTGACGATTGCACTGTAGTCGTCTTCGCCCTTTTCTACGGATTCGACGAATTCGTAGATGCCGCTGGTGACAATGTTGTAGCCGTTATCCAGGCTCTTGAAGATGTTCCAGGTGGACTGGAGCGCCTTGTAGGTGATGGGGGTGCCATCATTGAAGACAGCCTTGGGGTTGAGCTTGACGGCAACCTGAATCTTGTCATCCTTCTTGCTGTGCTCGAAGGAGACAGCGAAGTCGGTGTTCAGCTTGTAGGTACCGTCAAAGTCGAGGTTCCACATGCCAGCCTGGCTGATGGTGCTCATAACGTTGACGTTATCGCTGGTGTTACCGCTCTGGGTGTAGAAGTTAAAGTTCGGGCCGATGGATCCGGCGGGCAGGCGCAGAGTGCCGCCCTTCTTCAGGCTGTTCACGTCCTGAGCGTTGATGTTGTAGAGGTCTTCGATATTGGCACCGGCGCCGGCGGCCTTGGTCTTTTCAGAGCTTGCGCTGCCGTTGCCGCAGGCGCTGAGCAGACCTACAGCTCCCAGAGCCGCGGTGCCGCCAATGAGCGCGCGGCGGCTGAAGCTGTTCTTGGTCGCTTCGTGGCTACTCGCGGTGTATGCGGTGTTGGCGGTCATGGGAGTGGTTTCCTTCTGTCTTGTGCGGGCGGGTGTACCCCGTATTCCCGAAGTAATGATTATTTATGCAGAGCACTGCATAACTTTGTATGACTTCACTGTAGCGCACCTCGAGAGCGAAAACCAAGCATTTTCACAATATTTCTTAATATTTATCGTATTTTTTGAATATTCATACTATGAATACCCTGTTTTTGCGCGAATTTTTCGGATTTTGCCGGATAGCTATACCATCACTCCCCCACATAGGTACACAAAAGCACCCAAAGCCCCCTCCAGAAATGCAAAAAGTGTCCACCCGGATAATCCGGGTGGACACTTTCAATAGCTCTAGGCTATTCACCTAGGAGGTGAAGGGATGAGGACTTACTTAGCCCAACCAACCTTCTCCCAGTGAATGCCGGTGCCCTGGAAGAGGGACACGCCGTAGTTGCGCAGACCCTTCTTCACGAACTTGTACTCGGGGCCGTTCATGAGCGGAATCAGCACTGCGAACTCAGCCAGGTGCTTCTTCTCGATCTCATTGCAAGCCTGGTTGCGTTCCTTGTCGTCAGCAATGAGCTTCATCTTTGCGATCATCTCATTGATCTCATCGGAACCGGCTTCCTCAGGCTTACGGCGCATGTAGAACTGCTCGGTAGCCTCGGTAGCATCCGGGGAGCTCGGAGCGAAACCGGAGGAGGTTGCGTCGTAGTCCTTGGAGGCCATGGTCTTGTTAAACTCGCTAACAGCACGGGAGTCGAGCTCAGCATTAATACCTACGGACTTCAGCTGCTGAACCAGGGTCTGACCGACAGCCTTGGAGGTGGGATCCTCACCGAAGATGGAGAACTTGAAGGCAGCCTGCTTGCCGTCCTTCTCGTAGAACTCACCGTTCTTGGTGTAGCCTGCATCTTCCAGAATCTTGGATGCTGCAGCAGCATCGTTGTTCGGGGTCGGGTAGGTGTCCTGGTAGTACTCGTTGAAGGGCATGTGAATCATCGAGTTGGGAAGCTTCTCTTCGTAATCCAGGCCCTGGAAACGAACCTTGGCGAGAGCCTCACGGTTCAGACCAGTAACCACAGCGCGGCGCAGAGCAACATCCTGCATGCGGGCGGGGTTCATGGTCACGCCACCGGAGAACAGGCGAGAGCCTCGGCGGATCTCGATGTTAGCAACGTCCTTGAGCTCCTTGTATGCGGAAGCGGTGGTAGCACCAATCGCATCAAGCTCATCGTTCTTGAATGCCGCGCGCTCAGCAGCGGGATCCATCTGACGGAAGACAATGCGCTCCAGAACGGGCTTCTCGCCCCACCACTTGTCGTTGCGGGTCAGGGTCAGGGTCTTCTCGGTCGAGTTCCAACCACCTTCAGCAATGGTGAAGGGGCCAACCCAGTACTCGGGGTGCGGCTTGTCAACGAAACCAGTGTTGAAGAGTTCCTTGTCCAGCAGAGCCGGGTGCACAATGCCAGCGAAGAGGGTATTCAGCGGGTAGTAAGGTGCGGAGAAGGTTACCTTCACCTTGAAGTCATCACCGTCGCGATCCACGGAAGCAATGCTGCTGTAGATGCCGCTGCTTCCGACCTTGTAGTCACCATCGGTGCTCTTGAGGATGTTCCAGGTAGCCTGCAGAGCCTTGTAGTCGATGGGGGTACCATCGTTGAACTTAGCCTGGGGGTTCAGCTCAATGGAGACGACGGGCAGACCGTTTTCTTCGGCGACATCGAAGCTCTTCGCAAACTCGGGAGCCAGAGTGCGCTTACCCAGGGGGTCACCCTGCCACAGGCCTGCGTAAGCCACGGGGCTCATAGCGGTCTGGGTGTACAGGGAGTTGCCGTCCGCGCTGAAAAGGTTGAAGTCCGGACCAATACCCGGAACAGCCAGGCGCAGAGTGCCGCCATCCTTCAGCTCAGAAACAGCGGCCTCGCCAAGGTCATAAAGCTCCTTGGCATCGGTGCCCACGGTTGCACCCTTGGTGGTTGCCTTGGAGTCCTTGGACGAGCCGCACGCAGCCAGTACGCCCACGGTACCCAGTGCTGCAGCGCCACCGAGAACGGTACGACGGTTCAGGATGAAATTCTTCTCCATGAGAGTGTCCTCTTATACGTTTGACCCTCAATAATCCTGCAGGAAAGCGTCAAGGATTCCCTGCTCATGCGCCGCAATAGGGTGCGGTGAGCGATGAATTAGTGCCGGTCTATGAATGTGTTCCTTGAGGTACGCCCCTAGCGGCGCACCCACAGGCTTAATTATGGCTTACTGCCAGCAGGAAAGCTCTTCCATAAATATTCATATCTTGAATGGTGAGAAAGGTTACGCCTAGTCAGTGCAGTTTTTCCTGTTTTCTTGGTGGTTTCAGTGCCTAGCGCCACATTCTGCGGCTCGCACCGTCTCACTAGGTGACAATCTCGAACAACGTACAGCCCACCAATACCGGGCATAAAAAACCCGAGGGGCGAATATTCAACGAATATTCGCCCCTCGGCACACATGCGACTTATTCAGCCGACTCTAGAGCTACACCGTAGCGGCCTCAGCCTCAGGGTAGTAGCAAGCATAACCGTGATCCTGGCCCTCAACGGGGGTCAGTTCCGGCATCTCCTCCAGGCAACGACGCTTCTTGTCCTCAGGCAGCAGCTTGAAGACCGGGCAACGGCTCGAGAAGCCACAACCCTTAGGCGCGTTCACCGGAGTGGGCAGGTCGCCCTCAAGCATAATGCGGTGGCGCTTTGCCTCAACCTCGGGATCCGGAACCGGAATCGCCGAGAGCAGTGCACGGGTGTACGGGTGAATCGGGTTGTCGAACACCTGGTCGACGTCACCGATCTCAACAATACGACCCAGGTACATCACTGCAACGCGGTCGGATGCGTGGCGAATCACCGCGAGGTCGTGAGCAACCATCAGGTAGCTCAGGCCCAGGTTTGCACGCAACTCCTCCAGCAGGTTGATCACACCAGCCTGGACGGACACGTCCAGTGCGGACACCGGCTCATCCAGAACCACGAGCTTAGGGTTAACGGCAAGCGCACGAGCAATACCGATACGCTGACGCTGACCGCCAGAGAACTGGTTCGGGAAGCGGTTCACGTGGTCGGGCTGCAGACCCACAATGTGCATCAGCTCGATGACGCGCTTCTTGATGTCTGCCTTGTTCATGCCCTGGTTTTCCAGGGGCTCAGCCAGCACCTCGTAAACGGTGAAGCGCGGATCCAGAGCACCGGTGGGGTCCTGGAACACCATCTGCTGGTTCTTACGCAGCTCAAGAATCTCACCTGCGGACTTGCCGTCCTTGGTGGAGGTTCCGTTAATCAGAATCTCACCGTCGGTGTTCTTGTTGAACTCCATGATTTCCAGCAGGGTGGTGGTCTTACCACAACCGGACTCACCCACGATGGAGAAGCACTCGCCCTCGCGAATGTCGAAGGACACGCCGTTCACAGCCTTCACAGTGCCCACGCGGCGCTTAATCAGCGCACCCTTCATGAGCGGGAAGTGCTTCTTGACGTTGCGGACCTCCAGGACGGGGGCACGCTCCTCACGCGGGATGCCGTCGTACTTCGATACCGGGGGTTCCGGAACCGGGTACAGCTCGTCTGCGGTCTTACCGACCAGCTCCTGAGAGATGGTGCAGGAGGAGTAGTGGCCCTCGCCAACGCCTTCCAGCAGCTGCAGATCGGGCTCGCCGTTGGAGTCCTGGCAGCACTGGCCACCGCTTTTAGCGATGGGGCAACGCGGGCGGAAGGAGCACGCGGTCACCGGGTTAATCAGGTTCGGAGGGGTACCCTCGATGGGTACCAGGGAGACCTTCTCGGAACGGTCCACACGCGGGACCGCACCCAGCAGACCGATGGTGTACGGGTGGGAGGGATGCTTGTACAGGTCTTCTGCCTTCGCAATCTCCACCGGCTTACCGGCGTACATCACCAGAATGTCGTCAGCCATACCAGCCACAACACCGAGGTCGTGGGTAATCATGATGGTCGCTGCGCCGGTCTCATCCTGAGCCTTCTGCATAACCTCCAGCACCTGCGCCTGAATGGTCACATCCAGTGCGGTGGTGGGCTCATCGGCGATGAGCACGCGGGGGTCATTCGCAATCGCCATAGCGATCATGATGCGCTGACGCATACCACCGGAGAACTCGTGCGGGAAGGAACGCAGGCGGTCAGCCGGCGAGGGAATACCCACCATACGCATCAGTTCGATGGAACGGTCCTTGATAGCCTGCTTGCTCATGCCCTTGTTGTGGACCTTGAGCACCTCAGCAATCTGATCACCAATGGTGTACACGGGGGTCAGAGAGGACAGCGGATCCTGGAAGATCATAGAGATCTCCTTGCCGCGGTATGCGCACATTTCCTTATCGCTCAAGCCCAGCAGCTCGGTGCCGTTGTACTTGACCGAACCGGTGATGTCAGCGGTAGTCGGGTGCAGACCCATGATTGCCATGGAGGCAACGGACTTACCGGAACCGGACTCACCCACAATACCCAGGGTCTTACCGGGGTACAGGTCAAAGTTCACACCGCGAACAGCGTGCACGACGCCATTCTCAGTATTGAAGCGGACGTTGAGGTCCTTAACGCTCAGAACGGGAGAGGTACTCATTAGTTCTTCGCCTCCTTTGCAGCGGCAGCGGGTGCCTCTGCCTTCTCGTTCTTCTTGGACTTCTTGATCTTACCGACCGACATCGAAGTCGGGTCGAATGCGTCACGCAGACCGTCGTTCATGAGGGCCAGCGGACCAACCAGCAGGAAGAAGAACAGAACCGGGAACCAGAACATGTGCGGCAGGGTGTTAATCTGCTGCGAAGCATCCGAAATCAGCGAGCCCAGCGAGTAGTTGGGGTACTTAATACCGATGCCGATGAAGGAGTAAGCGACCTCAGAGAGCACAGCGCCCATGATGCCGCTGGTGAAGTTCAGAACCAGCAGGGAGCCAATGTTCGGAACCAGGTGGCGCATCACAATCTTGAAGGGGTGCACACCCATGTAGCGTGCAGCCTTCACGAAGTCGCGGTTGATGAGGGACTGCGCCATTGCACGAATAACACGGGCGCTACCCATCCAGCCGAAGGCAATCAGCACTGCAGAGAGCAGAACCCAGGTGGGGACGCTCTTCTGAATCTGCTTACCAACCTGACCGTTAATCAGAATTGCCAGAATCAGCAGCGAGGGAACCATGATCAGGGTCTCGAGGATGAACAGCATAATCTTGTCAATCCAGCCACCGAAGTACGCCATCACACAACCGTAAACTGCGGAGATGAACACAGTGGCCAAACCGACGACCACACCAATCTGGAGAGAGGTCCAGACGGCCTCAGACATCATGGCGAACACGTCATTACCCGCGATGGTGGTACCGAACCAGTGCTCGGCCGAGGGGCCTTCACCCAGCGCCATGTAGTCAATGTCGTTGGGCTTGTACTTGGTCAGGTACTTACCGAACAGACCGAACAGACCCATGCCGATGAACACGCACAGACCGAAGACTGCAGCCTTGTTACGCAGGAAGCGGCGCAGAATAATAACGCTCTTGTTGATGACCTTGAAGTCACCGTTCTCCTGTACCACCGGTACGGAGGAAGTTGCAGTTACCTGACTCATGAGATCCTCACTCGGGGGTCGACGATGGTGGTAGCGATATCAGCGATGATCGCACCGACAGCGAACAGTGCAGAACCGTACGCGAGGGTCACGGTCGCAGCGTTCACGTCCTGCGCGGAAATGGAGTCAATCGACCACTTACCGATACCGGGCCATGCAAAGACGGTCTCGGCGAAGAATGCACCCGCAAAAATCATCGGAATCTGGTACGCGATGGACTGTGCCACGGGGATGAAGGAGACGCGCAGTGCGTGGCGAGTAATCGCCTGGTTACGGGTCAAGCCCTTAGCACGAGCGGTACGCACGAAGTCAGCGTTCACGTTATCGAGCAGGTACTGACGCTGTGCAATCTGGTAACCAGCCCAACCGAAGATGGTCATACAGAAGGTCGGCACGACGTAGTGCGCCGCCATATCCATGGTGATTTCCCAGAATCCGGTCAGACCCGGAGTCGAAATACCGGTCACATAGAAAATCTTCTCTCCACCATTAGCAACGGCGATGTTGTTGATAGTGGTCGCGCCCTGCTGCACCACGAAGTAAGCAACGGGAGCGGGGATGATGTAGACCAGGTAGGAGTAACCGGTGATAACACGGTCAGAGAACTTGTACTGGCGAGCTGCCGAGTACACACCCAGGGCAATACCAATCACAATCGAGAGAATGGTAGCCACCAGCAGCAGGCGGGTAGAAACCCACACGCGCTGGCCAAATTCCTGGTTAATGTACGCGCCGTTGGGGCTACGGCCCCAATCGAACTTGGTGACCACATTGGTCAGCCACTGAACGTAGCGGTCCCAGGGGTTCATTTCGGGATCGAGACCCAGGGATGCGAAGTTACGGTTCACCTGCTCGGGGCTAGGCTTCGGAACCTTTTCCTGCTCCAAGAGGGCAGGCTTCAGGGCAGTAACCGCTGCAAAGTAACCCATCGTGGTCGTAATAAAGACCATGACGAGGTACGTCAGCGATCGCTGGAGGATGTACCTAAACATGGGACGGTTCCCCTCCTTGTGTAGATGTCGGTGTTAAGGCATGTGTGTCATGCTGTCCTAGCGCACTGCTTCGTGATGACTGTCACTAGGAGCATATGTACTTTATCTTATATAGCCTGTAACACTTCCACCAAACCCACATTGGGCACTTTCACCCCTTAGAACAGCCTGTATGCAAGCTAAAAGGGAGCTGGGTAAAAAAATGCCCCGGAATACCGGGGAAAAGGGGCGGATTAACAATTTTTACGAAAATTTTACATCGGAAACAATTCTCTCGACATAGGGACGTAATAACCTTTTCGATAAGCGTTTTAACGGGGCAAAACACCACGTAAACCCACTATTTAAGGGACTAAACCAACACTTCCAACCCCTAAACCAAGCACTAAGGCACACCTCTTAAGCGCGCTATTTAAGGCAACTCAGCCAAAAACAGCGCCCCGACACGAGCACACGACTCGCACCGGGGCGCCACTTATATAGGAAGGCAACGCCTCCGCATCTAGTGCTAAGACCCTAGCTCTTAGCGTTAGGCTCCGAATCCGGCGAAGCCTCCGAACTCAACGACTCATCAATACGAGCACGAGCAGAGCCGTGAATGCTCTTCAAAGCCTGCGCATCCTTAGCAGCCATCTCCGGAGTAATTACCGGAATCGCACCGGTCGCCGCACGGGCAATATCAACAGCCGGCTCAGTCTCCAGGGTCGTCGCCAGCGCATCCTCACGAATGAAGAACAGAAGCAGCGTAGACACCAGGCCCAGCGGCACCAGGTACAGGAACAGCGGAATCAGCGCATCGTTATACGCATTCACAATGATGCCGTGCACCGGCTCCGGCAAAGACGCCACCAGCTCAGGAGTCAGAGACGAAGACGCATGGCTACCCGAAGACTGCAGCGCCTGCTGCGGCATACGCTCAGAAATCAGCGACGTCAGACGCGAGGTAAACAGACCACCCACCAGCGAGGCACCCACAGTAGCACCCACCTGACGGAAGAAGTTATTCGACGCCGTCGCGGTACCAACCACACTCACCGGGAACGCATTCTGAACAATCAGAGTCAAGAACTGCATAGACATACCCAGACCGGCACCCATCACCGCAAGGTATATACAGAACAGCCAGGTCGGAGTCTCAACAGTCACAGTCGACAGCAGGAACAGGCCCAACGCCACAACCGCGGTACCGGTCGTCACGTAACTCTTATAGCGACCGGTCTTCGACACCACGCGGCCCGTCACAATCGACACCACCAGCATGACACCCATCATCGGGATCATCAGCAGGCCAGCCACCGTAGCACTCACGCCCAGCGCCATCTGCAGATAGGTCGGGATGTACTCCACCGCACCGAACATCGCCACGCCCAGCGCCAGCGAAGCACCCAGAGTCAGCAGGAAGTTACGGTTCTTGAACAGGTACATGGGCATAACCGGCTCAGCCGCACGGTTCTCCACCGGGATGAACACCAGCGCAGCAACCACCGAGAAAATCAGCAGACCAATAATCTGCGGCGACGTCCACTCGTACTGGTTACCGCCCCAGATCGTAGCAAGCACGAGCGCACTCGTACCCGCCATCAAAATCAACGAACCAAGGTAGTCGATGCTGTGCTTCTCACGCTCACGGAACGGGCGGTGCGGCAGCAAGAAAATCACCGCGAGAATCGACAAAATAGCCAACGGCAGATTCAGCCAAAACGCCCAACGCCAACCCGGGCCCTCAGTAATCCAGCCGCCAATCAGCGGACCAGCCACCGACGAGAACGCGAAAACGCCACCGATAATACCCATGTAGCGGCCTCGGTCGCGAGGAGGGATCACGTCAGCAATCACCGCCTGAGAAAGAATCATCAGGCCACCACCGCCCAGACCCTGCAGGGCGCGAGCAAAAATCAGCCAGTTCATGTTCTGCGCGAGCGCGCCAACAACCGAACCCGCCATGAAAGCGACAATCGCAAAAATCAGGAAGGGCTTGCGTCCGAACTGGTCAGAAAGCTTGCCGTAGACCGGCATCGTAATCGTCGACAGCAGGATGAAAATGGTAATCACCCAGCTCATGTGCTCCACGCCGTGAAGCTCACCGACGATCGTGGGCAGCGACGGCGCCAGAATCGTCTGGTTCAGCGAGGACATGAGCATCACAATGACCAAGCCCAGGAACATGGCGCGGATGCGGTTTTTACTTTCCTGCTTAGTCTCACCGGCTGGCGGCTGAGGTAGCTTCTTTTCCTCTGTACTCATCGTTTAATCCTTAGTTACGTTCTATATGTTTCTGTTATGTGTCCGCCAGGTTCTTGATTCGGTTGCTCGAATCGGTCGCCCCGATTTGGTCGCCCCGATTTGGTTCCGGCGGGCTTTGCCGTTTGCAGTAGTAAACCGCCGCTAGATTGCAGGTCGACTCTGCTCAAAAAGCAGGAACTGGAAGGTCTTCACCGTCTGGCGAATACCGCGGGCGATATCCTCTTTGTCCTCCAGGTTGCGGGCAAACTCCAGCTGACGAAGCACCGCGGAGGCAAGCTGGACCTTTGCGCGCGATCGCTCGCGGAAGTGATCGGTCAGCGGGTCAGCCGGGTTTCGGCGCGGGAAGGGGCCGCGGCGACCAGCAGCATCAAAAGCCACCCAGTCGATGGTGTTCAGGTACTCGGTGAGCACCTGTTCGCACTTCATGTAGTGCATTTTCATTCGCTTCGCGGACTCGGGGAACTCCTGATAGGGAGCTCGAGGGTCCTTGCCCTTGGCGTAGTGGAAGCTCTGGAAAATGACCTCCCAGAGAAGATGGGTTACACGAATAATCGTGTTGTCATCCTCGTGGGCGCGGTCTGTTTCGAGGATTTCCTCGCTGACCACCGGTTCACGCAGACCCAGGACGGCGTCCTCTTTGGAGGGGAAGTAGTTGAAGAAGGTACGCGGGGAGACGCCCGCCTCCTGGGCGATTTCTTCAACGGTGGTTCCGCGCATCCCGTGGTCGCGGACGCGTTTGAGGGCTGCTTCGTGGATTGCCGTCCAGGTTTGTTCGCGGCGGCGTTCGCGAAGACTCTGTTCCTTTTTCTGCATAACTGCAATTATTTCACCACTGCACACAATGCTCAAGTGCATTTTTAGCGTTAAGGCTCACAGCATAGCCAGCTAAACTCCAGCCCCGCCGCTGGCACACAATACCGACACATCACATACGAAGCGGCAAACCCGCTCTCCCAAGCCCCACACGAAATACTGGCATAATAGACGGGTGAACTTGTTTGCCCCCACCTCCCTCGACTTCCTGCCCGACTGGCTGCGCCTCGCACTCGGCATAGCCGATATCCTCATCCGACTCGCAGCCCTCTGTTGGCTCCCCTACAACCGCAAACCCGTGGTTGCACTGGGCTGGCTCATGGCCATCTTCTTCATCCCCTTCGTAGGGTTCATCGCATTCCTCGTCTTCGGCTCCTCGCGCCTGCCCGCCTACCGCCGCGCACGCCAACACGCCATGAACGACTTGATCCGCGAAGTCAGCGAGAACAAGCCCTTCCTCACCCGCACCGACGACCTCTCCGACCCCGCAAAGGCAGCCAGCCAGCTCAACTACACCCTGGGCTCACTCCCCCTGGTCGGCGGCAACCAATTCACCCTCCACACCGACAACCACGAGGCAATGGTCGCCATGGCGGAAGAAGTCGACCGCGCCACCAAATACGTGCACTTCGAGTTCTACATCACCGCCTACGACGAGGCGAGCGCAGTCCTCTGGGACGCCCTCTTCGCAGCCCACGAACGCGGTGTACAGGTGCGCGTACTCATCGACCACATCGGCTCCCGCAAATACCCGTCCTATAAGAAACTCGTGAAAATGCTCAACGACTCGGGTATGCAGTGGCGCCTCATGCTGCCGCTCAAACCGTGGAAACTCAAGTGGCAGCGACCCGACCTGCGTAACCACCGCAAGGTCCTCGTCGTGGACGGACGCGTCGCGTTCTCCGGTTCGCAGAACGCTATTCACCGCTCCTACGACATGCCCGAAAACATTAAGAAGGGCTTGGAGTGGAAGGACCTGACCTTCTCCTGCACCGGCCCCATCGTTGAAGAGCTCAACGCCGTTTTCGTCTCCGACTGGTACTCCGAAACGAACCAGCTGATCCTGGCAGAAATTAACACCGCCATCCCCTACTACGAGGATGGGATGCGTGCCCAGGTTGTTCCCTCCGGCCCCGGTTTTGAAACCGAAAATAACCTGCGCCTCATCAACTACTTGATCTACAATGCCGAGCGGCGTATTACCATCTGCTCGCCCTACTTCGTGCCCGAAGAGACCCTACTGCAGGCACTCACGAACGCCGCCTACTCCGGTATTGAAACCACCGTGATTGTGTGCGAGAAGGGCGACCAGTTCCTGCCGAACATGGCGCAGCGTTCCTACTACGAGCAGCTGCTGCAGGCGGGTGTGCGTATTCTGCAGTACCCCAGCCCGACCGTGTTGCACTCCAAGTTCATGATGGTCGACGACGAAATTACGTTCATTGGCTCGTCCAATATGGACCCGCGTTCCTTCTCACTGAACATGGAAGTGTCAACGTTCGTCATTGACCGCACAATGGTCTCGATGCTGGATGAAGTGTCCGCCGAGTACGAGCAGGTCTGCACCGAGCTGCTGTACACCCAGTGGGCGGAGCGTCCGCGCCGCATCAAGATGGCGGAGAACCTCTGCCGACTCTGGTCCTCACTCCTCTAGCCCCTCGCGAAGGAACATTATGCCACTCATCGACCGTAAAACAGCTCGAGCGTTTGAACGCCTCGACGCTCACGACATTGCGCATCGTGTCTCCGCGTACACCTACGGTAATTTCTTGGTGCTGGCGGCTCTGCTGAGCATTTATGATGTGCACGCCCTCTACGACGGCACCGCGATTCTCTACATTGCGGGCACCGGTCTGACCACCTACGCGGCCCACGTCATTTCGGAAATTCAGGAGCACCGAGTAGTCCACGGGGACAAGCTGTCCCGTTCGTTCTTGCGCCACGCTCTCGGAAATGCAAGCCCGATCCTCAGTACAACGGTTTTCCCGGTGACCGTACTGGTTCTAGCCGCGCTACTGCTCCACCAAGACCTCTCTGACGGAATCTTCGACCTCACCATCGGATTGTGCCTTGCAACCGTCGTGTGGCGTATCTTTACCCTCAACTTCGTCATTGCCCGATACCGTAAAGAGCCGTTCACGTTCAGAACCCTCAAGATGGCTATCTTCCTCACCGTTATAGTGGTGGTCCTCGCCGCCATCAAGATGATAATGACCCATTAGTATCCACAGCGAAAGATATAGGACCGCCCTC